>JAICYG010000021.1 GCA_025934335.1 Thermoleophilia bacterium | reverse complement strand
TCGACCCGAAGGGCAACCCGGTCAACCTCGACATCCACGTGATCTCGGGCTGGTCGGACTGGGTCGCCTCGAACCAGATCATCACCAAGAACCTGCAGGCGATCGGGATCGACTCGAACGTGAAGCTCGAGCCCGACTGGAACTCCTGGTACCCGAACGCGTCGGCGACGAAGAACCCGACGCTGCTCTGGCAGAACGGGTCGCAGGGGTCTCCGTACGGGTTCTTCTACGCGAACATGTCGAACAACGCGTACGTCGCCCCGGGCCAGGACGCGACGAACACGGGCAACTGGGCCCACTACAAGAACGACCAGGCGACCTCGCTGCTTTCGCAGTGGAAGTCGTCGCTCGACCCGGCGAAGCAGCACCAGATCGCGACGCAGCTCGAGAAGCTCTGGCTGCAGCAGTTCCCGATCGTGCCGCTCTTCATCGGGCCGCGCTGGTCGACCTACAGCACGAAGTACTTCCACTGCTTCGACACGCCGAAGCACTTCATCGGCGACCCGATCTTCACGACGTTCCCCGACAACATCCTGTCGTTCACACAGATCTGCCCGGGCGGACAGGCCGGGCAGTAGCAGCGAGTCCCTTCCATGCAGGCGGCGGTCGGCGGGGGGCCGTCCGCCGCCACACTTACGACTCGTCAAAATGCGCTTCTTCGCCCGCCGACTCGCGTTCTACGCCTTCGCCGTCTGGGTCGCGCTGACGCTCAACTTCCTGCTTCCGCGCCTCATGCCAGGGAGCCCGATCGGCGGCGTGCTGCAGCGACTGTCACCGTCGCAGATCCAGGCGAACCCCGGGATCATCAAGACCTACCAGGCGCTGCTCGGCGGGGGCAGCGGCTCGATCTGGCACGACTACGTCGTCTACCTGCACCGACTCGCGCACCTCGACTTCGGGGTCTCGACGTCGAACTACCCGAGCCATGTCTCCGCCGTGATCGGGCGCGTGCTGCCCTACTCGATCTTCCTCGTCGGCGTCGCGTTCATCCTCTCGTTCGTGCTCGGCACGGCGATCGGCATGGTCGCGGCCTGGCGCCGCGGCGGCGGCTTCGACAGCGTCATCGTGCCCGTGTTCATGGCGCTGTCGGCGTTTCCCGCCTTCTTCACCGGTCTCGTCGCCGTCTACGTCCTCGGCCTGAAGCTGCACTGGTTCCCGATCCAGCACGCGTACGACAGCGGCCTCGTGCCCGGCTTCAACTGGGCGTTCCTGACGAGTGCGCTGCGGCACTCCGAGCTGCCGATTCTCGTGATCGTCGCCGCGTATGCGGGGGGCTGGGTGCTGAACATGCGCACCGTCATGATCAACACGGTCGGCGAGGACTACGTCGCGATGGCGCACGCAAAGGGCCTCCGCGACCGTCGCGTGATGACGCGCTACGCCGCGCGCAATGCGATCCTGCCGCCGCTCAACGGCTTCGCGGCGCAGTTCGCCGGCGCCGTCGGCGGACTCGTCTTCATCGAGTACGTGTTCAGCTACCCGGGCGCCGGGCTGACGCTGCAACAGGCGGCGCTCGGCAACGACTACCCGCTCACGCAAGCGCTGCTGCTCGTGTTCGCGCTGTGTGTGATCGCCGCGAACTTCGTCATGGACCTGCTGAACGTGCTTCTCGACCCGCGCGTGCGCACCGGCTGATGTCGCAGCTGCAGCCCACGATCGAGCTTGCCCCCGCAACGACGCCCGCAGCGCGCACGCGCCTGCGCATCCCCGGCTGGCCGGCGCTGCTGCTCCGCAACCCGAAGTCGCGTGCCGGGATCGTGCTCGTGGGCTTCATGGTCATCGTCGCGTTGATCGCGCCGCTCATCTCCGTCTCGAACCCGACGGACTTCAACTTGCTCGCGGCGCGGCAGGCACCCTCGTGGCACCACCTGTTCGGAACCACCGACCAGGGGAGCGACATCTTCTCGCAGGTCGTGCTCGGCGCCCGCCGGTCGCTCGTCCTCGGTGCGCTCGCCGGGTTGCTCGCGACCGTGCTCGCGACGACGCTCGGCGTGCTCGCCGCCTATTCCGGCGGTGTTGTCGACGAGGCCGTCAACTTCCTGACAAACGTCTTCCTCGTCATCCCGACGATCCCGCTGCTCGTCGTCATCTCTGCGTACCTGAAGAGCCGGAGCATGGGGACGATGATCGTCGTTCTCGCGCTGACGCTGTGGGCGTTCGAAGCGCGGATCCTACGCGGTCAGGCGCTCTCGCTGAAGAACCGCGACTTCGTCCTCGCCGCGAAGGTGGCGGGCGAGTCGACGTGGCGGATCGTCTTCGGCGAGATCATGCCGAACATGATCAGCCGCATCGCCGCGGCGTTCGTGCTGGTGTTCTACGTGTCGCTGCTCGTCGATGCGGGCCTCGAGTTCCTCGGCCTCGGCGACACGACGCACGTCAGCTGGGGGATGACGCTCTACTGGGCGCAGACGAACTCCGCCGTGCTGCAGGGCGAGTGGTGGCCGTTCCTCTTCCCTGGGCTCGCGCTCGTGATCACGGTGCTCGGGCTGACGCTCATCCTCGCCGGCATCGACGAGGTGTCGAACCCGCGCCTCCGCGACGAGGTGCGCCGGCGCGGCTTCCTGCGCTCGCTCGTGCTGCCTGTCCGGAGGGCCGCGTGACCGTGGCTCTCTCGACGCTTCCCGGCGAGGCGGCGCCCGTCGCCGAGCGGCCGGTGCTCGAGGTGGAGGAGCTCGTCGTCGAGTACGCGTCGCGGTCGCGCACGACGCGCGCCGTCGACGGCGTCTCGCTCGCGATCGCCCCTGGCGAGATCGTCGGCCTCGCGGGCGAATCCGGTTGCGGCAAGAGCACGCTCGGCAACGCGATCATGCAGGTGCTGCGGCCGCCCGCGCGCATCGCGTCGGGTCGCGTGCTGTTCCACGGCGAGGATCTCGTCCGGCTCTCCGGCGAGCAGCTCCGCCGGCACCGCTGGCGGAACGTGTCGATGGTCTTCCAGAGCGCGATGAACGCGCTCAACCCGGTGCTGCGGGTGAGCGACCAGTTCGTCGACATGATGCGTTCGCACGAGCGCGTTTCGAAGCGCGATGCCGTCGGGCGTGCGGGCGAATTGCTCGAGCTCGTCGGCATCGACAGGCGGCGGCTGCGCGCCTATCCGCACGAGCTCTCGGGCGGGATGCGCCAGCGCGTCATCATCGCGATGGCGCTCGCGCTCGAGCCGGAGCTCGTGATCATGGACGAGCCGACGACCGCGCTCGACGTCGTCGTGCAGCGCGAGATCCTGCAGCAGGTGCGGGAGCTTCAGCGGGCGCGTGGATTCGCCGTCCTGTTCGTCACGCACGACCTCTCGCTCCTGCTCGAGCTCGCCCACCGCGTGGCGATCATGTACGCGGGCGAGATCGTCGAGGTCGCGCCGGCAGCGGCGCTGCGCGACGACGCCCGGCATCCGTATACGGCGGGATTGCTCTCGTCGTTCCCGCCGCTCACCGGCCCGGTCGAGCGGCTCTCCGGCATCCCCGGCTCGCCGCCCGACCTGGCGGCGCCGCCGAGCGGCTGCCGCTTCCACCCGCGCTGCCCCCACTGCGTCCCGGGTGACACCGCGCTCCACCGCCGTCAGGTGGCGGAGCGGCCCGTCCTCCGCGAGGTGGCGCCCGGCCACCTGGTCGCGTGCCACCTCGTGGAGGAGGGACTGTGAGCGTAGGCTCGACGGAGCTCACCAGAGAGCGGAGGTGGCGGCTTTGCCGCCGCAGGGAGCAGGGACAGTGAGCGTCCTGGAGGTGCGCGGGCTCTCGAAGGAGTTCGGCGCCGGCGGCGTGCTGCACCGCGCGCGCCTGCATGCGGTCGACGACGTGTCGTTCTCGCTCCGGCCCGGGCGGATCACCGCGCTCGCCGGCGAGAGCGGTAGCGGGAAGAGCACCGTCGCGCGCCTGATCGCGCGGCTCTACGACCCGACGGCGGGCAAGGTCCTGTTCGGCGGCCACGTTGTCGGCAGGCGCCGCCGCGACGCCCTGCGCTACCGCTCGCAGGTGCAGCTGATCTTCCAGGATCCATTCGGGTCGCTCAATCCCGCGAAGACGGTCCGCCACCACCTCGCTCGACCGCTCCGCATCCACGGCCTCGCGTCGCGCCGGGACGTCCGCGCGCGCGTCGAAGAGCTGCTCGAGACGGTCGGGCTCGTCCCGCCCGCTGCGATCGCCGACAAGTATCCGCACGAGCTCTCGGGCGGACAGCGGCAGCGCGTCGCGATTGCGCGCGCACTTGCGGTCGAGCCGCGCGTCGTCGTCGCCGACGAGCCCATCTCCATGCTCGACGTGTCGATCCGCGTCGGGATCCTCAACTTGATGCGCGACCTGAAGGAGCGCGGCATCGCGTTCCTCTACGTCACGCACG
Organism: Thermoleophilia bacterium; assembly: GCA_025934335.1. GTDB lineage: Bacteria > Actinomycetota > Thermoleophilia > Gaiellales > Gaiellaceae > PALSA-600. Next base: position 18,449 of record JAICYG010000021.1, on the reverse strand, counting down.
ACCTCGCGAGCGCGCGCTACGTCGCCGACGACATCCTCGTCATGTACGCCGGGCAGGTCGTCGAGCAGGGGCCGGTCGACCAGGTGCTGGCGGGACCGCTGCACCCGTACACGCGGCTGCTGATCGAGTCCGTGCCCGACGGGCACGGCGGGCTCGCGCCGATCGAGCTGCGCCGCGGTGCGGCCGCGGCCGCAGTCGATCCGGCACCCGGCTGCCGCTTCGTCGACCGCTGCCCGCTCGCGATCGGCGTCTGTCGCGAACGTACGCCCGCGCTCGTCGAGGCGCGCCCCGGCCAGGCGGCGCGCTGCCACGTCACAGCACCAGCCCCCACCAACCGAGAGGACATCCATGCCCAACCTGCCGCTTAGCGCGTTTCCGCCGAACTTCGTGTGGGGTGCCGCGACCGCGTCCTACCAGATCGAGGGCGCAGCGACAGAGGACGGCCGTGGCGAGAGCGTCTGGGACCGCTTCTGCGCGACGCCCGGCAAGGTCCGGAACGGCGACGACGGCACGGTCGCGTGCGACTTCTACCACCGTTACCCGAACGACATCGCGCTGATGCGCGAGCTCGGCATCGATGCCTTCCGCTTCTCGGTCGCCTGGCCGCGCGTCGTGCCCGGCGGGCGAGGGCCGGTGAACGACAGGGGGCTCGACTTCTACGACCGGCTCGTCGACGACCTGCTGGCCGCCGGGATCGCGCCGTACGTGACGCTCTTCCACTGGGACACGCCGCAGCCGATCGAGGACGCCGGCGGCTGGCCCGCGCGTGCGACCGTCGACGCCTTCGTCGAGTACGTGGAAGCGGTCGCCGGCCGGCTCGGCGACCGCGTCGGCCACTGGATCACGCACAACGAGCCGTGGGTCGTCTCGTGGGTCGGGCACGCCTTCGGGCACCACGCGCCGGGCCGCACCTCCGACGCCGACGCGCTCGCGACGGCCCACCATCTGCTCCTCTCGCACGGCCGCGCGGTGCAGATCGTGCGCGAGCTCTCTCCGGGCTCCGAGGTCGGGATCACGCTGAACCTCGACTTCGTCTACGCCGCGGGCGACGAGGACGGAGACGAGGCGGCGGCGACCTGGGTCGACGGCTTCCACAACCGCTGGTTCCTCGACCCGATCTTCAAGGGCGCCTATCCCCAGGACATGGTCGAGGAGTGGCGCGAGATCCTGCCGGAGATCGCGGACGGCGACCTCGAGCAGATCGCCCAGCCGATCGACTTCCTCGGCGTCAACAACTACACGTCGCCGCTCGTCGCCGCCGACACCGACGGCAGCCGCTCGCGCATCGTGCGGCGCGCCGACGTCGACCGGACCGACATGGGCTGGGAGGTCGTGCCCGAGGGGCTCCGCGACCTGCTGCTCCGGCTCGCGCGCGACTATGCGCCGAAGGCGATCTACGTGACCGAGAACGGCGCCGCGTACCCCGATGTCCGCGGCCACGACGGGTCGGTCGGTGACCCGGAGCGCCAGGCGTATCTCGAGGGCTACATCGGCGCCGCCGCCGAGGCGGTCGCCTCCGGTGTCCCGCTGCGCGGCTACTTCGCCTGGTCGCTGCTTGACAACTTCGAATGGGCGTGGGGCTACTGGAAGCGATTCGGCCTGGTCTACGTCGACTACGCGACACTCGAGCGCGTGCCGAAGGGCAGCTTCTACCGGTACCGCGACCTGATTGCGGCGCAGCGGGCGCAGGGGACGGACGACGTGTACGCGGTCGCATAGCGGGTCGCGCATTCCTGGGCGGCTCCGAGGAGGCCGCCCTACCGTGCCCGCATGACCGGCTTCGACCAGCGCCTCTCCCGCCGGGCCGCTCGCCGTCCGCACGGGCGCCGTCGCTGCATGCTCACAGCGGAGCTGACGGAGGGGCCCTTCTACGTCCCGGCGAGAAGCCCCGCCGCGACGTCCGCGCCGGCAAGCCCGGCGTCCGGCTCGCGCTCGTCCTGACCGTGCTGAACGCCTCGACCTGCCGGCCGCTCGGAGGAGCGACCGTCGAGATCTGGCACTGCGACGCGTCGGGCGCCTACTCCGGGGCGGTCGCCGGCCGTCCGGGAACGAGCTTCCTCCGCGGCGCGCAGCGCACGAACGCGCGCGGCGTCGCGACCTTCACGACCATCTACCCGGGCTGGTACCCCGGCCGCGCAGTGCACGTCCACGTGAAGGTGCACGTCGGCGGAAGCGTCCTCCACACAGAGCAGGTGTTCTTCCCCGCGGCGGTCTCACGCGGTCTATGCGCGACAGCCGTACGCCGCGCACGGCGGGGCGCCGGACACGTCGAATGCGAGCGATGCCATCTTCCGGAACGGCGGCAACAAGGGAACGCTGAAGCTCGCAAGGAGAGGCACCGGCTACGCCGCGAGCATCGCGATGGGCGTGCACGTCACCTGACGCCGCGTCACGTGCCTTTTTCCAGCACCTCGACGCGCAGCCGCTCGAGCTCCGACTCGAACGACGCGATCTCCTGCTCGACGTCGCGGTTCCGCTGTCGCATGCGCCGGAGGCGGTCGCTGAAGTCGTCGAGGAGCGACGCAAGCTCTCGCGTCTTCTCGCGCACCTCGCGCACGACCTGCTGCTCTCTCGCCTCGCTCACGGCGCCCTGTCTACCCGTTCGGCCGTCCGTCGAACACGGCGTGCCCGTTTCGGGATCGGCCGGCGGGGTTAGGTTCATGCCGGTCGAGGCCCAGTCGCCGCCCGTGAGAAGCGTCACCCAGCCCGACACGATCAGCGAGCCCGAAGCGGGAGGTGACCCGGACGATGGGAGCGACGTGCGTTCCCGCCGATGTACGGCGGCTGCTACTTCGGCGGGCGGACGCGGACCTGTGGGACCTGGCGGAGGACGTCGGCCGCCTGCTCGAGCGGAGCGACGAGCTCGACCTGACGCCCGCGTGCTGCGATCTGCTGCTGTCGCTCGACGATGCGATCACGGCTGCGGTACGGGAGGACGTCTAGGCTCTTCCGCGTGACGGAGACGGAGGAGCTCGGACGCGGCGGCCGCCTGCGCGGGAGCGCGGCGGGCGAGCTCGTCGCAGCCGCCTTCGCGGCCGAGACCGCGCACGCGCCGCGACTCGCCCACGGGCTCTCGCTCGCCGACCTCGCGCATGCGGTCGCGCTCGTGGAGGGCGGCGACCTCTCGGGAGCCGATGCGACGGCGCTCCTGCGCGGGCTGCTCGAGCTGCACGAGATCCCGGGCGACGAGTTCCCGTGGGACCCAGCGCTCGGCGACGCGTTCAACTCGCGTGAGGCGGAGCTCGAGCGGCGCGTCGGCCGCTCGGCCGCCGGTTGGCTCAGCGCCGGACGGCCGCGCCGCGAGGCGTTCCGCGTCGCGCTCAGGCTGACGGCTCGCACGGGAGCCCGCGACGTGCACGACGCGCTCGTCGGCCAGGCCGCTGCGCTCGCCCGGCACGCGCGCGCGACGAAGGGGGCGCTCGCGACCGACTACACGTACCTCCAGCCGGCGCAGCCGACCACCGTCGGCCATCTGCTGCTCGCGTACGCGTTCCCCGCGCTCCGCGACGCGGCGCGCGCCGCGCGGTCGCACGAGGCGCTCGGCGCGAGCGTCGCCGGGGCAGGGGGGAGCGCAGGATCGCGCTGGTCGCTCGACCGCGGGCGCCTCGCGGAGCTGCTCGGCTGCGAGGAGCTCGTCGAGCACGCGAAGGACGCGGCGTGGCAGTCGGACGTGTACGTCGAGCTGCTCTCGAGCGTCGCGATCGCCGCGACGCACCAGAGCGAGCTCGGCCAGGACTTCGAGATCTACGCGAGCCAGGAGTTCGGCCTGCTCGAGCTCGCGGACGCGCACAGCCGCGCGAGCGCGCTGATGCCGCAGAAGAAGAACCCGTACGCGCTCGCCGCGATCCGCACGCAGGCCGCGCAGGCTGCCGCCGACGTCGCCGGAGCGTTCGTCGTGCTGCACACCGGCTCCGCGCGCACCGATCACTTCCACCTGCTGAACGGCCTCGTCCCGCGCGCGCTCGAGGAGGCGGTCGCGGTCGCGCGGCTGACGGCGTCGGTGCTCGACGGCATCGAGCTGCGGCCGGAGCGGTTCGAGCAGATCGCCCGCGAGAGCTTCGTGACGGCCGCCGACGTGGCCGACGTGCTCGCGCTCTCCGGCGAGCTCGACTACCGGAGCGCGCACAAGGTCGTCGGCCGTGCCGTGCGCGAGCTCGTCGACGCGGGGGAGCCGTCCTCGGCGCTGACGCCGGAGCGGCTCGCCGCGGCCGCCGAGGCGGTGACGGGGTCGACCGTATCCGTCGAAGCGGCGTCGCTCGAGTCGGCGCTCGACCCGGCCGCGTGCGCGGCCGCGCGGAAGCAGGCCGGCTCGTCGTCCGAGGCGGCGATGGACGCGATGCTCGGCACGGTCGATGCCGAGCTCGCCGCGCACGCCCGCTGGAGCGACGCGGCCCGCGAGCGCGAGGCGGCCGCCGAGACGGCGCTGCTCGAGCGCGCCCGCGAGCTCTCCGCCTAGAGAACCGTGATCCGGATCTCGTCGTAGGGGAACCAGCCGTCCTCGCGCGGGACGGCGAACACGTTCGTCTCGCTGGCGAGAGCACGGCCGGCGGCGGTGACGGTGTTGCGGTCGGCGGCGAGATCGGGGTCGGCCTCGACCGCGTCGGCGGTGATCAGCCCGCTGTTCCGCCGCGCGAGCGTCAGCAGCGCCTGTTGCGCCTGTTCGTAGGTCATCCCTGATTGTCGCATCTCCGGCCGCAGCGGCCGCAGTTCCTCCGGCGGCGGGAGAGCCGCGCCCCGCAGCGCGTGCACGTGCGGGCGCGCGGCCGGTCGAGCAGCGCGACCGCTTCCGCCACGACGTCCTGCCAGGGCACGCACAGCGCCGCGAGGCCGTCGTCGGCTCCGAGCGCGCACAGGTGCGCGTCGCGTGCCGCATCGACGAGCTCCAGAACGCCGAGCTCGGTCGCGAGCGACTCGTCCGGCTGCTCCGCCGCCCAGCGAACCTGGGAGCGGCGGAGCTTCTGTGGTCCGCGCGACGGCTCGGCCTCGATCGCGGCGACGACGAGTCGCGCGATCGCGACCGCGTGGCGCCTCGGCGTCATGCGGCCGCACCGTTCGGCGCGAGGATCACGGTCATCGTGCGGCCCTCGAAGCTCTCCCGCCCCTGGACGTGCCCGACCTCGCGCACGTCCTCCGCGAGGCGTGCGAGCAGCCGCCGGCCGGCTTCGGGATGCTCGCGCTCGCGGCCGCGGAAGAAGACGACGACCTTGACCGACGCGCGCTCGCGCAGGAACTCGAGCGCCTGGTCGCGCTTCCACTCGTAGTCGTGGCCCGAGATGCGCGGCCGCAGGCGCACCTCCTTCGGGCCGCCGTGCGACTGGTTTCGCTGTGACACGCGGAGCCGGCGCTCCTCGTCGTACCGCCACCGGCTGTAGTCGGTGACGCGGCAGACGGGCGGGTCGGCGTCGGCGGCCACCTCGACGAGGTCGAGTCCCCGCTCCTCCGCGTAGGCGAGCGCGTCGGCGCGCGCCATCACGCCGACCTGGGCTCCGTCCTCGGTGACGACGCGCACCCGGCGCGCGCCGATCTCTTCGTTGCTGCGGGCGCTCACCCTCGGGCGAGGGGGAACGGTGGTCTTGCGGCGGGCTCTTCTCAAAGAGCGTCCTTTCGCGAGTGGGTGACGGGGCTGAAAGCCCGCCCGCGTTCGGCGAAGGACGTCTCGGTGCTCGTGGAGGTGCCGCTAGGCGGCGGCCGGGCCGAACGGGAGGGCGAGCTCGAGACGGACGGTCATCGCGGCCCTCCTTTCGGTCGGAGACGAGCCGGCGCGCATGAGGCTACCACGGAACGGGGAGGCGGCCTCGCGGCCGCCTCCCCGGCACCTCTTCCGAACGCTCTGGCCGCTACGCGTGCAGCGCGGTGCTGCGGCGGCGAGTCCGGGCGTAGACGGCGACGCCGGCGAGGCTGGCGACGACGGCGGCCGCCAGGATGGCGCCGACCGCAACGTCGTTCCACGGGAACCCGCCGCCGGTCGTGGTGGTGCTGGAGCCGGAGCCGACCTCCACGGTCATCCTCGCGAATGCGGTCGAGGCGAGTGCGAGCGAGCCTGTGACGATGACGACGACGGTTGCGGTGAGCTTGCGGAGCATTTGTGCGCCTCCTCGTTCCGACTGGTCTACGTGCCTACACCCGCAAGACGCTGTCCGGTCGGGCGCGCTTCCGGAGTGCGGCGGGCTTGACACTGCGTGTGTCACGCCCGTCACACTTCGAGGATGCTCGGCGGTGAGCTTTTCAGGCACCTGCCGGAGCCGGAGCTTCGCCGGCTCGTGGCGATCGCCCGGCGCCGACGCTTCGCCCGCAACGAGGTCGTGTTCCACCACGGCGATCCCGCCGACACGCTGCACCTGATCGTTCGCGGCTACTTCGCAGCCCGGCTGGAGACGCGGCTCGGCGACGCCGTGACGACGGCCGTGCACGGACCCGGCGACGCGTTCGGCGAGCTCGCCCTGCTCGAGAGCGAGCAGACCCGCTCGACCACGGTCGCCGCCCTCGCCGCGGGCGAGACGTACGCCGTCCGCCGCGACGACTTCTCGCGCCTGCGCAACGAGTACCCGGAGGTGAACGACGTCCTCGCTCGCCTGCTCGCGCAGCGCGTGCGCCGTACGACGGAGCTGCTGACGGAGGCGCTCTTCGTCAGCGCCGAGCTGCGCGTCCTCCGCCGACTTGCCGAGCTCGCATCGCTCTACGGCGACGGCGCGCCCGAGGCGGTCGTCCCGCTGGCGCAGCACGAGCTCGCCGAGCTCGCCGGGACCTCGCGCGCGACGGTGAACCGCGTGCTTCGCGCGGAGGCGGAGCAGGGAACGGTCGCGCTGCGTCGCGGCCGCGTCGCCGTCCTCGATCCGGCGGCCCTGGCCGTGCGCGCCGCCCGAGGCGACATCACCGCCCCGGAGTGAGCGAGGGCGATTACCGTTCGCAGTCCGTGCGGGTCGCCCTCTTCGTCACATGTTTCGGGGACACGATCGCGCCGCGCGCCGGTCGGGCGACCGTGGCCGTGCTCGAGCGCCTCGGGCACGAGGTCGTCTTTCCCGAGGCGCAGACGTGCTGCGGCCAGCTGCACTGGAACAGCGGCTACGAGCGGGAGGCGCGCAGGCTCGCGCGCCGCTTCGAGCGCGTGTTCGGCGGCTTCGACGCCGTCGTCTCTCCGTCATCCTCGTGCGTTGGCACGCTGCGCGAGGCGTTCGGCGTGCACAACGTCTACGAGCTCTCCGAGCTGCTCGTCGGGCGCCTCGGCGTCGAGGACGTCGGCGCGTCGTTTCCGCACCGCGTCGCCTACCACTCGACGTGCCACTCGTTGCGGATGACGCGTGTCGGCGACGCACCGTTCCGCCTCCTCGGCGCGGTGCGAGGGCTCGAGCTCGTCCACCTGCCGCGCGCCGATGAGTGCTGCGGCTTCGGCGGTACGTTCGCCGTCAAGAACGCGGACGTGTCGACCGCGATGGCCGACGACAAGTGCGACGTGATCGAGGCGAGCGGCGCCGAGGTCTGCACCGCACTCGACTCGTCCTGCCTGCTGCAGATCGGCGGCCGCCTCGCGCGGCGCGGCTCGGCGGTGCCGACGATGCACCTCGCCGAGATCCTGGCGTGCGAGGCTTCGGCGTGACAACGCTCCGCCCGTTCCCGCTCGCGGCGCGCGAGGAGCTCCAGAACGCGCAGCTCCGCGCGAACCTGCGCCACGCCACCGACACGATCCGCGCGAAGCGGGCGCGCGTGGTCGGCGAGGCGCCCGACTGGGAGGAGCTGCGCGCTGCCGCTGCGGCGATCAAGGACGACGTGCTCGCGCAGCTCGACCGGTACCTGGAGCAGTTCGCGGACGCCGTCGAGGCGTCCGGCGGCCACGTCCACTGGGCGGAGGACGCGGCCGCCGCGAACGCGGTCGTCGTCGACGTCGCGCGCAGCCACGGCGTCACGTCCGTCGTGAAGATGAAGTCGCTGACGACCGACGAGATCCGCCTCAACGAGGCGCTCGAGGCCGCCGGCGTCGAGGCGCTCGAGACGGATTTCGCCGAGCTGATCCTGCAACTCGACGGCGACTGGCCGTCGCACATCCTCGTGCCGGCGATCCACCGGAACCGCCGCGAGATCCGCGACCTGTTCGCGAGGACGATCTCGCCCGGACTCGCGTCCGACGATCCCGCCGCGCTCGCCGAGGCCTCACGCCGCTACCTTCGCGAGCGCTTCCTCGCCGCGCGCGTCGGCGTCAGCGGAGCGAACTTCGCCGTCGCGGAGAGCGGGACGATCTGCGTCGTCGAGTCCGAGGGGAACGGCCGGATGTGCACGACGCTGCCGGAGGTGCTCGTCTCCGTCGTCGGCATCGAGAAGCTCGTGCCGACGCTCGCGGACCTCGAGGTGTTCCTGCAGCTGCTGCCGCGCTCTTCGACCGGCGAGCGGATGAACCCGTACACGTCGCTCTGGACGGGCGTGCGTGCAGGTGACGGCCCGCAGGAGCTCCACGTCGTGCTGCTCGACAACGGCCGCACGCGCGTGCTCGGCGACGCGACCGGCCGCGAAGCACTGCGCTGCATTCGCTGCAGCGCATGCCTCAACGTGTGCCCGGTCTACACGCGCACCGGCGGCCACGCGTACGGCTCCGTCTATCCCGGGCCGATCGGAGCGATCCTGACGCCCCAGCTCGTCGGGATCGAGAATGCGCCGACGCTGCCGTTCGCGTCGAGCCTCTGCGGGGCGTGCGCGGACGTCTGCCCGGTGCGGATCGACATCCCGGGGATCCTCGTCCACCTGCGTGCGCAGGCGGTCGCGGCGACGAGGCGGCCGGGAGAGCGGGCTGTCTTCGTGCTGGTCGCGGCCGCATTCGGCAGCGCGCGGCGTTTCTCGTTCGCGCAACGACTGGGCCGTGTCGCGCAACGGCCGTTCGCGCGTAGCGGCCGCATCCGCTCGCTGCCCGGTCCCCTCGCCGCCTGGACGCGCACGCGCGACCTCGCGCCGCTCGCGCCGCGCAGCTTCCGCGACTGGTGGCGAGCGCGCTGAGCGGACGTGCGGAGATGCTCGCGCGCGTCCGGGCTGCTCTCGCCGACCGTCCGGCTGCCCCTACCGTGCGGCGGGCCTACCGCCGGGCGGGCTCGCTCGACCGTCCCGAACGGGTGGCGCTCTTCTGCGAGCGCGTCGCCGACTACCGGGCGCGCGTCGTCCGCACCGACGCCTCGTCGATCGCCGACGCGGTCGCCGGGGTCGCGGACGGCCGCCGCCTGTGCGTCCCCGACGGCGTCCCCGCCGGGTGGGTGCCGGCGGCCGTCGAGCGTGTGCGCGACGACGACCTCGCTCCGTCGGAGCTCGACGCACTCGACGGCGTGCTCACGGGCTGCACGGTCGCGATCGCCGAGACGGGCACGATCGTGCTCACGTCGGCGCCGGATGAGGGGCGACGGGCGATCACGCTCGTGCCCGACCTCCACGTCGTCGTCGTCGCGGAGGATCGAATCGTCGAGCTCGTCCCGGAAGGGCTCGAATCGGTCGCGCCGCTCGTCCGCGACGAGCATCGCCCCGTTACGTTCGTGTCCGGGCCGTCAGCGACCTCGGACATCGAGCTCGACCGGGTCGAAGGCGTGCACGGCCCGCGAAGCCTCGTCGTGATCGTCGCAGCCGAGCGTGTAGGGTCGGGCGCATGATCGCGATCCCCCAGAAGATCGTCTGTGTCGGCCTCAACTACCGTGACCACGCCGAGGAACAGGGCGTCGACCTGCCCGAGCGCCCGCTCCTGTTCGCCAAGTGGCCGAACACGCTGATCGGGCCCGGCGAGCCGATCCGCATCCCGTCGGTCACCCAACAGGTCGACTACGAGGCGGAGCTCGGCGTCGTCATCGGCCGGCGCGCTTCGCGCGTCGACCCCGCCGACGCGCTCGATCACGTCGCCGGCTACGTCGTCGCGAACGACGTCTCGGCGCGCGACCTTCAGTTCTCGGACGGCCAGTGGGTGCGCGGGAAGTCGCTCGACAGCTTCCTGCCCGTGTCCGACCTCGTCCCGGCTGCCGACGTCCCCGACCCGCAGGCGCTGCCCATCCGCGCGATCCTGAACGGCGAGGTCATGCAGGACTCGAGCACGTCGAACATGATCTTCGGCGTCGCCGAGATCGTGTCGTTCGTCTCGCAGGCGATCGCCCTCGAGCCGGACGACCTGATCATCACCGGCACCCCCGCCGGCGTCGGCGCGTTCCGCGAGCCGCGCGTCTGGCTGAAGCCCGGCGACGAGATCACGATCGAGATCGACGGCGTCGGGTCGATCAAGAACCCCGTCGCCGCCGGCTGACGTCCCCCGAAACGAGAGCGAAAGGAGATCGGTCACGTGTCGTTCGTCCTGGTCGTGCGCATGCAGGCGCAGGAGGGAGCGGAGGAGCGCGCCCTCGAGGTGATACGGGAGCTCGCGGCGGCGTCGCGGCAGGAGCCCGGGTGTGAGGCGTACGTCCCCTGCCGGGACCCCGAGGACGCGCGGTCGTTTGTCTTCTTCGAGCAGTACCGGGACAAGGCCGCGTTCGAGGAGCACGGCGCCACCGACCACTTCCAGCGGCTCGCGCTCGGCGAGCTCTTTCCGCTGATGGAGTCGCGCGAGCGCACGTTCTACGAGACCGTCTGACGCGTGAGAAGGGGGTCGCTGCTCGTCGCCCTGTTCCTGGCGGCGCTGACGCTGCGTCCGCAGCTCGTCGGCGTCGGGCCTCTGCTGCCGTCCGTCCAGGACGACCTCGACGTCAGCCATGCCGTCGCAGGGCTGCTCGGGACGATCCCGGTGCTCTGCATGGGGCTGTTTGCGCCGCCCGCGCCGTACCTGGTCGCGCGCGCCGGGTCGCGGCTCGCGGTCGCGGCCGCCGTGCTCGCGGTCGGGGCGTTCGGCGTCGCCCGCGCCGTCGTGCCCGGGGCCGCGGGAGTCGTGCTGCTGACGGTGCCGGTCGGGATCGGGATGGGGCTCGCCGGCGCGATGCTGCCGGTCGCGGTCAAGGAGCGCTTCGCCGACCGGCCCGGGTTCGCGACCGGCGTCTACACCGCCGGGATGACCGTGGGCTCGGCGGTCGGCGCCGCAGCGGCCGTGCCGCTCGCGCATCTCGGGAACGGCTGGCGGACGCCGCTGCTCGTCTTCGGCGCGGGCTCCGTCGGGCTCGGCGCCGTCTGGCTCCTCCTGACACGCGCCGAGCCGCCGCACGTGCGCGCGGACGTGCGCCCGCTGCGGCTGCCGTTCCGGAACCCGCTCGCGTGGCGGCTCGTCGCCGCGTTCTTCTTCATGTCGTCGGTGTTCTACGGGCTCAACTCGTGGCTGCCCGACGCCTACGTTGAGCGCGGCTGGAGCGAGAGCTCCGCGGGCGCGCTCCTCGCCGTCCTGAACACGCTCACCATTCCCGTCGGCTTCGCGGTCGCGTGGATCGCCGATCACCGCGGCCAGCGGCGAATGTGGCTCGCCGGCGCCGCGTTCCTGCAGTTCGCGGCACTCGTCGGCGTCGTTACGGTTCCGTCGGCGGGCTGGCTCTGGTCGGTGGCGCTCGGGATCGCGATCGGCCCGCTGTTCCCGCTGACGATGACGCTGCCGCTCGACGCGACGACGCGGCCGGCCGAGGTGGCGTCGCTCGCCGGGATGATGCTGGGCGTCGGCTACACCCTCTCGGCGACGTCGCCGCTCATCCTCGGCGCGATTCGCGACGCGACCGGCGGCTTCACCGCCGTGCTCTGGACGCTCGCCGGCGCCGCGGCCGCGCTCGTCCTCGTCGACGCGTCGTTCAGTCCGGAACGGCTCGGGCCCGATCGATCGTCTGCCGAACCCCCGCCGCAAGCGGCGTCCACCTGATCCCGCCGAGTGCCGCGTCGAGCGCGGCGCCGTCGAACTCCTCCGGGAACGGGAGGCGGGTCTCCTCGTCGACCTCGACGCGCACACCGCTCGCATCCTCGATTGCCGCTGCCGTCTCCGCGACCGTGACGGCGGGGCCGCCGAGGTGGAAGACGCGCGCTCCCTCGGCGGCGGCGCGGGCGGCGGCGACGAAGACGCGCGCTGCGTCGGGGGCGAACTGGAGCTGCGTCCGGCCGCCGAAGGCGATCCGCGCGGGCTCTCCGCGCGCGGCCGCGGCCATCGCGAGGCTCGGCGAGGCCGTCAGCCCGGCGTCGCGGCCCGGCCCGTAGACGATGAACGGCCGGATGCCGACGGACGCGACGCCCTCCTCGGCCCAGAAGATCCGCGCGAGCCCCTCGCACGCCTGCTTGTGCACGCCGTAGAAGGTCGTGGGGTGGCCGGGCGCGTCGTTCGGCACGGGCGTGCCGTCGTCGTCCGCGTCGGAGTACACGGCGGCCGAGCTCGCATACGCGACGCGAAGGCCGCGGGTCCTGGCGAGGTCGAGCACGTTCACGGTGCCGCCGATGTTCACGGCGGTGCCGTACGGGGGGTCGCGCTTGATCAGCGGGATCAGCAGCGCGGCCAGATGCACGACGTGGGTGATGCCGTGCTCGTCGACCACCCGCTCGAGGGCGGCGCGGTCGGTGATGTCCCCGCGCTCGACCGGCACGCTGTCGGCGCCGGCGAGGACGAGCCGCCGCCGGTCGTCGCCGAGATCGAAGCCGACCACGGGCACGCCCGCCTCGGCGAGGACAGCGCACGTCCAGGCGCCGATACAGCCGAGGGCGCCCGTCACGAGGAACCGCTCTGCCTCCGCGCTCACGGGTCGACGTAGATCGTCACGACTTCGGTGTAGAACTCGATCGCCGAGCGGCCCTGCTCGTGCGGGCCGAAGCCGCTCTGCTTGATGCCGCCGAACGGGACGTGGATCTCGGCGCCGGCCGTCTGCGAGTTCACGTGCAGGAGGCCCGCCTGCGCCTCGTTCTGGAACCGCGTCGCGTCCGCTAGGCTCGAGGTGAAGATCGACGCGGAGAGGCCGAACGGAACGGCGTTCGCGCGCGCGAGCGCCTCGTCGAGGTCGCCGAACCGGTACAGGCTCGTCACCGGCCCGAACACCTCCTCGCACGACAGGAACGCGTCGTCCGCGACCCCCTCGAACACGGTCGGCGGCAGCAGGAGCGCCTCCTCGTGCGCGCGCTCGCCGCCCGCGGTTACCTCGCCGCCCTCATCCCGGCCGCGGTCGATCGCCTGCACGACCTCGTCGAACTGCGACTGGTTGACGATCGGCCCGACCTCCGTCTCGGCGTCGAGCGGATCGCCGACACGCCCGCGCTCGATGCGGGTGAGGAACGCCTCGCGGAACGCGTCGTAGGCGCCGTCCTGCACGTAGATGCGGCGCGTGGCCGTGCATTTCTGCCCGGCCGACCAGAATGCACCGGCGTAGGCCGCCTCGGCCGCACGCGCGAGATCGGCGTCGGCCGTCACGATCAGCGGGTTGTGGCCGCCGAGCTCGAGCTGCACGCGCTTGCCTGCGCGCGTGGCCTCGTCGCGCACGCCGTGCCCGGTCGGGACGGAGCCGGTGAACGAGATCGCCCGCACGCGCGGGTCGCGCACGAGCGCGGCGCCGGCGGTGGAGCCCCGGCCCGTGAGCACGTTCAGGACGCCGGCCGGGAGGCCCGCCTCGGCGAACGCCTCCGCGACGTGCAGGCCCGTTTGCGGCGCCTCGTACGCGAGCTTGAGCACGACGGTGTTGCCGTAGACGAGTGCCGGCGCGAGCTTCCAGACCGGAATCGCGATCGGGAAGTTCCACGGCGTGATCAGTCCGACGACGCCGAGCGGCCGCCGGCGCGTCGAGACCTGGCGGCCGGTCAGCGACTGCTCGAAGTGCTCCCCGACCGGCCGGAACGCCTCGCTCGCCGCGTAGCGGAGGATCTGCGCCGCGCGCAGCGTCTCGCCTCGCGACTCGCGCAGCGGCTTGCCCATCTCACGCGACATGTCGGTCGCGATCTCGTCGCTGCGCCGCTCGAGCGCCGCGGCGGCCGCGGTCAGGTACCCGCCGCGCGCCGCGAGCGGCAGCTTCGCCCAGGCGGGGAACGCCGCCGCCGCGGCCGTGACCGCTGCGTCGACGTCGGCCTCGGTCGAGGCCGCGAACGCGCCCACCGTCTCCGACGGGCGCCACGGGCTCGCCTTCTCGTAGGTGGCGCCGCCGTCGGCGCCCGTCCACTCGCCCCCGATGTAGTTCTGTTCGCTCATCCGTCTCCTCCCACGGTGTTCACGAGCGTGCCGATGCCGTCGATCGCCACCTCCACGCGATGACCCGGCCGCAGGGTGTAGTCATCCGGCGGCACGAGACCCGTGCCGGTCAGGAGGACCGTCCCCGCCGGCACCGGATTGTCGCGGACGACCCACGAGACGAGCTCGTGCGGCGTCCGGCGCATCTTCGTCGTCGACGTCTCGCCGGCGTAGAGCTCGGTGCCGTCGGCGTCGTGGATCCGCAACCTGATCGTCCGCGACGCGTGCCAGTCTTCGGGCGCGACGAGCGCGGGCCCGATCGCGCACGCGCCCGCGAAGATCTTCGCCTGCGGGATGTAGAGCGGGTTCGCCCCCTCGATGTCGCGGCTCGAGACGTCGTTCCCCACCGTCACCGCGACGGGCTCGCCGCCCGGGCCGATCACGACGCCGAGCTCGGGTTCCGGCACGTTCCAGCCGGAGTCGCGACGGACGCGGATCGTCCCGCCGGGCCCGACCGTCCTGCGCATCGCGGCGTCCTTGAGGAAGAGCTCGGGGCGATCCGCCTCGTACACCAGCGCGTACACGTCGCGGGCGTCGGTGGCGGCCTCTTCGAGCCGCGCGTCGCGGCTGCGCTCGTACGTGACGCCGGCGCACCAGATCTCCGGCGCCTCGATCGGCGGCAGCAGCTCGAGCCGGCCGAGCAGCGCCTCCGCGATGACCTCGCCGCGACCCTGCAGCGCCGCGAGCGGATCGTCGTGGTCGAGGACGGCGACGCGGTCGCCGGGCTGCAGCCACCCGGCGCGCGCGGTGCCGGCATGGCGGACGCGCACGACCGGGGTCAATAGGTGGCCCGGCCGCCGGAGATGTCGAAGCAGGCACCGGTCGAGAACGTCAGCTCGTCGCTCGCGAGGAAGCAGATCAGCGACGCGACTTCCTCCGGCTGCCCGATCCGCCCGAGCGGGATCCTCGAGGTCATGTAGGCGATGTGCTCCTCGGAGATCTGGCCGAGGATCGGCGTGTCGATGACGGCGGGCGCGATGCAGTTGACGAGCACGCCCGAGCCGGCGACGTCCTTGCCGATTGCCTTGGTCAGCGCGACCACGGCCGCCTTGGACGACGAGTACGCGCCGGCCATCGGGTTGCCCTCCTTGCCGGCGATCGAGGCGACGTTGACGATGCGCCCGTAGCCGTTCTCCTTCATCTTCGGGAGCGCGGCGCGGTTCGCGAAGAAGACCCCGTCGAGGTTGATCGCGTGCACGCGGCGCCACTCCTCGTCGGAGACGTCCTCGGTGTGCAGCGAGTCGCCGCCGACGCCCGCGGCGCAGACGAGCACGTCGAGGCGTGGCAGCGCGTCGACTGCCGCGCGGATCGCATCGGGGTCGCGGACGTCGTCGCCGTGTGCGAGGTCGTACACGTGCACGTCGGCGCCGCCGGCGCGCAGGCGCTCGACGGTGGCGGCACCGATCCCGCTCGCGCCGCCCGTCACGAGCGCCACTTTCCCCTCGAAGCCGTACTGATTCGGCACGGATGAATTTCTATACGGTCTCGACGTGACGGACGGGATCCTTCGTCGGTACCCGCTCGGAAAGGGCGGCAGCGAAGTCCGAACGCCCGGTGGGCTCGCGCTCGAGGAGCTTTCGCTGGACGACGCGCGCGTCACCCGCGACGAGCTGCGCGCGACCCCGGAGACGCTGCGGCTGCAGGCGGAGGTCGCCGAGGCAGCGGGACGCGCCGCGCTCGGCGCGAACCTCCGCCGCGCCGCCGAGCTCGCCGACGTGCCGCAGGACGTGGTGCTCGACCTCTACACCGCGCTGCGGCCGCGCCGAGCGACGGCCGCCGAGCTCGAGGCGTGGGCGGTGCGGCTCGAGCGGCGGGGCGCGGTCTGCACGGCCGCCTTCGTCCGCGAGGCCGCCGAGGTGTACGCGGCCAGGGGGCTCCTTGCCTGAGCGGTCGGAGCGCTTCGCTGCCCGCGCCGAGCGCGAGCTCCGCCGCGAGGTGCTGATCGAGCCGCTCGCGGAGCTCGGGCTGGTCGCGTTCGACGGCCCCAACGATCCCGCGCCGTCGCTCGTCCTCGAAGGCGACCGCGTCGTGGAGCTCGACGGGCGGCGCGAGCAGGACTGGGACGTGCTCGACCACTTCGTCGCGCGGAACGGGATCGACCCGGTCGCCGCGCGCGAGGCGGCATCGCTCGCCGACGGCGAGATCGCGCGGCGGCTCGTCGACGTGGACTGCCCGCGCGCCGAGCTCGTGCGCCTCTCGCGCGGGCTCTCGCCGGCACGCCTCGCGCGCATCGTCACCATGCTCGACCCCGTCGAGCTGATGTTCGCGCTGAAGAAGCTGCGCGCGCGGCACGCTCCGGCGAACCAGGCGCACGTCACGAACCTGAAGGAGAACCCGGCGCTCCTGGCGGCCGACGCCGCGGAGGCCGCGGCGCGTGGGTTCGCCGAGCTCGAGACGACCGTCGGCGTCTCGCGCTACGCGCCGCTGAACGCGCTCGCGATCCTCGTCGGCGCCCAGACCGGGCGGCCCGGCGTGATGACGCAGTGCGCGGTCGAGGAGCGGCTCAACCTGCGGCTCGCGATCCAGGGGCTCGTCACCTACGCCGAGACACTCTCGGTCTACGGGACGGAGGCCGTCTTCGTCGACGGCGACGACACGCCGTGGTCGAAGGCGCTCCTCGCCTCCGCCTACGCGTCCCGCGGTGTCAAGGTGCGCTTCACCTCGGGCGGAGGCTCCGAAGCGCTGATGGGCGAGTCGGAGGGGAAGTCGCTCCTGTACCTGGAGGCGCGTTGCCTCGCCGTCGTGCGCGCCGCCGGGTCGCAGGGCGTGCAGAACGGCTCCATCTCGTGCGTCGCCCTGGCGCTCGCGCTGCCGGGTGGCACGCGTGAGGTGCTCGCGGAGAATGTGCTCGCGGCCTGGCTCGACCTCGAGGTCGCTTCCGGCAACGACGCGATCGCGAGCCACTCGGAGATCCGGAAGACGGCGAAGCTGATGGGGCAGTTCCTCCCCGGCACCGATTTCGTCACGTCCGGGTACTCGTCCATGCCCCGCTACGACAACATGTTCGGCGGCGGCAACTACGACTCGCACGACCTCGACGAGTGGCTGACGCTCCAGCGCGACTGGCAGGTCGACGCAGGTATCGAGCCGCTCGCCGAGGAGGACGCGGTGGCGGTCCGCGAACGCGCGGCCCGCGCCGTGCAGGTCGTGTTCGAGGAGCTCGGCTTCCCGCCCGTCACGGACGAGGAGGTGGCGCTCGCCGCCACGTGCCTCGACTCGCGCGACCTGCCCGACCGCGACCGTGCGGCCGACGTGCTCGCGGGCGACCGCGTGCTCGCCGAGGGCATCAGCGGCCTCGACGTCGCGCGGGCGCTCGAGCGGCGCGGTCTCGGCGACGTGGCCGAGGCGGTCTTCGCGATGCAGCGCCAGCGCGTCGCGGCCGACTACCTGCAGACGGCGGCCGTGATCGACGCCGACGGCACGGTCCGATCGGCCGTCAACGCGCCGAACGACTACCGCGGGCCCGGCACGGGCTACCGGCTCGAGGGCGCGCGGTGGGAGCGGCTCCGCCGCCTCCCGCACGCGGTCGACGCCCGGCTCCTCGGCGCCCCGCCGCCGCGCGAGCCGCTCCTGCGCGAGGTGGGGGAGGCGCGGGCGCTCGACACCCCGGACGACGTGGTGATTGCAGTGGGGCCGGCCTTCGCCGGGGCGCTCGGCGAGACGATCAACGGCCTCGCGCACGCGGACGTCCTCGCCGCGATCGTCGACGGCGTCCGCGACGGAGGTGCGGCGCCACGCGTGGTCCGCATCCGCCGCTCGGCCGACGTCGCGTTCATCGGCCACGACGGCGCACGACTCGCCGGCTCACGGGTCGCGGTCGGCGTCCAGTCGAAGGGAACGGCGCTGATCCACCGCGCCGACCTGCAGCCGCTCGACAACCTGGAGCTCTTCGGCATGGCGCCGCTCCTGACGGTCGAGTCGTACCGGCAGATCGGCCTGAACGCGGCCGGCTACGCGCTCGGCCGCGCCGTCTCGCCCGTGCCGACGCTGCTCGACAACTACGCCCGCGCGAAGCTGATCGTGCGCACGACGCTCCTGCACGCGCGCGAGGCGGCGGAGGTCGTGCGCGGCGTGCCGGCGGTCGAAGTAGAGCCGATCGCAGCGCCCACACCGGCGTAGCTCTTCAACCGGCATGACCGGCACCGGTCATGCCGGGCGCGAGTTGCCGGAAGCCGCGGGTCCGACGCGGTGGGCGGCGACCCCCGCCCCCCCGCGCCCTGGGGCGTCCGGGGGGGGGAATCCCCCCGGCCCCCCCCCCGGGCCCCCCCACCCCCAAATTTTTGGTGGGGGGGGGGGGGGGCCGGGGGCCCCCCCCCACCGCGTCGGACCCGCGGCTTCCGGC
>JAICYG010000185.1 GCA_025934335.1 Thermoleophilia bacterium | reverse complement strand
TCACGGATGACCTGGATCGGGTCGATCTCCTGCAGGCTCGCGCCGTAGTAGCGGTAGTACATCTCCCGCAGCTCGCCGACGAACTGCTCCTCGCGCTCCTTCGGGTAGCGCACGCCGAGGTCGGCCAGGCGCTTCGGCAGCATCTCGATGTTCTCGGAAGCGGCGTCGATGAAGAGCCGCGTCAGCTTGGACATGTCGTCGTCGGTGAGCTTGCCGGTGAGCCCGAAGTCGACGAGCCCGATGCGGTCCGGCGCGAGCACGAGCACGTTCGCCGGGTGTGGGTCGCCGTGGAAGAAGCCGTTCCGGAAGATCATCGTCATCCACGTCTCGGTGATCAGGTACGCGAGCCGGCGGCGCTGGTCGAGCGACCAGTGCTCGAGGTCGATGTCGGCGAGTTGCACGCCTTCGAGCTTCTCGAGCGTCAGCACCCGCGAGCGCGTGTACGTCCAGTAGACGCGAGGGATCGTCACGTGCGGATGGCCGGCGAAGTCCTTGTGGAACGCGTCGGCGTTCCGCGCCTCGAGCCGGTAGTCGAGCTCCTGCCTGATCGACCGCGCGAACTCGTCGACGATGTCGTTCGTGTCGATGAAGTCGAGCGCACGGATGCGTTCCTTCGCGAGTCGTGCGGCCTGGTAGAGGAGCGAGAGGTCGGCTTCGATCTGCTTCGGCGCATTCGGCCGCTGCACCTTGACGACGACGCGTCGGCCGTTCGGCAGCGTCGCGCCGTGCACCTGCCCGATCGAGGCGGCCGCGAGCGGGATCTCGTCGAACTCGGTGAACAGACGCTCGATCGGCTGCCCGAGCTCCTCGCGGATCGTGCGTTCGACGTCGGCGTACGGGAACGAGCGGACGTCGTCCTGCAGGCCTCGCAGCTCGTTGATGATGTCCGGTGGGACGATGTCTGGACGCGTCGACAGCAGCTGGCCGAACTTCACGAACGTCGGCCCGAGCTCGTCGAGCATCTCGCGCAGATGCCGCCCGCGCGCCGTCCCCTCGACCGGCGTGCGGTGCCTGCGCCCCTCGATCAGATAGCCGAACCCGTGCCGCACGGCGACCTGCGCGATCTCGCTCAGGCGCCCCAGGTTGCGCTGCTTGGGCCGCGTGGCCACCCGCTCAGTGTGACTGAACTAATGGATGTGCGTCACCGTCGCGCGCCAGGCACCCTTCGGCGCCTCGACGTCGACGGTGTCGCCGATCTTCTTGCCGAGCAGCGCGGAGCCGAGCGGCGACGTCGGCGAGACGGTGCCCGTGCCGCCGACGGCGCTGATCTCCACCGTCAGCTTCTGACCGCCGTCCCCTGCCACGTCGACGACGGAACCGACTCCGACCTCATCGGCGGCCGCGTCCTCGACGATCTCGGCGGTGTCGAGCCGCGCCCGCAGCGTGCGGATGCGCGCCTCGAGCAGGCCCTGCTCGTTCTTCGCGGCGTGGTACTCGAAGTTCTCCGACAGGTCGCCGAACTCGCGCGCCTTCTTGATCGCGGCGACCACTTCGGTGCGGCGCGGCCCCTCGAGCTCCTCGATCTCCTCGCGCAGCGCGGCGGCCTGTTTGGCAGTCAATTTCTCTCCGTCTACCACTTCGACCTTGCTCCTCTGCGCCGAGACGTGTACACGAGCTTGGGCTTCGCCAGCTGCAGGCCTGCCTCCTCGTACGCCTCGACCTGCCCCTGCAGGCGTGCGACGCGCGACACGTCCGCCTGCTGGTCCGGCAACACGAGCGTGATCCCGATGCCGCCCTTTCCTGCGCGGCCGGTGCGGCCCACGCGGTGGGTGTAGACGTCGGGCTCCTCGGGCGGGTCGAAGTTGATCACGTGCGTGATGTCGTCGACGTCGAGCCCGCGCGCGGCGACGTCCGTCGCGACGAGCGTCTTCACCTTGCCGGCGTCGAAGCGCGCGAGCGCCTTCTCGCGCTGCGCCTGGCCCTTGTCGCCGTGAATCGCGACGGCGTCGACGTCCTGCCTCCGCAGCTTCTCGACGAGCCGGTCGGCCCCGGCCTTCGTGCGCACGAAGACGAGTGCACGCCCCCGCTCGTCCTGCTTGAGCAGGTCGACGAGGGTCGCAACCTTGTTGTCGAGCGTCACGGGGACGAAGCGGTGGTCGATCTCGCCGCTCCGGCGCTCGGCGGGCAGCTCGCCCTCGAAGCGGGCAGGGAAGTGCGTGTACCGGCGGGCGAGCTCGCCGACCTCGCCGTCGAGCGTGGCCGAGAAGAACATCGTCTGGCGCTCCGTGGAGAGGCGGCGGACGAGCTTGTCGACCTGGGGCTTGAAGCCCATGTCGAGCATGCGGTCGGCCTCGTCGAGGACGAGGATTCCGACGGCGTCGAGCGAGACGAGCCGCCGGTCGACCAGGTCCTGCAGCCGGCCGGGCGTCGCGACGATCACGTGCGCGTCCTTCGCCTGCTTCGCCTGCGCGCCGAGCGGCACGCCGCCGTACACGGATGCGACCTTCAGCCGGTCGCCCGCGATCAGCTCGAACTCCTCGGTCACCTGTGCGCACAGCTCGCGCGTCGGCACGAGCACGAGCGCGCCCGGGCGCTTCGCCTGCGGGTCGAGGCGCTGGACGATCGGGATTGCGAACGCGAGCGTCTTACCCGAGCCGGTCGGGCTCTTCGCGAGCACGTCGCCGCCGCGGAGCGCTTCCGGAATCGCGAGCGCCTGAATCTGGAACGGGGTCTCGATGCCGCGTACGGCCAGCACATCCGCGACAGCCTCGGATACCCCGAGGGCAAGAAAATCGGTCAAGTTGTCTCAACTCCTTCGGACGTCGAGATCTCAGCGTCCGGGAAGGAGACTGCGACCTCACGGGAGCGCAGCCCATCCACGCTCCGTGCCGGCAAAGTAGCAGTCGTTAGGGACGGCGCGGGTCGTCGTCCTCGACGAGACGCAGCCGGTGCTCGAGCTGCGCGACACGGAGCTCGAGCTCCTCCCACTCCTCGCGCGTGACGAGCCCCAGCTCGCGGGCGATGTCCTGGAAGCGCCGCCGCGACCCCTCCCCTACGCGCACGGCGTCGCCGCGCCAGCGGGAGCCGAGGTCGTCGACGAGCGAGCGCAGCTCGTCGAGACGCGGGCCGAGCAGCTGCAGCAGCCGCTCGAGGTCGGAGCTACCGGGCGCGCCCATGCGGCCGTGAGTTGCGGCGCTGGCGCCGTCGCTCGCGCTTCGCGGCCGCGTCGTCGGCCGCGCCGTCCCCGACGACCGCCTCGACCACCTCGCCGACCGCGTCGACCGGGGTGAGCGGCGCGGGCTCGGCGGCGGCGGCGCGCTCGGCGCCGCGCAGGACGGCTGCGGCCTCCTCGGGCGGCAGGTCGTAGCGCTTCCGCCGTGCGTACTCCGGGTCGCCTTCCATCAGGGTCGTCAGGATCGGCGTCGCGATCAGGATCGTCGAGACGGCGCCGATCGCGATGCCGACGATGATCGCGAAGGCGAAGTCCTTCAGCGTCGCGCCGCCGAAGATGAAGAGCGCGAAGATCGGCAGCAGCGTGATGCACGAGGTCACGATCGACCGCCGCAGCACCTCCCACACCGAGACGTTCGCGATCGTGGCGATGCTCGCGCGCGGCATCAGCTTCATGTTCTCGCGGATCCGGTCGAACACGATGATCGTGTCGTAGACCGAGTAGCCGAGGATGGTCAGGATCGCCGCCACGGTCGACGCGGTCACCTCCCGGCCGGAGATCGCGTAGATCCCGAGCACGATCGGGATGTCGTTCAGCAGCGTGCGCAGGATCGGGATCGCGAACCGCCAGCGGTAGCGCATCGTCACGTAGAGCGCGATCAGCGCGAACGAGATGATGATCGCGGTGATCGCGCCGCGCAGGATCTGGCGGCTGAAGCTCGCGGAGACGTTCTTGACCTGGAGCTTCTGTGCGTGGAGGGTGCTCTCGAGGTCGTCGACGAGGTTCGTCTGCTGCGCGGTGTTCAGCTTCTCGAGGCGGATCTGGAAGCTCGCGTAGCTGTCACCGTTTCCGGTCGCCTGGCCGCGTCCCTGGACGATCGCGCCCTTCTCGGGGATCGCGGAGCGGACGTCGGAGATGACGGTCGGCTTCGGCGTCGTGAAGCCGATCTGCACGCCGCCCTTGAAGTCGATGCCGAGGTTCAGGCCCTTGACGCCGATTGCGACCACGCTCAGGGCGACGGCGACGAGCGAGATGATGAACCAGAGCCGCCGACGCCCGACGACGTCGATCCGCTGCCAGCGGGGAATCTCGGTGGCCGTCGCGCCCATGAAGCGCGGATTGGCGGCCCAGCGGAAGCCCGCGAGCAGGCCGAGCATCGCGCGCGTGGCGGCGACCGCGGTGATCAGCGAGATCACCGTGCCGATCAGGAGCATGAGCGCGAAGCCCTTCACCTCGGCCGTGGCGACCGCGAACAGGATCAGCGCCGTGATGCACGTGACGACGTTCGCGTCGACGATCGTGTGGAAGCCCTTCTGGTAGCCCGCCGAGATCGCGGCGCGCACCGACTTCCCGGCGCGCGCCTCTTCCTTGATGCGTTCGAAGATGACGACGTTCGCGTCCGCGGCCACCCCGATCGTCAGGATCAGGCCGGCGAAGCCCGGCAGGGTCAACGTCACGCCGAAGAGCAGGATCGCCGCGTACATGAACGCCGCGTAGATGCCGAGGCCGATCACTGCCACGATGCCG
>JAICYG010000058.1 GCA_025934335.1 Thermoleophilia bacterium | reverse complement strand
GGACGCGAGCAAGACCTGATCGATATCCGTGCGCTCCGAGAGGCGCGGGGCGACCTAAGCGCATAGCTCGGCGACGACCTCGGCCGCGGGCCGCTCGCGCGCCGCGGCGAACCGCGTTCCCGCCCAGAGGTTGATCCGCTCCGTATCCCCCGCAGCCCGTGCGGCCGCGCGGAGCGGCGCTGTCATGTGGTGCACGTGCGGGTACGCCGACGGCGCGTCCGGGTGGTCGCGCATGAAGCGGTTGACGATCCCGCGTGCGCGGCGGCCGGTGAAGGCGCGGGTGAGCGCCGTCTCGCCCTTCTGTGCGAGTGCGGCTCGGTGCGCCGCGTTCGTGCCCGCCTCGGGGCAGAGCAGGAACGCCGTCCCCGCCTGCACGGCCGCCGCGCCCGCCTCGCGCGCGGCGTCGGCGCTCGCGCGGTCGGCGATGCCGCCGGCGGCGACGAGCGGGAGCCCGAGCGGTCTCAGCGCGCGCAGCAGGTCGAGCAGCGGCAGGTCGCTCGTGTCGTTGTCGTCGAAGGCGGAGCGGTGGCCGCCGGCCTCGATCCCCTGGGCGACGAGGGCGTCCGCTCCCTCGACGGCTCGTGCGTCGTCGACGGTCGCGACGGTTGCCCAGACCTCTATGCCTGCGGCGTGCGCCTGCCGCACGAGCTCGGCGGGCGGCGGCCCGAACGTCGTCGAGACGATCTCGACGCCGGAGGCGAGCACGACCTCGATCTTCTCTGCGAGGCGGTCGTCGTCGAACTGCGCCTCGCCGAGCTCGCCTTCGCCGGCGAGCTCGCGGGCGTACGCGGCGAGCGCGTCCTCGTCGACCGGCTGCTCGCGCAGGACGAAGAGGTTGACGCCGAGCACACCGTTCGTCAGCCCGCGTGCCTGCCGCAGCTGCTCCTCGAGCGCCTCCGGCGACAGGTAGCCGCCGCCGAGGAAGCCGGCGCCGCCCGCGTCCGCGACCGCGGCTGCCAGCTCGGGCGTCGACGGGCCGCCGGCGAGCGGCGCGAGAACGACCGGCGCGATCACTCGCCGGCGACCCTGCCGAGGACGGCGCCGAAGAGCGCGTGCCGCCACGTCGCCTGCACGAGCGCGGGCGCGCTGAAGAGCGGCGCGAGCCCCGGCTCGCCGCGCGCGGGATGGAAGCGGTCGGCGAGCGCGCCGAGGGGGAAGAGCGCGACGTGCTCCGCGAGCGCGAGCGGCACGGCGCCGATCCGCGCGTGCCGGCGGAGCTCGCGGTAGGCGAGCCCGAAGATGGCACCGTTCCCGGCGTGGAGGGCGAGGCCGGCGAGCGGCCACGCGCGCGACCGCGTGACGAGCTTTCCGAGCAGCGCGACGTCGGAGTAGTCGTGGCCGAGGACGCGGCGGTCGAGCGGCTCCGCGGCCGCCCAGACGATCGCCGCGAGCGCTCCCGCTCCCGCCGCACGGCCGCGCGTCATGCGAGCGCCGCCAGCGCGCCGGCCGTCTCGCGGTGACGCGTGGCGCGGCCGCCGACGAGCACGCGCACGCGCTCCGGGACGTCGAGCGTCCGGAGCGCCGCCTCGAGCGCGGCTGCGGTCTCTCTACGCGTCACGCTGAGAAGGATCGCGGAAGCGCCGAGCTCGCGTGCGAGCTCGACCGCAGCCTCGACCGGCGTGTCGGCGCCGAGGTACGCAACCTGCCGGCCGCTCGCGCGGAGGAGCACGGCGAGCATCAGCAGGCCGATCTCGTGGCGCTCGCCGGGCGCGCACGCGAGCACGGCGATGCCGTGGACGCTGCCGCGGCGGTCGGCCAGCAGGCGGAGGAGCGCTGCGCGGACGGCGCCGCTCGCGAGATGCTCCTGCGCCACCGACAGGTCTCCACTCGACCACAGCTCGCCGATCTCGACGAGCGCCGGCGCGAGCACGTCGGCGAACGCGGCGTCGGCCGGCAGCACGAGCAACGCCTGCTCGACCGCGGCGGTGACGGCGTCGACGTCGCTCGCGCGCGTCCCGTCGACGAGCGCCTGCCGCAGTTCGTCGCCGTCGGCTGGGGCGATGCCGGCAGCTCCGAGCAGCTCCGCCGCCTCGCCGATCCGGAACCCCTCCGAGATGCGCGCCTTCAGCCACTCGACGCGGGCGACGTCGATCTCGGTGTACCGGCGCTGGCCGCCGGGCGTCCGGGCGGGGTGCAGCACGCCGTAACGCTGCTCCCACTTGCGGATCGTGTCGGGCGGCACGCCGGTGCGCCGGGTGAGCGCGGCGATGTTCAGCGTCGCAGTCAACGCTGGACGGGATCCTGCCCGGAGGCGTTAGCGTCCAAAACGTGCCCGAGGGCGACACGCTCCACCGCGCGGCGCGCCGCCTGCAGGCGCTCGTGGGCCAGCGGATCGAGGCCGAGTCGCCGCACCCGCGCGCCCGCGCGGAGGGAGTGGCCGAGCGGATCGACGGACGCACGCTCGAGTCGGTCGAGGCGATCGGCAAGAACCTCCTCTTCCGCTTCTCGGGCGGCGTCGTTCTGCGCTCGCACCTGCGCATGTCCGGCCGCTGGTCGTTGCGGCCGCGCGGCGAGCGGCGCGTGGGCAAGCCGTGGCTCGTGCTGCGCGGCGACCGCGCCGAGGGAGTCCTCTGGAACGGGCCCGTGCTCGAGCTGCACGCGCGCGCCCTCGCGCGGCTCGGCCCGGACATCCTCGAGCGCCCGCCGCGCATCGCCGCCATGCTCAGGCGCCTGCGGCGTGCGGATCAGTCCCGATGGCTCGGCGAGACGCTCCTCGATCAGTCGCTCGTCGCCGGCATCGGCAACATGTGGCTCGCGGAGGCGCTGTGGGAAGCGCGGCTCTCGCCGTGGCGGCACCTGCGCGACGTGACGGAGGACGAGCGTCGCGGGGCGCTCGAATGCGCAGCGTCGTTGATGCGCGCGTCCGTCGACTCCGGTCGTGCGTCTCGCTCGGTCTACCGGCGGGCCGGGCGGCCGTGCCCGCGCTGCGGCAGGACGATCCGCTCGTGGGGGCAGGGCGACGACAACCGCACCGCCTACTGGTGCCCCTCGTGCCAGGCAGGGATGGAACCGCCCGGCGCGTAGTTGTGCTGCGTGCTGCGGGCACCGCATCTGTACGAGTCGCTGCGCGCGTTCTGCCTCGCCGCGTTCGCGGCC
This sequence comes from Thermoleophilia bacterium, assembly GCA_025934335.1. GTDB lineage: Bacteria > Actinomycetota > Thermoleophilia > Gaiellales > Gaiellaceae > PALSA-600. The sequence continues at coordinate 11,755 of JAICYG010000058.1, read as the reverse complement.
GAGCGCGGCGCACAGGTGCCGTTCGCGTTCGAGGAGCACACGACCCGCGAAGGCCCGTCGCTCTACGAGTACCGGCCGCTCGTGCGCGGCTTCGTCGAGGAACAGGCGCCGACGCTGCGCCGCCTGCCCGACGCCCGCAACGCGATCGAGGACCTGAAGCGCGAGCCGACGGCCGCCATCTTCGCGCGCGCCCACGCCGGCCTCGCCCAGACGAACGAGGACGCGCTCTTCCGCTCGATCCTGCTGCCGATGCTCACGTGGACGGCCGAGCGCTGCGGCGGGTTCGACTGGCGCGACGACGCATTCGACGCCGCGTACGCCGACCTCGAGCACACGCTCTACGGCTCCGCGCGTACCTACGTCGCGCTCGCGCCGGTGGTCGGGCTCTCGTCGTCCTCCGATGCCGACCTCGGCGACGGCCTGAGGCTGCGGCCGGTCGCGAGCGGCGAGATCTCACAGCTCTGGCCCGAGGCGCAGGGGCTGATGCCGCCCGAGTTCGGACGCGACTTCGACCGGCTGCTCGTGCTCGAGCTGCGGCGGGAGCTCGGAGCCGACGAGTCGGAGCCTCCCGACGCCGCCGCCGAGCTCGCAGACGCGGTCAGCGCGCTTCGGCTCGCGACCGCCGGCGCGATCGCGGCCGGGCCCGTCGTCTTCGAGCGGCTCGACTTCCGACCGCTGCGGATCGCGCCGCTGCTCCCGATCGCGGCGACGCAACCGCGCGGCGAGTCGACGCGGCTCGACAAGGTGCGCGCGGCGCTCGCGGCGGAACTGCGCGGGAGGCTCGTGCTCGCGGACTCGGACCGCGAGCTCGGCGAGGCGCTCGACCGCTGGGAGCTCTCGCTCTTCTCGGAGGAGCCGTTCCGCTCGGCGCAGGTGCGCGAGGCGATCGGCTGCCTGCTCGGCGGCGACGGCGGCCCGTGGGCCGCCGCGATGCGCGCCGCAGTGCTGCTCACGGAGAAGACGCAGGAACGGGCGGATCTCGTCGCGGCGCTGCGCGAGGAACGGCTGGGGCGGGCCGCGCGGGACGCGGTGCGGCAGGCGCTCGTCGAGACGCTTCGCCACGGTGCGCGGGCCCAGCTCGTCGAGGCGCTCGACGACACGCTGCTCGGGCTGCGGCCGCGGCCGCAGTCGGCGCTTCGCGTCGTCGCGTAGTCAAGGGTGCGGGGCCGCCGCCACACGGTGTAGCGGCAGGCCCCGCACAGACACTGTCAGCGGCGGTAGAAGACGCTCTTCGCGCGGAGCGCGCTCTTGCGGCGCGACTTGTCGATCGCCTGCAGCGTGATCGTCGTCCGCCCACGCGTCCGGAACCGCGGCGCCGGCGTCCACGAGCGCGAGAACGTGCCGCACGAGGCGTACGTGTAGACCGAGTATCGGCGCGTGTAGGCGAGCGCTCCGGCTTTCGTGTCACGCTCGGCGACCGTGATCCGCCCGACGCCGTCGTCGCAGACGCGGAAGCGGGCGTAGACGCGCCGGCCGATCCGCACGAGCGAGATGAACGACAGGCGCGGCGCCTCGTTCACGCTCGGCGGCGGCACGTCCGACTGCACGTAGTCGGTGGAGCCGCTGTAGACACTCGTGTGCCCGCTCGCCGCCTTGGCGGTGACGAGCACGCGCAGGCGGCTGCCGACGTCGGATGACCGGACGGTGTACGTCGCGGCCCGCGCGACCAGGATGTTCCGGCAGCCGACGTTCGGCGCGTCACAGCGCTGCCAGTGGTACGCGAACGTGACGCCGCTCGACGGCGACCACGTGCCGGGCGAGACCGTCAGCTGCTCGCCGGCCTTCGCCTCGCCGGTGATGCTGGGTGCAGCCGAGTTCCGAGGGCCGTTCTTCGAGCTGACGACGTCGGTTGCGTCGGACGGCGCCGCCTCGCTGCGACCGTCCGCGTTGACGGCCGTGACGACGACTCGAATCGTCCGGTCGACGTCGGCCGCGACGAGCGTGTACGTCTTGCTCGGGCCGCCCTGGACGTCCTTGCCGCAACGCGTGCCGTCGGAGTCGCACCGCTGCCACTTGTAGACGAACGACGTCGGGGTGTTCGCCCACCCGCCGGGGGAGGCGGTGAGCTTCGAGCCGACCTTCGCCGTGCCGTGCACGGTTGGCGGGACGAGGTTCTCGGGCGCGACGGCCGACGCGGCGCCTGCGGCAACTGCCACGGTCGCCGCGGCGGTCGCCGTCAGAGCGAGCAGCATGAACGGACGGATGCGCAGATGTCCTGCGATCACGGGTTCTCCCCTCCTGGAAAGTGTTGGCCTGCCGGGCGGCCTGCCGCCGTCCGAGGTGCTTCGTGTTCCGTTCCAACTGCGATTCCAAACCCGTTCGCCTGCTGGAAGGAATGCGCAGGAACAACCCGAACTGGCGCTCAGATGGGTCTAGCGCGCCTCCTCCCGCGTCCCAACGTCCGCGCTGCGGGCGCGGTGGCGCCCGCCGAGACACGGGTGATCGTGCTCGCGAACCAGAAGGGCGGCGTGGCGAAGACGACCACCACGCTCAACCTCGGCGTCGCGTTCGCGGAGCAGGGGCACCGGGTGCTGCTCGTCGACCTCGATCCCCAGGGCAACCTGACGATGTCGCAGGGCCTCGACCCGGACGCGATCGAGCAGTCGATGTTCGACGTGCTCGTGCACCGGCTGCCGATGGATCAGGTGATCGCCACGCGCGAGGTCGATATCGCGGTCTCGTCGATCGACCTCGCCGGTGCCGACATGGCGCTCTCGAGCCAGATCGGCCGCGAGCGCGCGCTCGAGAAGGCGCTTGCGCCCATCAAGGATCGCTACGACTACATCCTCATAGACACGCCGCCGTCGCTCGGCCTGCTGACGGTGAACGCGTTCGTGGCCGGTACCGGCGTCATCGTTCCGGTGCAGACCGAGTACCTGTCACTGCGCGGCCTCGTGCAGCTCGAGAACACGCTCACGATGGTGCGCGAGAACCTGAACCCGCGCATCGAGATCGTCGGCATCGTCCCGACCATGTACGACCGCCGCGTCACGCACTCACGCGAGGCAGACGAGATCCTGCGCGAGAACTTCGGCGACCTCGTCTACAACACGCGGATCAAGAAGACCGTTCGCTTCGCGGAGGCGCCCGTGAAGGGGTCGTCCGTGATCGCGTACGAGCCGACCGGTGAGGCCGCCATGATGTATCGCGACCTGGCGAAGGAGGTGCTCAGTGGCGAGAAATCGCGCCAGCATGCGTGAAGGACCGCTCGCGGAGCTCTTCCGGGCGACGGAGGCGGCGCAGCGCCGGCAGCAGCACGAGCAGCAGCAGTTGCCGACCGAGCCTGTCGCAGCGCCCGCGGTCGCGCCCGCACCGGTCGCCGACGAGGTACCGCCGGAGCCGACGCCCATCCGGGCGGTCGCTCCGGCACCCGCAGCCGAGCCGCCGCCCGAGGAGCGGCGGCCGCTCGCGCGCTGGCTCGAGCCGCTGCCCGACCAGCCGGCGAGGCTCGAGCGCGGCCGCGACAGCGCGTCCTATCTCGCCGTCATCCGCGTCGTCGGGGTCGGCGGCGCCGGCCTGAACGCGGTCGACCGGATGATCGACTCGGGCATCACGCAGGTCGACTTCATCGCGGTCAACACCGACATCCAGCAGCTGCAGATGAGCGACGCGACGACGAAGATCCACATCGGCAGCGAGCTGACCGAGGGGCTCGGCTCCGGCGCCGACGCCGAGATCGGGCGCCGCGCGGCCGAGGACGCCTACGACACGATCAAGCGCACGCTGCGCGGCTCCGACATGGTGTTCGTCACGGCGGGGGAGGGCGGCGGCACCGGCTCGGGGGCCGCGCCGATCGTCGCCCGCGTCGCACGGGAGCTCGGCGCGCTGACCGTCGGCATCGTCACGATGCCGTTCAAGTTCGAGGGAACGCGCCGCCGCAAGGTTGCCGACGAGGGCCTGCAGACGCTGCGCGAGGCGTGCGACACGCTGATCGTCGTCCCGAACGACCGGCTGCTCGAGGTGCTCGATAAGGGCACGTCGATGCTCGACGCGTTCCGGATCGCGGACGACGTGCTCCGCCACGGCGTCCAGGGGATCTGCGACCTGATCACGAATCCGGGGCTGATCAACCTCGACTTCGCCGACGTGCGCACGATCATGGCCGAGTCCGGGTCGGCGCTGATGGGGATCGGCTACGCGACCGGCGAGAACCGTGCGAAGGAAGCGGCAGAGCGGGCGCTCCGGAGCCCGCTGATCGAGACCGAGATCACCGGCGCCCGCGGCATCCTGCTCTCGATCGCGGGCGGCGACGACCTCACGCTCTACGAGGTGAACGAGGCGGCCGAGGCGGTGCGCGAGGCTGCGACCGACGACACGAACATCATCTTCGGCGCCACGATCGACGACCGGCTCGAGGGGCAGCTGTGGATCACCGTGGTCGCGACCGGGATCGGCGGCCGTTCGGGCCGCCGCGGGCTGATCACCGCGGGCTCGAGCGGTGACCTCGAGACGCCGGCGTTCCTGCGCGACCTCTAGCTCAGACGAGCGCCGAGACGACCAAGCCGACGACGGCGGCGAGGCACGCCGAGCCGCCGACGACGGCGACGCGCGAGACCGCACGGCTGACGCGCGGGCTCGGCTCGACCAGATAGGCGACCCCGAGCGAGCCGCACGAGACGCTCACGAGCGTCTCGACGCCCTGGATCGCGAGGCCGACGGCGAGTGCCTGCGGCGTCCCGATCCCGCGGCTCGCGAGCGCCACCGCGACGGCGCCGCTGCCGATGCCGATGCTGCCGGGCGTCAGCGGGATCGCGCCGGCGAGGTCGAGCGCGGGGAGGATGACGAGCGCGGCGAGCAGCGGGTGCGGCAATCCCAGCGCGAGGGCGGCGGCGACGGTGCCCGCGACGCGGGCGAGCTGCATGCCTGCCGTCCACGTCACGACGGCGGCGAGCGCACGCGGGTTCCGGACGAGCGCGGCGATCCCGGCGAGGAGCGTGGCGAGTCGCGGGTGCCGTCGGATCCGGGTGGACGCGGTCGCGGCGAGTGCGACGCAGGCGGCGCCGCCGACGAGCAGGAACACGGGCCAGAGCGGCACCGCGCCCGTCACCGAGGCGACGACCACGACCGACGCGAGCGTCAGCGAGCGTGTTGCCGTCAGCGCGGCATAGGCGCCGCCGGCGGTCCACAGCCTGCCGGGCGAGTCGATGGCGCGCGACCAGAGCGCGATCTTCACCGCGTCGCCGAGCTTCGCCGGCGCGAACGAGTTGACGAGCGAGCCGACGGCGAGCCGGGCCGCCGCCTGGAACGGCGGGATCCGGGCGCCTGCGCTCGCGAATGCCGCGCGCCAGGCGGCGACGGTGCAGAGGAAGGCGGCGAGGAACGCCGCGAAGGCGACCGTCAGCCAGGGGCGGCTGGCGCCGCCGAGCACCTCGAGCGCGTCGCCGACGCGACCGCCGAGCTCCGGGCGCGCCGCCAGCACGGCGAAGACGAGCACGACGGCGCCGACGGAGAGGGCGATGGCCTGGCGGGTGGGCTTCATGCGGGCGCGCTCATCTCTTTCGACGCATAAATCGTGCGGCGAGTTGGTTCGGAAACCGTGAAGATCAGAGGTGAGATGCACGTGAGCGACACATCGGCTGAAACGGGCGCCGGGTGAAGGGGGCAATCGCCGCCGGTCACCCGCTGACCGCGCAGGCGGGCGCGCGCGTGCTCGAGGAGGGCGGGAATGCCGTCGACGCCTGCGTCGCCGCCGCGTTCGCGGCGTGGGTTGCGGAGAGCCCACTGACAGGCCCCGGGGCGGGCGGGTTCGCCCTCGTCGCGCCGGCCGACGGCTCGCCGCCTCGGGTCGCCGACTTCTTCGTCGCGACGCCCGGCCTCGGGCTCGCCGACCCCGCCGGCGGCGAGATGCACGCGATCGACGTCGGCTTCGGCGGCGACAGCGAGACGACGCAGGTGTTCCGGATCGGCGGGGCCTCGTGCGCGGTGCCGGGCACCGCGGCGGGGCTCGACGCGCTCCACCGCGCCTACGGGACGCTGCCGTGGGCCGAGGTCGTCGCGCCCGCCGCCGAGCTGGCGCGGGCGGGTGTGGAGCTCTCGCGGCCGCAGGCGCACCTGCACGCGATCCTCGACCTGATCCTCCGGCACGCGGCGGAGGGCCGCCGCCTCTACAGCCGCCCCGACGGCTCGCGCCTGCAGCCGGGCGACGTCCTTCGCCTGCCCGACCTCGGCGACACGCTCGACCGGATCGCAGCCGAGGGCGCCGCCGTCCTCTACTCCGGCGACCTCGCGGCGGCGACCGCGGCGACCGTCGCGGAGGGAGGCGGCCGGCTGACGCCGGAGGATCTCGCCGCCTACGAGGTCGTCTGGCGAGAGCCGGTTCGCGTCGGCTACCTCGGCCACGAGGTGGTGTCGAACCCGCCGCCCTCTTCCGGCGGGATCCTGATCGCCTACGGGCTCGCCCTTCTCGGACGGCTCGGCGCCGCGTCCCCGCCGGGCACGGCAGAGGCGCTCGCCGCGCTCGCCGGCGTGATGCGCGAGCAGACGCGCGTTCGCGACGACGACTTCGCGGCGGCGCTCCACGACGGGACGCTCGAGGCGCGCCTGCTCGACGAGAAGGCGGTCGCGGCGGCGGCCGCGCGCGTCGCCGGCGGCGAGCCGGGCCTGCCGGAACCGGCCCCGGCCGGCGGGACCACGCACGTCTCGGTCGTGGACGCCGACGGGAACGCGGCGTCGCTCTCGTCGTCCACCGGCTCCGGCTCCGGCGTGATCGTGCCCGGCACCGGCATCCACCTGAACAACATGCTCGGCGAGTACGACCTCGTCGCGGGCGCGCGCGCCGAGGCGGGGCACCGGCTGACGAGCATGATGGCGCCCACCGTCGTGCTCGGGCCGACCGGCCCCCGGCTCGTCGTCGGCAGCGCAGGCTCGGTGCGGCTGCGCGGCGCGATCATGCAGGTGATCGCCAACGTGGTGGGCCACGGGCTCGACGTCGCGGCGGCGATCGACGCCCCGCGCATCCACGTCGAGGATGCCCACGTGCACTGCGAGGGCGGCTTCGACCCGACCGAGCTCGACCGGCTCGAGTCGTGGGGGTACCACGTCGTCCGCTGGCGGCGGCACAACCTGTACTTCGGCGGCACGAACGGCGTCGAGGTGCGCGGCGACGGCACGCTCGCGGCGGCCGGCGACGCGCGCCGCGGCGGCGACGGGCTCGTCGTCGGTTAATCGCCGCCGTCGCCGTTCAGCGACGTGACCTTGCCGTTGCCCCGCGCGCGTTCGCGGAGAGCGTGCTCGAGCCGCACGGCCTCGAGCGAGGTCTCGAGCAGCTCGATCAGCCGCCGCAGGCGCGGCCCCGGTGTGGTCGACGCGAGGATCTCCTGCTTCGGGTCGAGCCCGAAGTCGACGCGCGCCGCGAGTTGCCAGACGAGGTCGGGCGCGTCGCCCGGCGGGATGTCGACATCGCTCTCGGCGGCGGCGGCCAGGTCGCGGAACACGGTCAGCGCCCGCTCGGCGTCGGCCTCGTCCTCGGGCTCGTCCTCGTCGACGACCTCCTCGACGACCCCCGTCTGGAACGAGCGTCCCTTCGTCAGCTCGAGCAGCCGGAAGCGCTCGCCGCCCTCGACGACGATGTTCAGGCGGCCGTCCTCGAACCGCTCGACGACCACGGCGACCCGGGCGCGCGTTCCGATCTCGTGCACGGAGCCGTCGCCGGCCGCGTAGACGAGCCCGAACTCCTCGTCGGTCTCGATGCACTCGCCGATCAGCTCGCGGTAGCGCGGCTCGAAGATGTGCAGCGGGATTCGCTCGGTCGGCACGAGGACGAGCGGCAGCGGAAACAGCCCGATCTCGGTCACGGCTCCAGATTACGCGGGCGGGAGCGGCGCCTGCCGTTCGGCAGACGGCGGCGATAGGGTGACCCCGTGCCTAGCGGCTTCGCGGACTTCGACGACGCCTTCTTCCGGCCGAGCGTCAACGCGCTCCAGCCCTACCAGCCGGGGAAGCCCGTCGAGGACGTCCAGCGCGAGCTCGGGCTCGCGCGCGTGATCAAGCTCGCCTCGAACGAGGGCCCGTTCGGGCCGCTCCCGGCCGCACTCGAGGCGATGGAGGAGGCCGCCGGCGGCCTCAACCGCTACCCGGACGGCGGCACCTACCGGCTCCACGCCGCGCTCGCCGACCGGCACGGCGTCGCCTTCGACGAGGTCTGCGCGGGCGCCGGCGCCGACGGGTGCATCGACATGCTGAGCCAGGCGATCCTCGATCCCGGCGACGAGGTCGTGTGCGGCTGGCCGTCGTTCCCGAGCTACGTCATCTATGCGCGGCGGCAGGGCGCCGGGACCACGCTCGTCCCGCTCCGCGACCTGCGCTACGACCTTGACTCGCTGCTCGCAGCGATCACGCCGCGCACGAAGCTCGTCTACATCTGCCTCCCGAACAACCCCACCGGTACGACGAACACGACCGGGGAGCTCGACGCCTTCTTCGACCGCGTCCCCGAGCATGTGCTCACCGTCGTCGACCAGGCGTACTTCGAGTACATCGACCGCGACGACTATCCCGACGCCGTCGAGCGGTACCTGAAGGGCGGTCGCCGCGTCGTCGTGCTGCGCACGTTCTCGAAGATCTACGGCCTCGCCGGCGAGCGTGTCGGCTACGCGGTCGGCCCCGCGCGCTGCATCGCCGCGATGGCAAAGGTGCGGCGGCCGTTCGACGTGACGGCGACGGCCCAGATCGCCGCCGTCGCGAGCATGGGCGACGACGCCGAGATCGCCCGGCGCCGGGCCGTCAACGCGGACGGGCTGGTGCGCCTCGACGCGATCCTGCGCGAGCACGGGCTCGACCCGGCGCCGTCGGTCGGCAACTTCGTCTACGTCGAGACGGGGGCCGACGCGAACGAGCTGTTCGAGCGGCTGCTCCGCGAGGGCGTCATCGTCCGCCCGCTCGCAGGCTTCGGCTCCCCGACCGCCATCCGCGTCTCCGTCGGGACGCCCGAGGAGCTCGACGAGTTCGCGGCCGCGCTCGGTCGCGTGCTCGCATGAGTCGTAGGCTCGACGGAGGCTCCCCAGGAGCGGAGGTGCCGGCTGTGCCGGCGCTGGAGCGGGCATCTGCGTGACCCCGTCGTTCGCCAATCCCAGCCGGTTCGCCGTCCTCCGGAACGGCAAGTACCGCCTCCTGTTCTCGGCGACGCTCGGGTCCGGTCTCGGCACGTGGATGGCGACGATCGCCCTCACCGCCGACATCGACGCGAAGACCAACTCGACCTGGTGGGTAAGCGCGCTCTTCCTCGTCACCTTCCTGCCGAGCGTCGTCGTCGGCCTCGTGGCCGGGCCGCTGATCGACCGCCTCTCCCGCAAGCTGCTGATCGTCACCTCGGACGTCGCGCGCCTGCTCGTCTTCGCCGCGCTGCCGTTCGTCGGCCGGCCAGGGGCGATGATCGGCCTCGTCACGGTGGCCGGAATCGCGAACTCGTTCTTCCGCCCGGCCGTGCTCGCCGGCATGCCGAACCTCGTCGACGACGAGGACCTCGACGCCGCCACGGCGCTCCTGCAGGGAACCGACTGGCTCGCGGCCGCGGCAGGCCCGATCGCCGGCGGCGCGATCGTCAGCGTCACGAGCCCTCACGTCGTCTACTGGATCAACGCCGCCACGTTCCTCTTCTCGGCGCTCCTGCTCGTCCGCATCCCGGCGCGGCTCCTGCAGAGCGAGCAGGGGATCACCCGCGGCCACTGGCGCGACCTCCGCGAGGGCCTGGAGACGTTCAGGCGCACGCCGCCGCTCCGCGTCGCGCTCTACGGCTTCGGCTTCACGATGATCACGACCGGGCTCGTGAACGTGAGCGAGATCTTCCTCGCGACACGCTCGTTCGACTCCGGCGCGCTCGGCTACGGCGCGCTCTGGACCGGCACCGGCGTCGGTCTCGTCGTCGGCAGTGCCTTCACCGGGTACCTGCTGCCGAACCGAGACGTGCTCGACGTCTACCCGCTCGCGTTCGTGCCGATCGCGGCCGGGCTGTTCGGCGCCGCGCTCGCGCCGAACGTCTGGGTCGCCTCGACCGCGATGATCCTCAGCGGCTTCGGCAACGGGCTGGCGTTCCCGATGACGGTGCTGATCGTGCAGCGCCACACGAGCGACCGCGTGCGGGGCCGTGCGTTCACCGTGATCATCAGCATTCACAATGCGCTGCTCGGGCTCGCGATGGTCGCGGCCGGCGCGCTCACCGACGGCGTCGGTGCGCGCTGGACGGTCGGCATCGCCGCAGCGAGCGCCGTCGCGAGCGCGCTCACCGCGCTTCTCCTGGCCCGCGGCGTCGCGCCGAAACCCGCCCTCGCCGCGTAGCATCCGCCCGTGGCCGGGCGCAGGGACTGGACGCGCGAGCGACTCGTCGACGCCATCCGCGCCGGCGACCGGCGTGCGCTCGCGCGCGCGATCACGCTCGTCGAGAACGGCGACCCGCTCGCCTACGACGTCGTCGCCGACCTCTACCCGCACACGGGCAACGCCTACGCCGTCGGCCTCACCGGCCCGCCCGGCGTCGGCAAGTCGAGCCTCGCGTCCGCGCTCGTCCGCATCGTGCGCGACGAGGGGCACGACGTGGGCGTCGTCTCGGTCGACCCGTCGAGCCCGTTCACGCAGGGCGCGCTGCTCGGCGACCGGATCCGCCTCTCCGACCACTTCCTCGACCCCGGCGTCTTCATCCGCTCGATGGGCACGCGCGGCCATCTCGGCGGGCTCGCGGAGACGACGCTGCAGACGCTGCTCGTCCTCGACGCCGCCGGCAAGGACGTCGTCTTCCTCGAGACGGTCGGCACGGGGCAGAGCGAGGTCGGCGTCATCTCGATCGCCGACACCGTCGTGCTCGCGCTGATGCCCGGCTCCGGCGACTCGATCCAGGCGCTGAAGGCGGGGATCATGGAGATCCCGGACGTGATCGCGATCAACAAGATGGACCACCCGCTCGCGAAGGCGATGCTGCACGAGGTGCGGCAGGTGCTCTCGCTCGGCCCGAAGGGCGGCTGGCGTCCGCCGATCGTGCTCACCGAGGCGGTTCGCGGCGAGGGCGTCGACGCGCTCTGGGAGAAGATCGGCGAGCACCGGGCGTGGCTCGAGACCGGCGACGAGCTCGCGAACCGCCGCCGCCGCAACCTCTCGACGGAGGTGTTCCAGGTCGCGGCGGCGCGCGCGCGACGGCACCTCGAGGACGAGGTGCGCGGCAACGCGGAGCTGCAGCGGCTGCTCGAAGACGTGCAGGCACGCAAGCTCGACCCGCTGACGGCGGTGCGTGAGATCCTGGAGAAGGTGTTCCGGATTGGCGACGAAGGCCGCACCGACCCTCGCTGACATCGAGGCGGCGCGCGAGCGCCTGGCCGGCCGCGCCCGCGTCACGCCCGTCTACGGCTCCGAGACGTTCGCGCGCCTCGCCGGGACGCGCGTCTGGCTGAAGGCCGAGAACCTGCAGCGCACGGGGTCGTTCAAGATCCGCGGCGCGGTCAACAAGATCGCGCTGCTCGGCGAGGCGGAGCGGGCGGCGGGCGTGATCGCCGCGAGCGCGGGCAACCACGGCCAGGCGGTCGCCTGGGCGGCGCGCGCGCTCGGGATCGCGGCGACGGTCTTCATGCCGCAGGACGCGCCGATGGCGAAGGTCGAAGCGACGCGCAACTACGGCGCGGAGACGGTGCTCGGCGGCGCGATGTTCGACGACGCGCTCGCCGCCGCCGAGGCGCACGCGACCGAGACCGGCGCGACGTTCGTGCACGCGTTCGAGGACCCGAACGTGATCGCGGGTCAGGGCACGATCGGGCTCGAGCTGGCGGAGCAGCTG
>JAICYG010000141.1 GCA_025934335.1 Thermoleophilia bacterium | reverse complement strand
GTTTTACGGCCGGCTTACGTTCGCCCAACCCCACTCGTCACGCACGGGGTGAAAATGCGCGCATGAGGAAGCTCCTCGTGCCCGTCGTCGCACTCGCGCTGGTCTTCGCGACCGGCGCCGCCGCGCGCAACGTCCGGCCCACCGGACCGCCGCAATTCCCGAGCCTGCCGGGCAACTGGTCGCACGCGGAGATCAACGTGAAGATCAAGCGCGTTCCGCACACGCTGATCCTCGATCGCGGTCGCATCACCCAGACCCTGCCGACGCAGCTGAAGCTGCGCGAGTCGGACGGGAACGTCGTGACCATCCCGCTGGCGCCGTCGACGATCGTCACCTACCGCGGTGCTCTCCGCCGCACGATGCCCTCGCTTCGGCGCGGCTTCTACGTCGAGACGATGATCATCGACTCCGGCTCTGCGGTCCGCGTGCTCGTCTTGCGTCGGCGCTAGGCTCGGTCACATGGCCGGCACGATCCTGTTGGTCGAGGACGAGCCTTCGGTCGGAGAGCTCGTCCGCGGCTATCTCCAGAAGAGCGGTTACCGCATCGTCTGGATCCGCTCGGGCGAGGAGGCGCTTGCGGAGCTGGAGCGCCACCCCGTGAAGATGGTGCTGCTCGACATCGGTCTGCCCGGGATCGACGGCTTCGACGTCTGCCGTAAGATCCGCGCGCGCTCCGACGTGCCGATCCTGATGCTGACCGCGCGCGACGAGGAGCCCGACCGCGTGGTCGGCCTCGAGGTCGGTGCCGACGACTACCTGACGAAGCCGTTCTCGCCGCGCGAGCTCGTCGCACGGATGAAGGCGATCTTCCGGCGGACGGAGCCGCACGAGCGGCACGACCATTTCTCGCTGGGTGACGTGGTCCTCGATCGCGAGTCGCACGACGTCACCGTCGACGGCCGCCCGATCGAGCTGACGGCCAAGGAGTTCGAGCTGCTCGCCTTCTTCATGGCGAACGCGGGCGTCGTCGTCTCGCGCGACCTGCTGCTCGACCGCGTCTGGGGGCAGGAGTACCCGGGCGGCACCCGGACGGTCGACGTGCACGTCGCCCAGCTCCGGCGGAAGCTCGGACGGCCCGAGCTGATCCGCACCTTCCGCGGGGCCGGGTACAAAGCCGTCGCATGAGGTCCCTGCGGGCGCGGCTGTTCGCGGCGACGCTGGCGGCACTCGCGCTCACGCTCGCGCTGACGATCGCGATCGGCGCCGTGCTCACGCGCCGCCAGGTCGACCAGTCGCAGGCGAGCGCCCTCGCACGCATCGCCGACGATCGCGCGCTCGACCGCCGGCAGCACGTCACCTACCGGACCGGGAATCAGCAGCTCGGCTCGGTGCAGGTCATGATCCAGCGGCGGCCCTATTTCGAGGGTGTGATCCCGGACGTCAACCGCTCGAGCGACGGGCAGACGGAGTACGACGGCAAGCGGCAGCTCTACTCGTACCGCACGCTGCCCTCCCTCGGCCTGCTCGTCATTCGTCCCGCCTCGGTGAAGGAGGCGGCGTGGCGGCCGTTCCTCGCCGACCTGCTGCTGGCCGCGCTCGCCGGCATCGGCATCGCAGCCATCCTCTCCTTCCTGCTCGCCCGCTCGATCGTGCGACCGCTGCGGCGCGTCGCCGACGCGACCCGCTCGCTCGCCGCCGACGAGCGCCATGAGCCGCTCGCGCGGGAGGGCACGACGGAGCTCGCGGCGCTCGCCGACGCGTTCAACCAGATGGCGGACCAGCTGGCCGTGTCGCGGGAAGCCGAGCGCGACTTCCTGCTCTCGGTGAGCCATGAGCTGAAGACGCCGCTGACCGCGATCCGCGGCTACGCCGAGGGCCTCGCGGAGGGCGCATTCGACCCGGACGAGGCCGCGCGCGTGATCACGCTCGAGGGCGAGCGGCTCGAGCGGCTCGTGCGCGACCTGCTCGACCTCGCGCGCATGAACCGCGCCGAGTTCTCCGTGCGTGCCGAGCCCGTCGATCTCGCCGGCGTGGCGCGCGAGATCGTGCACCGGCACGGTGCGAAGGCGCGCGAGCTCGGGGTCGAGCTTGCGGCCGCCGGCGAGGAGTCGTGGGTCGAAGGCGACGGCGACCGCATCCTCCAGATCGCCTCGAACCTCGTCGAGAACGCCCTTCGCGAGACACCGGCGGGAGGCACGGTCACGGTGTCGTCGCACGGCGCCGACCTCGTCGTCGCCGACACCGGGCCCGGCATCTCGCCCGAGGACGTCCCGCGCGCGTTCGAGCGCTTCTACCTCTACGACAAGGTCGGCCGCGACCGTCCCGTGGGGAGCGGGCTCGGCCTCGCGATCGTCAAGCAGCTCGCAACCGCGATGGGCGGCGGCGTCCGCGTCGAGAGCGGGACCGGCGGGACGATGTTCACGGTCTCGCTACGGCCGCAGCGAGGCGGTGTCGACGACCTCGAAGTCGGAGCCGTGCAGCGAGCCGAGCGCGTGTAGCTCCACGTTCGACCAGTGCGGGCTCGGCGCGCCCGAGACGTACCAGCTCGAGCCGTTGTCAGCGAGGATCATCCCGTACGTCTTCATCGCCTGCGCGACGATCCGCGCCTGCCGCGGCAGCCTCGAGATGTCGACGCTCGCCTTCAGGCGGACGCGCAGGCCCATCGGCGGAAGCGACGCGTCGGTCGAGCTGGAGGCGTCGTGACGTGCGGGGTAGACGTACGCGCGGCGCGTCCGCTCGGCCGTGAAGCGGAGCGCATGGCGGATGACGCCGGTCGAGGCGTCGCCGTCCCAGCGCGCGAGGCCCGGCAGGATCGGAAGGCCCGCCGCGTCGGCAGACGTCCAGCCGGCGGGCCGCAGCCGGTTCGACCGCAAATCGAAGATCGCGCCGGACCCGGCCTGCCAGCGGCCGCCGACACGCTCGAGCGCGTAGAGCTCGTAGAGGCGGCACGAGTCGCGGTCGACGATGAGCGCGTGACGATCACCGTCGTTCGACGACGAGGGCTGCCCCTCGATGGGCACGTTCGCCGGGATCGGGTACGGGCCCCTGTCGCTCTCGTCGGCGTACTCGAACGAGACGCGCGACTTCGGCGTCGACTTGCCGTGGACGACGGCGTAGGGGATGCCGATCCGGGAGCCGTCCCAGAGCCCGCTGCCGAAGTCGGCGTGGACGCCGTTCGAGAGGCCGATCGACGCGATCAGCGTCGCCGAGCTCTGAGCGACCGGCAGCCTGTCGACGCGCTGGTTCCACGCGTTCGTCGCCGGGAAGACCTGGCAGCCGCCGAGCTTCGGCGGGGCCGGCGTCGCGCCCGTGCCCGCGGTCGCGAACGCGAGCACAGCCACTACGGCGATGACCGCCACCTTCACGGTTGCAGCAGTAGCTCTTCCCAGCCGTCCGCGCATGCCCTGAACAGGTGACGCTCGTGCAGGCGGTCGTCGCGGTGCCGCCAGAACTCGTACGTGTCGGGCACGAGCCGGTAGCCGCCCCAGCGTTCCGGCCGCTCGGGCTTCTCGGGCTGTGCGGCCACCGCCGCTTCGAGCTCCTCTCGCGAGGCGATCGGCTCCGACTGCCTCGACGCCGCGGCGCTCCGGCGAGACGCTGCGGGCCGCGAGCGCCAGTACACATCCGACTCAGCGGCGGTTATCCGCGCCACCGTCCCCTCGACGCGCACCTGGATGCCCTCGCGGCGGAAGAGGAGCGCCGCGCGCGGGTTCGCCTCGAGCTCGCGGCCCTTCCGCGACGTGTACCCCGTGAAGAACGTGAAGCCGCGCTCGTCCGCCGACTTGAGCAGCAGGCAGCGTGCCGACGGCCGCCCGTCCGCCGTCGCGGTCGCGATCACCATCTCGTCCCCGGCCACCCACTCGTGGAAGAGCGCGAGCGGATCCGGCGTCATCCGGTCCCGCTCCCGGCGCCGGCCGAGCCGGCGCTTCCGCTCTTTGCCGGCTCCGCCGAGTCTACGCCGGTGTCGACCTCCGGCACGTCGCGGAGCGACCTGATCGGCGACGGGAGGAGGAAGGCGAGGCCCGCGAGCGCGCCGAGGGTGCCGATCCAGAGCGTCGTGCGGACGCCGATCCACGTCCCGAGCACGCCGCCGAGCGCCGTCCCCACGGGACGCACGCCGTTGTTCACGACCATGAACGCGCCGGACACGCGCGAGCGGAGCGGCTGCGGGATCACGCCCGCCATGATCGCGCCGGCGAGGATGTCGAGGAGCATCAGCCCGAAGCCCGAGAGCGTCTCTGCGGCGACGAGGAACGCGATCACGAGCCCGTGCGGGCCGCCGGCCGCCGGGATGAGGACGAGCGGTGCGGGAAAGAGGAAGCAGCCCGCGATGAACGTTGGCCCGACGCCGAAGCGACGCGAGACGCGGCCGGTCACGGCCGAGCCGATCAGCGCGCCGAACGAGGCGCTGCCGAGGACGACGCCGACGATCGCAGGCCGCATGTCCAGGAAGCGCGTGATGTAGAGCAGGTAGAGCGACGCGAAGACGAAGTTGAAGAGATTGAGCGTCGCGACTCCGAGCAGCTCGGCCCGGATGATCCCGTTGCGGCGGATCCAGCGCGCGCCCGCGAGAACGCCGGCCTGCGCGACGTCCTCCGCCGGCGGGTCGTCGGCGCGGATCTTCCCGAGGAAGTACGCCGACCAGAGGAACGAGAACGCGTCGGCCACGAGCGCGTACGGCCCGCGGAACACCTGCACGAGCACGCCGCCCAGGCTCGCGCCGGCGAAGAACGAGAATGCGCGCGTCCCGTGGCTGAGGGAGTTCGCGGCCACGTAGTCCTCTCGCCGCACGACCGCCTGGAAGAACCCGCCGTATGCGACGTAGAAGAAGACGGACAGCGTTCCCGTCCCGAAGGCGACGACGTAGAGGTGCGCCCACGTCAGGTGCCCCAGTGCGAACGCGACCGGGATCGTCGCGACGAGGAGGCCGCGCCCGAGGTCGGTGAGGAGCATCACCCCGCGCCGGTCGCCGCGCCGGTCGACCCAGCTGCCGGCGTGTAGCGAGAAGAGGAGGTTCGGGACGAGCGCCACCGTCGTCAGCGCGCCCATCTGCCCCGGCGTCGCGTGCAGCGCAAGCACGGCCGTCAGCGGCAGCGCGACGAGCGAGATCTGGTCGCCGATGAGCGAGATCGCCTGACCGAGGAAGTAGCGGCGGAAGTTCGCGTTCTCGCGCAGCAGCGGCGGCAGCACCGCCGGGAAGCTACTCGACGCCTACGCCGACGCCGTCGAGCACCTCGCGCACCTTGCGCGAGAGGTCGTCGGCGCTGAAAGGCTTCGGCAGGTACGCGATGCCCGGCTCGAGCACGCCGTGGTGGTCGATCGCCGAGTCCGTGTAGCCGGAGATGTAGAGCACGTGCGTGCCCGGGCGCATCGTGGCGACCGCGGCCGCCACGTCGGGGCCGCTCATCCCCGGCATGACGACGTCCGTGAGGAGCAGGTCGACGCCGCCCGTGTGCCGCCGCAGGAGCTCGAGCGCCGACGGCCCGTCGCCCGCTTGCAGCACGGCGTACCCGTTCGACTCGAGGATCTCCGCCACCAACCTGCGGACGATCGCCTCGTCCTCGACGAGCAGCACCGTCTCCTCGCCGCTCGCCGGCGCCGGTGCCTGCGGCTCGGGCTCCGGCGCGTCGACCGCGTCGGCGGCGGCGGGGAGGAGGATGCGGAAGGAGGCCCCGAGGCCCGGCGAGGACTCGACCTCGATCCGGCCGCCGCTCTGGTCGACGATCCCGTACACGGTCGCGAGGCCGAGGCCGGTGCCACCCTCCTTCGTCGTGAAGAACGGGTCGAAGAGCTGCCGCAGCTCGGCCGGGCCCATGCCGATGCCGGTGTCGGTCAGTCGGAGCTCGACGAAAGCGGCGCCCTCGTCCGCGGTCACGTTCGCCGTCTCGATCGTCATCGATCCTCCGTTCGGCATCGCGTCGCGCGCGTTCACGACCAGGTTGAGAATCACCTGCTCGAGCTGCGTCGGGTCGGCTCGCACCGGCGCGAGCCCGGGGTCGAGCATCGCCACGAGCTCGACGTCCTCACCGATCACGCGGCGAAGCATCATGTCCATGTCGACGACCGTGGCGTTCAGGTCGAGCACGCGCGGGTTCAGCACCTGCCGCCTGCTGAACGCGAGTAGCTGCCCGGTCAGGCCGGCCGCGCGTCCCGCCGCGCGCTTGATCTCCTCGGCGTGGCGGCGAAGCCGCGGGTCGGCCGTGCCCGAGATCAGGAACTCGCTGTAGCCGGAGATGGCGGTGAGGAGGTTGTTGAAGTCGTGGGCGATGCCGCCGGCCAGCCGACCGACCGCCTCCATCTTCTGGGCCTGTCCGAGCTGCGTCTCCAGCTTCTTGCGGCCGGTCACGTTCTCGAACGTGACGGCGACGCGTCCCGACGTGAGCGGGAACGCCTTGAGCACGAACGTGCTCGGGGCGATCCGCTCGTCGGCGTACTCGAGCTCGCCCGCGTCGTAGACCTCGCTCGAACGGGCGACCTCGATCAGCCGGGCCGCGAGCGAGGGCGGCGCCGCGGGCAGCACGTCCTCGAACCTGCGGCCGACGACGTCGCCGGCAGCGAGGCCGGTCGCCTCCTCGCTGGCGCGGTTCACGTAGTCGAGGCGCAGCGTCGATCCCTCGATCGCCCAGACCCACAGCCCGGTTTGCATGTGCTCGACCAGCTCTCCCTGCGTCCGCAGCTGTTCGACGAGGAGGCGTCGCTGTTCGAGCTCGGCCGTGTTGCGGAGCACCGCGCTCACGAACTCGGCCATCAGGCGCGTCGTCTCGACCGCGAGCTCGTCGAACGCCTGCGGCGCGCCGCCGAGAACGGCGAGCGCCCCGACCGCCTCGCCGTCGCGGTAGAGCGGTGCGCAGATGACGGAGCGGGCGCCGGTTCGCCGCCTCGCCTCCTGGCTCACCCACGGATGCGCCTCGGTGTCGGCGGCATAGACGACCTCGCCGTTCAGCGCCGCGACGCCCGCCAGGCTCGAGGCCCGGTCGAGGCGCAGCCCCACGTGCGCGTACGCGATCCCGGAGCAGTGCGCAAGGACGGACTCGTGGCCCTCGAACCACTGGATCGCGGCGCCGTCGGCGCTGCACAGGCGCTGGGCGCGCTGGACGATCGTCTCCATCAGGGCGTCGTGGTCGAGCTCGAGCGCGGAAATCTCCTGCTGCGTCTGCACGATCGCGTGCAGGCGG
>JAICYG010000077.1 GCA_025934335.1 Thermoleophilia bacterium | reverse complement strand
TCCGTCGCGCTCGGCGTCTCGCGCGTCGACGGCTGGCTCCGCGCCGGCCTCTTCGTGATCGCCGCGGCGGGCGTGCTGGCGGCGGCGGCCGTGCTCGCGCTGCCGCGCCTCGCCGCGCTCGGCGTCGTCGGCCGCTTCCGCCTCGCCGGCTGGGTGCGTGACCACGCGACTCCTCCCCGGGACGCCGTCTGGGCCTGGGCCGGGGTCGCGCTCTCCTGGGTGCTGCGCGCCCTCGCGATGTTCGTGCTGCTCGCCGCGTTCGGGCTCGGCACCGACTTCGCGCTCGCGCTGGCCTTCGTATGCGCCTCGTCGGCCGCCGCAGTGCTGCCGGTGGCTCCCGCGGGCGCCGCGATGCAGGCGGGTGCGGGCGCCGCGATCCTCGCCGCGTCGGGCGTGCACACCGATCAGGCGGTCGCGTTCGGCGTCGCCGCGCAGGCGCTGCTGATCGCCGCGGGCGCTGCGTTCGTGCTGGCGCTCGGCGCCTGGCATGCGCAGGGCGCCGTCAGCAGGTCGGTGTCGCGGTACAGCTCCGCAGCACGCTGACACTCGGCACGCCGCCGTCCCGGCCGAGCCTGATTCGCGCGCTCGCCGCGTCGTTGTCGTAACGCAACCTGTGGATTGCGACCGGCAGCGCGCGGTGCGCGCCGACGTGGGTCCCGGCGAGCGTGAAGAGGATCGCGAGCCCGTTCATGCGAGCTCGGCCGCAGCCTCCGCGAGCGTCAGCACCGGGCCGACACAAGTGTCCTTCCCCTCGAGGAGCGTGCGCCACTCGGCGAGGGTGCGGGTGCGGAAGAGCGCTGCGAGTTCCGGCAGCGCGGGCTCGAACGCGCGGTCGACGAGGTCGTCGCGCCCGAGCAGGCCGCAGAGATTCCGCCAGAACTTCGGCTCGAGCGCGGCGACTGTCAGGTGCCTGCCGTCTGCGGTCTCGTAGATGCGGTAGCAGGCCACCCCGCCCGTGAGCAGGCGCGGGACCGGCTCTCCCGTGAGCCGGTGTGCTGCGAGGCCGTGCGCGTTCCGCGTCATCGAGACGACGATCCGAGCGCCGCGGCCGCTGCGCGCGCGCTCGAGGAGCGCCGCAAGGATCTCGATCACGGCTGCCTGCGCGCCGGCGGCGAGGTCGGCGACCTGCACGGGCGGGACGGCCGGCGCGGTGTCGTGCAGCACGCCGGCATAGCCGAGGTAGTTGAGGTCGTGGCCAGCATCCTGCGCGCGCGAGCCGGTGTCGCCGTAGCCGGTGATCGAGCAGACGATCGCATCGTCGGGCACCGCGACCGCGAGCCGGTCGAACACCCCGGGGCGGAACCCTTCGATGACGACGTCGGCGTCCGCGAGCGCCGCCGGCGGCGGTTCCGTCCGCGCGTCCCAGGCGAGCACCTCCTTGCCCTCGTTCAGCGCGCGGTACCACCCCGGCGGCATCGGGTCGCCGTCGGGTGGCTCGACCTTGATCACGCGCGCGCCGCGTCGCAGCAGCTCGCGGCTCGCGTACGGCCCCGGTAACTGTCGCGTGAAGTCGACCACCGTGACCCCGGCGAGCGCGCCCATTGGCAGCGGATTATGCTGCGCTCGCCGATGGGGGAGCGCTTGGCGGACCGGCGGGGGGCGCTTCTCGACGCCGCCGTCCGTGTTTTCGCACGCAAGGGCTTCCGCGCCGCACGCGTCGGCGACATCGCTGCGGAGGCGGGTGTCGCGCACGGGCTCCTCTACCACTACTTTCGCTCGAAGGACGAGGTGCTCGAGACGATCTTCCGCGAGACGTGGCAGCTCCTCGCGGTCGAGACCGAGCGGATCGAGGCGGCCGACGTTCCCCTGCGCGAGCAGCTGCGGCGGTTCGCCCGTGTGTACCTCGGCTCGTGGCTCGTGACGCCGGAGCGGATCGGGGTGCTCGTGCGCGAGATCGCGCGCAGCCCGCAGGTCGGGCAGCGAGTCGACGAGATCGACGTGGTGTTCCAGGCGCTCGCACGCATGATCGAGGCGGCACGGAAGCGCGGTGAGGTGCGTGCGGACTGCGACGCGACGTTTGCGGGCTGGGCGATCTACGGCGCGCTCGAGGAGATCCTCACCGGCTGGGTGCTGGGGCAGTTGCCGGGCGAGGAGGAGGACGTCGAGCGCGCTGTCTCCACCGTGGTCGACGTCGCTTGTGCAGGATTGGCAGCGTGATCAATCTTCGCGACTGCGAGCTCGAGCCCGTTGACGGCCCGGAGCGGCATCGTTTCCGCGCGCTGCACCCTGCGAGCGAGGCCGGCGCGAAGCGGACCGGCTTCGGCATCTACGAGCTCGACCCGGGGCAGGCGACGTGGCCGTACCACTTCGAGCTGGGATCGGAGGAGTGGCTGCTCGTGATCGAGGGCGAGGTCGTGGTGCGCACGCCGGACGGCGATCGAGCGCTGCGAGCGGGCGACGTCGTCTGCTTCCCCGAAGGCCCGGCCGGCGCGCATTCAATTCGCAACGAATCGGGTGCGCCGGCGCGGTTCGCGATGCCGTCCGTCGACGAGCGTGCCGGCGCGGCGATCTACCCGGACAGCAGGAAGCTAGCCGTCCACGGGCCGGGCTTCCGCCACCGCGGCTGGATCGGCGACGAGGTCGAGTACTGGGAGGGCGAGTGAACGTCTACGACGTCGAGCTCCAGTTCGACGAAGACGACCCTCCCGGGTACCACACCGCGTACCTGCGCGCCGCGCTGGTGCTCGGCGGCGAGAAGATCGCGTTCAACGTATTCGAGCTGCCGGCGGGGCAGAGCGTGTGTCCGTACCACTACGAGTGCGGCGAGGAGGAGTGGATCGTCGTCCTGACCGGCCGCCCGACGCTGCGGACGCCCGACGGAGAGCAGGAGCTCGGCCCCTGGGACTGCGTCTTCTGCCCGCCGGGGGAGGCGGGCGCGCACAAGGTCACGAACCACGGCGACGAGCCCGCCCGGATCGTGATCTGGTCGGACCGCACGACGCCGGGAACCTCCGTCTATCCCGATTCGCAGAAGGTTGGCGCGTGGCCTCCGGGGAAGCTCTTCCGCCTGGCCGACGCTGTCGACTACTTCGACGGCGAAGTCAGCTGAGCCGGCTACCGAAGCGGATCCCGGGCCGCCGGCCGAGCTCGTGCGAGATGACATGCACCTTCGGGCCGCTGCCGTCGTACGGCCCGTAGGTCGTGTCGATCGCCCTGCGGATGAGCTCCGCGACCGAGACGCTGGAGCGGTCGGCCTCGCTGTCGAGGAACGCGTACTGCTCGTTCGTCAGGGCGACCTGGAAACGGTGGCTCATCGGATGTAGCTGTACCTCTACAGCGCGCAACGTTCGCGCCAAAACAGTCGCGCGAGTGTGACTTCTTACGCCGAGGCGTGAACGGGCGCCAGAGCGGGCGCCCATGAGCAGATCGGCGACGCTTCGCCGTCGCGGCCGTTCAGGCGCCGGTAACCCAATGCGTGCTCGGCCTGCATCATCTTGTGGATCTGTGTCGTGCCCTCGTAGATGATCGGCGCGCGTGCGTTGCGGAAGTACCGCTCGATGCCGTACTCAGCCGAGTAGCCGTAGGAGCCGAACACCTGGATCGCGAGGTGCGCCGCCTCGAAGGCCGACTCCGTCGCGTGCCACTTCGCGAGCGATGTCTCGCGCGTGTTCCGCTTCCCCTGGTTCTTCATCCAGGCGGCCTGCATGACGAGGAGCTTGGACGACTCGTAGCCGAGCACCATCTTGGCGATCATGTCCTGGACGAACTGGTACTTGCCGATCGGTTGCCCGAACGTCTCGCGCTCTCGTGCGTACTCGACCGACCGCTCCAGGCAGGCCCGAACGACACCGCACGCCCCGGCCGCGACCGTGAAGCGGCCCTGGTCGAGCGAGTGCATCGCGATCTCGAACCCCTGACCCTCCTCGCCGATCAGGTTCTCGGCGGGTACCTCGACGTTCTCGAAGAAGAGCTCGCCGGTCGAGCCCGCCCAGATGCCGAGCTTGTGCTCCGTGTCCGCCGCCGTGAAGCCCTTCATCCCCTTCTCGAGCACGAAGGCGCTGATGCCCTTGTGGCCGGCGGCGGGATCCGTCTTCGCGAAGACGAGCGCATGGTCGGCGACCGAGGCGTAGGAGATCCAGTTCTTCTGGCCGTTCAGCACGTAGACGTCGCCCTCGCGGCGCGCCGTCGAGCGCATCGACGCGACGTCCGAGCCTGCGCCCGGCTCCGTCAGCCCGAAGCACGCGAGCTTCTCGCCCTTCGCCTGCGGCGTGAGCCACCGCTGCTTCTGCTCCTCCGTTCCGTACTTGAGGAGCGAGAGCGAGTTGAGGCCGACGTGGACGGAGATCAGCGTGCGGAAGGCCGCCTCGCCGCGCTCGATCTCCTCGCAGGAGAGCGCCTCGGCGATGAAGTCGAGGCCGGCGCCGCCGTACTCCTCCGGGATGACGATGCCGAGAATGCCGAGCTCGGCCATCCCCTCGATCAGCTCCAGGTCGAGCTTGTGGTCGATGTCGTTCTGCACGGCGACCGGCAGCACGCGCTCGTCGACGAACGCGCGGACCGTGTCCTGGATCAGGCGCTGCTCGTCGGTGAGTTCGAAGTCCACTCGGCAACCCTACCGTCGAAGGCCGGCAACCCGTCGATCGAGACGGCGTTCCGTTCGGCGACGTATGCACGCAGCCCGTCCGCGCCCTTGCGCGCGTTCCATGCCTCCCGTTGCGGGCGCTCACCGGCGTAGTCCATCAGCGGGACGCCGTAGCCGCACGAGTCCGAGATGCGGTCGATGCGGACTCGGATCACGCCGCGGCGGCCGTCCGCCGGGTCTTCGGCCGGGACGATCTCGCCGCGGCCGTGGAGCCGGACGATGCGGGGCGGACCCTCGAACGCGCAGAGCATGACGCAGATACGGCCGTCGTCCCGCAGGTGTGCGGCGGTCTCGGCGCCGCTCCCGACGAGATCGTCGTACTCGACCGTCAGCCCGTCGACGATCCGCAGCGACTCGATCGGCCCCTTCGGCGAGACGTTGACGTGGCCGTCCGCGGTAGGTGCCGTCGCGACGAAGAACAGGCGCTGGCGCCCGATCCAGTCGGCGAGCTTCGCGTCGATCTGCTCGAAGACCTTGCCCATCCCCGAGAGAGCGTAAAGGTCGCCGCGCCCCTGTTGCCGGCGGCCTCACCGACCGCTACCCTGGTTGACTGACTAGTCAGTCAATCTCTTCAGGAGCGTCGATGACCGCGATCGAGCAGGACACGAGGGGCGGCGTCTCGTTTGCCCTCACCGACGAGCAGAAGGAGCTCCGCGGTCTCGCGCGGGAGTTCGCAGCCAGGGAGATCCGTCCCGTCGCGGCCGAGCACGACGTGGCCATGCGCCACCCGGTCGAGGTGATCGCGAAGGCGCACGAGATTGGCCTGATGAACCTCCACGTCCCGGCCGAGTACGGCGGCACCGGCCTGAGCTCGTTCGACGGGATGCTCGTCGGCGAGGAGCTCAACTGGGGCTGCTCGGGCATCGGCACCTCGATCGGCGCGAACGGCCTCGGCGCAGGGCCCGTGATCGTCGCCGGGACCGACGAGCAGAAGGCGACGTGGCTGCCGCCGCTCCTCGAAGAGCCGGTCCTCTGCTCGTTCGGCCTCTCCGAGCCGGATGCCGGGTCGGACGTCGCCCGCATGAAGACGACGGCGGAGCGGCGCGGTGACGAGTACGTCCTGAACGGCTCGAAGACGTTCATCACGAACGCGGGCTATGCGGCGTGGACCGTGGTCTTCGCGAAGACCGATCCGGCGAAGGGGCACCGCGGCATCTCCGCCTTCATCGTCCCGATGGACGCGCCCGGCGTGACGATCGAGCAGCACCTCGACAAGATGGGCCAGCGCGCCACCGACACCTCCGCGTTCGCCCTGCAGGACGTCGTCGTCCCGGTCGCCAACCGGCTCGGGGAGGAAGGGCACGGGTTCAAGATCGCGATGCAGGTGCTCGACTTCACGAGGCCGGGCACGGCGATCGGCGCGGTCGGCGTCGCCCAGGCGGCCTACGAGCTCGCGGTCGACTACGCGAAGGAGCGCGTCACGTTCGACCTGCCGATCGCGATGCACCAGGGCGTCAACTTCATGATCGCGGACATGGCGACGGAGATCGAGGCGGCCCGCCTCCTCACCTGGCAGGCGGCGTGGATGCTCGACCAGGGGGAGCGCGCGACGCTGTACTCCTCGTTCGCGAAGCGCTTCGCCGCCGACACCGCGATGAAGGTCACCACGGACGCGGTTCAGGTCTTCGGCGGGTACGGGTACATGAAGGAGTACCCCGTCGAGAAGCTGATGCGTGATGCGAAGCTGTTCCAGATCTACGAGGGCACCTCGCAGATCCAGCGGCTCGTGATCGCAAAGGAGATCTTCATCCCGAGGGGGTAGAACCGATGGCGAGCGAGATCGACCTCACCGGGCGCGTCGCGCTCGTCACCGGCGGCTCGCGCGGCCTCGGCCGCGCCGACGCGCTGACGCTCGCGCGCGCCGGCGCCGACGTCGTCGTCGCCGACCTGCTCGTCGAGTCTGAGCTCTCCGAGGAGACCGACGCCTACGGGCCGCTCGCGATGGTCGCACGCACGCAGGGGCTCGTCGGCACGGAGTCGGCGGTCGAGGAGATCCGCCGGCTGGGGCGGCGCGCGCTGGCGGTCAAGTGCGACGTCACGAACCGGGAGCAGGTGAACGCCGCGGTCACCCGGGCGGTCGAGGAGCTCGGCTCCGTCGACATCCTGATCAACAACGCGGGCACGCTCGACCACGTCGGGCAGTTCCACGACCAGAGCCCGGCGCTCTGGGAGCGCGACCTGCGCGTCAACCTGACCGGAGCTTTCAACTGCGCGCAGGCGGTCTGGCCGCACATGAAGGAGCGGAAGTGGGGGCGCATTGTCAGCATGGCCTCGGTCGCGGGCACGCTGGGCGGCTTCGGGCAGGCGTCGTACGCCGCCACCAAGGCCGGCATCCTCGGGCTCACGAAGACGCTCGCCATGGAGGGCGGCCGGCATGGCATCACGGCGAACGCGATCGTCCCGGGCATCATCGGCACGGAGGCGTTCCACCTGGCGAACGCGGCGATGAACGAGCGGATCGCCAACCGGACGGTGTTCAAGCGCCCGGGGGAGCCGCAGGACGTCGCGAACGCCATCGCGTTCCTCTGCTCCGACCTCGCCGGGTACGTCACGGGCATCGAGCTCAACGTCTCCGGCGGCGTCGAGCTCTTCGTCTTCTGAGTCACAAGCTACTCTGGGCGCATGGCCGCCTCGTCCCCGGCCGTCCGCCGCCGTGCTCCCGCGCGGTCCCGGACGTGGGCCCGCCTCGGCATCGCCGGACTCGTCGTGCTCGCGGCCGTCGTGGTCGTGCCGCTCTTCTTCGCCGGCTCGAAGGGAAAGCTTGCCGAGGGCACGCGCATCGGCGGCATCGACGTCGGCGGCCGGTCGCCCTCGGACGCGAAGGCGATCCTCCAGGCGCGGGCGAAGCGGCTCGACGCAGTCCCGGTGACGTTCACGGCGGCCGGCAAGCGCTTCCGCGTGACGGCACGCACCGTCGGCGTCTCGGCCGACTGGGGGGCGGCCGTCGACGAGGCGATGAAGGACGGCGGCGGCTTCGGGATCGTCCGCGGCTACCGGCGGATCGGCCTCGAGCTGTTTCCGCAGGAGGTCGTCGCGCCGACGCGTGCGTACGACGCGGCGCTCGACTACAAGCTCAGCCTGATCGCGCGCGCGGTCGACAAGCCGCATCGCGACGCACAGCTCGTGCGGCGCGGTCTGAGGGTGACGATCGCGGCCGGCTCCACCGGCCTGACGCTCGATCGCGCCGCGGCGCGGGAGCGCATCGTCGAGTCGCTCGCGTCGTTCTCGCGTCTCCCGGTGTCGCTCCCCGTTCGCGTCGACGCGCCCCGCGTCACCGTCGCCTCCCTGACGGCCGCGCAACGCCGCGCCTCGCTCGTCGTCTCGGCGCCCGTGCGCGCGAAGGTAGATGGGAAGACGCTGCGCATCCCCCGCTGGCGGCTCGCGACGATCCTGAATCTCGACACGCTCCGTTTCAGTGGGCCCGCCGCCGACAAGTACTTCGCGCGGCTCGCGAAGCAGGTCGACCACGACCCGGCGGACGCGACCTGGTCGATCCACGGCTCGAAGGTGGCGGTCGTGCCCGCGAAGCCTGGACTTGCCCTCGACGTGCCGCGCGCGGCGAACGCGCTCCTCGCCGCCGCCTCGCGGTCGGCGAACCGCGTGGTCTCGCTGCCGCTCACGACCGCGAAGCCGGACAGGTCGACGGCACAGGCTCAGGCGATGGGCATCACCGGCACCGTCGGTAGCTACGAGACGTTCTACGGCGGCGATCCGAACCGGATCCACAACGTTCGGCTCGTCGCGCACCTCGTCGACGACAAGCTGATCGGTCCGGGCGCGACGTTCTCGTTCAACGGGACGACGGGCGAGCGGAGCGCCGAGAAGGGGTTCCTCGAGGCGCCGGTGATCGTGAACGGCGAGCTGCAGACGGGGCTCGGCGGCGGTGTCTGCCAGGTCTCGACGACCGTCTTCAACGCCGCGTTCGAGGCCGGTCTGCCGATCAGCGCGCGCACGAACCACGCGCTCTACATCTCGCACTACCCGCTCGGGCGAGACGCGACCGTCAACTATCCCGACATCGACCTGAAGTTCGTGAACGACACCGGCCACTGGCTGCTGCTTCGCACCTGGGTCGGATCGTCGTCGCTGACGGCGGTGCTCTACGGGACGCCGGTGCACCGGCGGGTCGATTCGGCCGCGCAGCCGCTACGGGTCGTGGCGCAGCCGCCGGTGGAGAAGACGGTCGACGCGACGCTGAAGCCGGGCCAGGTCGAGGTCGACGACCCGGGCGTTCCCGCTCAGACGACGTCCGTCGAGCGGAAGGTCTACGCGGCGGACGGGAAGCTGCTCTCCGACCAGACCTTCTACTCGAGCTACCGGGCGGAGCCGAAGATCGTCCGCGTCGGCCCGAAGGCGAAGCCGAAGGACAAGGCGAAGAAGCAGGCGGGTGCCGCTACGACGACGGCGCCGACGACGACGGCGGAGACGCCGCCGACGCTTCCGCGCTAGCGATCGCCTCGCGCAGCCAGCCGGGGACCCGCGTCGGCCGGAACGTCCGAGCGTCGACCGTCGCGTGCGCCGTCCAGCCGTCCGCCACCAACGTGCCGTCACGCTCGACGGCGTACTCGTAGCGGAAGCGTGCGCCCCTCACATCGAGGCAGCGCGCGTGGACGCGCAACCGCTCGTCGAAGCGCGCCGGCTCCAGGTAACGCACGTGCGTCTCGAGCACGACCGCCTCGATCCCGAGGTCGCGCAACCGCTGATAGCCGCCGGCGTAACGGTCGAGGTGGTCGACGCGGGCGACCTCGAACCACACGAAGTAGCTCGAGCTGTGCGCGATGCCCTGCGCGTCGGTCTCTGCGAATCGCACCTTCACGTCGGTTGAGAAACTGAAGCCGTGCACGACGCCGCCATCCTCGCAGAGCTGATCAGAACGAATCAGCCGTGCGTCGCGCTGACCGGGGCCGGTGTGAGCACCGAGAGCGGCATCCCAGACTTCCGGAGCGCCGGCGGGATCTGGGAGCGCTTCGATCCGTACGAGGTCGCGTCGATCGACGCCTTTCACCGCGACCCCGCCCGCGTGTGGGAGTTCTACGCGCTGCGGCTCGACGCGCTCGCGGATGCGAAGCCGAACCCGGCGCACCATGCGCTCGCGCGGCTCGAGGAGGCGGGGCTCGTGCAGGCCGTGATCACGCAGAACGTCGACCGCCTACACGCGGCAGCGGGCTCCCGTGAGGTGATCGAGGTGCACGGCGCGATTGCCCGGGCGCGGTGCCTGCGCTGCGGGACAGTGGTCGAGGATGAGGAGCTGCGCGCGCTTCTGCCGCTGCCGCACTGCGCGACGTGCGGCGTCGTGCCGAAGCCGGACGTGGTCATGTTCGGCGAGCTCCTGCCGGTCGACGCGTTCGCCCGTGCGTCGCAGCTGGCGCAAGCTGCGGCACTGCTGCTCGTCGTCGGAACGTCGCTCGAGGTGTGGCCGGTGGCGGGCCTGCCGGAGGAGACGCTCGAAAACGGAGGCAAGCTTGCGATCGTGAACCGCGACACGACCCCGTACGACGCTCGAGCAACGTTCGTGATCCATGCGGCGGCGGCCGAGACGCTCGCGGCGACGGCGGCGGCGCTCAGCTGAGTGCGGGCAGCGAGAGCTGCACGTGCTCCTCGAGGCCCGAGACGCCGACCCCGACCAGGCGGAGCGGGCCCGGCCGGTCGACGAGGGCGCGGTCGAGGAGCGAGCACGCGAGCTCGCCGATCCGCTCGGCGTCATCGATGCCGACGGGAAGCGACGCGGACCGCGTCCGGATCGCGAAGTCGGGGTAGCGCACCTTGGTCGTCACCGTCCGCGCCACCTGGCCGCGCGTCCGCAAATGCTCCGCGAGCTTCTCCGCCATCCGCCGCAGCTCGTCGTGCAGCCGCTCCGGGCTCGAGATGTCGCGCGCGAACGTCTCCTCCTGCGAGATCGAGATGCGCTCGACCGACACCTCGAGCGGCCGCAGGTCGACGCCGCGTGCACGGTCGCGCAGCTCGGCCCCGACCTTGCCCCGCAGCACGCTCGCGAGCTGCGCGTCGTCGAGAGCGGCGAGCTCGCCGATCGTCCCGATCCCGAGCGCCTTGAGCCGCTCTTCCGCCTTCGGGCCGACGCCCGGCAGGAGCCGGATCGGGAACGGCGCGAGGAATGCCGCCTCCCGCCCCGGGCGCACGACCGTCAGACCGCCGGGCTTGCGCCGGTCGGAGGCGACCTTCGCCACCACCTTCGAGGTGGCGACGCCGAGCGAGCACGAGAGACGCGTGCGGGCACGCACGACCGCCCGCACCGCCTCGGCGAGCGCGCGCGCGTCGTCGAATGCGGGCGCCACCTCCCCGACGTCGAGGTAGCCCTCGTCGATCCCCGCCTGCTCGACCGTCGGCACGATCTCGCGGATCGTCGACCACACCTCCCGCGAGTAGTCGCGGTAGAGCGAGTGCCGCGGACGGACGAAGATCGCGTGCGGGCAGCGGCGGAGCGCCTCGGCCGCGGACATCGCGGAGTGGATGCCGAAGCCCCGCGCGACGTAGTTCGCGGTCGCGACCACGCCCCGTCCGTGCGGGTCGCCGCCGACGATCAGCGGCACCGTGCGCAGTTCCGGGTTTTCGAGCTCCTCGACCGCGGCGAAGAACGCATCGAGGTCGAGGTGCGCGACAATCACGGGAAGGAGCGTAGAGATGCGGGTGGCGGTTCTCGGCACGGGGATCATGGGTGCGCCGATGGCGAGGAACATCGCCGCGGCGGGTCACGACGTGGTCGTCTGGAACCGGACGCGCGCCAAGGCCGAGGCGACCGGTCTTCCCGTCGCCGGGTCGCCCGCCGCCGCGGTCGCGGGCGCCGACGTCCTGCTGACCGTGCTGCACGACCTGACAGCCGTCCGCGAGGCACTCGCGGGCGTCGAGCTCGGCGACGTCGCCTGGATGCAGTCGTCGACAGTCGGCGTCGCAGTCGAGGAGCTCGCCGCCCTCGGCGGCCGCCTCGTCGACGCGCCGGTGCTCGGGACGCGGAAGCCGGCGGAGGAAGGGAAGCTGACAGCATTCCTTGCCGGCCCTCCCGCGCTGCGCGACGCGGTGCGCCCGGTCGCCAAGGCGGTCGCGGAGAAGGTCGTCGACGTCGGCGATCGCGTCGGCGACGCGACGCGGCTGAAGCTCGTCCTGAACACGTGGGTCCTCTTCCTCACCGAGGGAACGGCGGAGCTGCTGGCGCT
>JAICYG010000018.1 GCA_025934335.1 Thermoleophilia bacterium | reverse complement strand
CGGGAGCCCACATCCACATCGGGACCATCGCCGGGAAGTTGAACGGCGTGATGCCGGCGACGACGCCGAGCGGCTGGCGGATCGAGTAGACGTCGACGCCCGTCGACGCCTGCTCGGTCATGCCGCCCTTCAGGAGGTGCGGGATGCCGCAGCAGAACTCGATCACCTCGAGCCCGCGCGTCACCTCGCCCATCGCGTCCGAGAGCACCTTGCCGTGCTCGGAGGTGAGGATCTTCGCGATCTCCTCGCGGCGCTCGTGCACGAGCTCGCGGACCGCGAACAGGATCTCGGCCCGCTTCGCGAGCGAGAGCGAGCGCCACGCCGGGAACGCCTCTTTCGCCGCCTGGACGGCCCTGTCGACCTCCTCGACCGTGGCGAAGTCGACCGCCCCCGCCTGCTGGCCGGTCGCCGGGTTGAAAACCGGGCCGGTCCGCCCCGACTGCCCCGCGTAGGGCGAGCCTGCGATCCAGTGGTTGATGGGCTTGACGGCAGCGGGTGCGTCGACGACGTCGGTCAAAGCGTTCCTCCTCGGCGAGATCCAGAGAGGAGACTAGCGCCGTGGAGCCGACGCTCGCCGAGCTCGCAGAGGACACGGCAGTGCACCTGCTGCCGCGGCCGGGGTTCGACATGGTCGACCGCGGTGACCTCGTCTTCGAGGCGGCGACGCGCCGGGCATCGGTGCACCGGATCCGCCTCGGCGATCTCGACGCGGCGGTGGCGTGGACGCGGAGTGAATGCGCGCGGCGCCGGATCGACCGGCTCGAGTGGTGGCTCGGCTGGAACGCGACGCCGGCGGGGCTCGACGCGGAGCTCGCTGCGCGCGGGCTCGTCCCCGACGAGACGCCGGTGCTGACGGGCATGACCTGCACGAGTGAGCCGCCGGCCGCGGACGTCGAGGTTCGCGACGTCCACTCACTCGACGAGCAGCTCGAGGTGCTCGAGGTCGACTGGGACGTCTGGGAACTGACGCCCGCCGAGCGCGCCTCGCGGGCGGCAAGGGAACGCGAGCGCTTCGACGTGATCGAGGCGGCCGGAACCGTCCACCACTACGCAGCATGGCTCGACGGCCGGCCCGTCGGCTTCGGGCGCTCGATCGACATGAACCGGGGCGTCGCGTTGATGGGCGGTGCCGTCCTGCGGGCGTTCCGCGGGCGCGGCGTCTACCGGGCGCTCGTCCGCCGCCGCTGGGAGCACGCCGTCGGCCGCGGAACACCCCTCCTTGTCGTCCAGGCCGGAGCGATGTCCGCTCCGGTGCTGGACGGCCTCGGCTTCGTCCGCCACGGGGACCTGCGCCTCCTGGTGGATCCCGGAGTAGCATCGGGACATGGCCACGACTGAGACGAAAACCGAGCTCGGCAAGCAGATCGTCCAGGACGCGAAGGACCACGTCCTCTACTCCTGGAGCGTCCAGAACGCGATCAACCCGATCGCGGTGGAGCGCGCGGAAGGGCGCTACTTCTACGACTACGACGGCAAGGCGTACCTCGATTTCGCCTCGCAGCTCGTGAACGTCTCGATCGGCCACTCGCACCCGAAGATCGTGCAGGCGATCAAGGACCAGGCGGAGAAGCTCGCGACGATCGGGCCGCCGATGGCGACGGAGTCGCGCTCGCGCCTCGGGAAGCTCCTCGCCGAGGTGACCCCCGGCGACCTGACGATGTCGTTCTTCACGAACGGCGGCGCCGAGGCGAACGAGAACGCGATCAAGCTCGCGCGCTGGTACACCGGCCGCCACAAGGTGATCGCCCGCTATCGCAGCTACCACGGCGCGACGGGCGGCGCGATCACGCTCACCGGCGACCCGCGCCGCTGGGCGGCGGAGCCGGGCATCCCCGGCGTCGTCCGCATGTTCGACCCGTACACGTATCGCTGCCCGGCCGGCCACCCCGACCCGTGCCCCGTCTGCACGGGCGCGCCGCACCTCGAGGAGATCCTTCAGTACGAGGGAGCGCACACCGTCGCCGCCGTGATCCTCGAGACCGTGACCGGGACGAACGGGATCATCGTCCCGCCCGACGGCTACCTGCAGTCGATCCGCGAGGTCTGCGACCGCCACGGCATCCTGCTCATCTGCGACGAGGTGATGGCCGGCTTCGGCCGCACCGGCAAGTGGTTCGGCGTCGACAACTGGGACGTCGTGCCCGACATCCTGACCGTCGCCAAGGGCATCAACTCC
This sequence comes from Thermoleophilia bacterium, assembly GCA_025934335.1. Classification (GTDB taxonomy): domain Bacteria; phylum Actinomycetota; class Thermoleophilia; order Gaiellales; family Gaiellaceae; genus PALSA-600. The sequence continues at coordinate 21,738 of JAICYG010000018.1, read as the reverse complement.
GGCTACGTGCCGCTCGGCGCGATGATCGTGCGCGAAGAGGTCGCCGACTGGGTGCGCGAGCGGTACTTCGCCGGCGGCCTCACCTACAGCGGCCACCCGCTCGCCTGCGCGTCGGCGGTCGCCTCGATCGAGGCGTTCCAGGAGGAGGGCATCGTCGAGAACGCCGCGGCGATGGGTGGCGTGTTCCGGACGGAGCTGGCGCGCCTGCAGGAGAAGCATCCTTCGATCGGCGACGTGCGCGGCCTGGGCTGCTTCTGGGGCCTCGAGCTCGTGAAGAGCCGCGAGACGCGCGAGCCGCTCGTCCCCTTCAACGGCGCAGGCGACGCCGCGAAGCCGGTCGCGGCCGTGATGAAGCGCTCGCTCGACCGCGGCCTGTACCTGATGACGCACTGGAACATCGTCATGTGCTGCCCGCCGTTGACGATCACGCGCGACGAGCTCGACGAGGCGCTCGACGTGCTCGACGACGCGCTCTCGCTCGCCGACGAGTACTGCGCGTAGCGCGGTGATCGACCAGCGGCTCCGCGAGTTCGCGCAGAGCCCCGACCGGTTCACGTCACTCTCGGCGGACGTCGAGCGCTTCGTCGACGGGCGGGTGTGCGTGATCCAGGGAACGGTGTGGGCCGGCGTCTCGAGCGTACGCGTCGAGCCCGACGAGGTCGAGGCGCTCGTCGAGGAGGTGCGCCGGAGGGTCCCACCCGAGAAGCTCACGACCTGGTGGCTCGACCCCGACGCACGGCCTGCGGACCTGCACGAGCGCTTGCTCGCGCTCGGCTTCGAGGAGCCGCAGGATCGCGGCGCGCTCCTGCACGCGCTCGTCTGCGTGGAAGCGCCCCCGGACGGCCCCGCCGACGTGGAGGTGCGGCGCGTGGCGACCTTCGACGATCACCTGGCGGCCGTGGAGGTGATGTGGGAGACGTTCGAGACGCCCCTAGGCCGGCGCGAGCAGCAGCGGCGGCACCTTCGCACGGAATTCGAGGCGGCGCGCGCCGCCGGCGTGCCGGCGACGTTCCTCGCCCGGCTCGACGGACGCCCGGCAGGCGTCGGCCGCTCCATCTACTCGGACCGGGGTGTGTTCCTGATCGCCGGCGGCGTGCTGCCCTGGGCGCGCGGCCGCGGGATCTACAAGGCTCTCGTCCGCGCGCGCTGGGACGACGCCGTCGCACGGGGGACGCCGGCGCTCGTCACGGAGGCGATCGTCGACACGTCGTACCCGATCCTGACGCGCGTCGGCTTCGTCGAGGTGGGCACGATTCGACGGCTCGAGGATCGACGTTGACCGGGTCAGAACTGCACGGCGTCGGTGAAGAGGACGTACGCCGACAGCGCGTACGCCGCGAACTCGCCGGGCCCGTCGGCTTCGATCGCCGCGAGCGCGACCGGCCAGAGCGCGTACCACGGCCGTAGCAGGCTCGACAGCAGGCAGAGCGCCACTGCCGCGAGTGCCAGCCTTGCGCGACCCGTCGTCCAGGCGTGACGGAAGAGCGCGGCATAGATCGCGACGAACACGAGGCCGCAGATCACAACGGCGTAACGGTGTCGTAGGCCTCTCTCGACGAGGAAGTGAACGCCGCCGATCGGTGACGCCGTGTGAGCGCCCACGGCCGAGGCGCTCACCCAGCCCGTGCCGAAGAGCGCTGTCGCGACGACGACGAATGCGAGCCCGGAGCCCACGAGCGCGACCCAGAAGCGCAGCGGCAGCCGGAACCGCGTCCGCGCGAGCTCCAGCGGAAGCAGGATCGCGGGGACGCCCTTGAAGCCCGAACCGACCGTCCAGGCGACGCCCGCCGCCGGCGTGCAGCGAGTCGCGACCGCCAGCACGAGCGCGACGACCATCCACGCGTCGTTGTGGCCGCCGCCGGCGTAGTGCAGAGCGACGAGCGGGTTCCAGCCGAGGAACGACACCGAGCGGGCGCTACGCGTCCGCCAGGCAACCAGCACGACGCAGACAAGGACGCCGACGAAGGCGATCAGGCGGTAGAGCAACTCCGACGCCCTGGTCGAGTTGCCTGCGACGAGCGCGGGTACTGCTCCGAGCCCGACCCAGCTCGGGCCGTACGGCTCGGTCACCTTGGTCCATTGCTCGGCCGCGACCTTCGTCGCCGGATCGTCGGCAAATCGCAAGGCGGGGACCGTGTACGGGTTGGCGTGGTGCGCTGTGACGACACGTGCCTGCGCCCAGTACAGGTGGACGTCGCCGGAGAGCAGGAGTGGAGCGGCCAGCGGCAGCGTCTGCACGACGACGGCCACGACCGTGGCACCGACCAGGGCAGCCCGCCCGCTCCTGGCGAGAAGGACGCCCAGTCCATAGAGCGCGAACGAGGCACACACCGCCCCCACCCAGACCCCGTTCCACCCGCCGGGAGGGACGATCGGCGAGGTCGCGGCGACCGGCGCCCGACGGGTTGCCAGGACCGCGAGCACCATCGAGGCGCACATGCAGATTCCCACGAGCCCGGCGAAGCGCCCCATCGCCGGATTCTCCCGTCCGCGGCGGATCGCGCGGTCAGTCGAGCGGCAGGACGACGCCGCGGTCGACAAGCAGGCAGAACACCTCGACCACACGCGGGTCGAACTGCGTCCCGGAGGCGGCGGCGAGGCGCCGGACGGCCTCGTCCCTCGACAGAGCGTTTCGGTAGGGACGATCCGTGACCATCGCGTGGAAGGCGTCGCAGACGAGCACGATCCGCGCCTCGAGCGGGATGTCGGTACCGGCCTTGCCGTCGGGGTAGCCGAGGCCGTCCCAGCGCTCGTGACACGCGCGCACGATCGGGCGCACGTCCGAGAGCCGGTCGATCGGCGCCAGGATCTTCTCGCCGAGCTCCGGGTGCTCCTTGACGATGTCGAACTCCTCGTCGGTCAGCGGTCCGGGCTTCTGGAGGATCTCGCTGGGAATCCCGATCTTGCCGATGTCGTGGAAGAGCGCGCCGAGCTCGAGCCGCTTCATCGCGTCGCGGTCGAGCCCCAGCTCGCGGCCGACGAGGAGCGCCATGTCGCTGATCCAACGCGCGTGCGTGCCCGTGTACTCGTCCTTCGCCTCGAGCGCGTTCGCGAGCGTCGCGACCGTGGCCACGAAGGTGCGCTCGAGGGCCTCGTAGTGCTCGGCGCTCTCGATCGCGAGCTTCGCCTGGTGCGCAAGCCCCGCGACGAGGCGGAGCTGCCGGTCTCCGAACGCCTGGTCGGCGAGCGTCGCGATCAGCGCGCCGACGCGACCGCCCTCGAGCTTCAGCGGCGCGACGACTGCACGGGTGATCTCGCGCTGCTCGATCGTGTCGATTCGTGCGACGGCGTCGGGCTCGACCACGAACGGCTCCGAGCCGTCGAGCCACTCGTGCGCGATCGCGGCCGAGAAGCGGCGGCGGCCCGCGGGGTCGTCTTCCGAGGTGTACCCGAAGGACGCACGCGCGACCAGGTCGCGAGGCTCCGCCTCCTCCTGGATCCACAGCGACGCCTGCGTGCTGCCGAGGACACGGGCGGTCACCTGGACGCTCCGGCCGAGCACCTCCTCGGGCGACTCTGCAGTCGCCAGCTCGCGGCCCGCGTCGAGCAGCGCGTTCGCGATCTCGGCCGCCTCCATCTGCTTCCAGTAGAGGCGCGCCTTCTGGAGCGCGACCGACAGCTGGTAACCGAACGCGGTCAGCAGCCGCTCGCGGTCGTCGTCCATCCGCTGCACGTCGAGGACGACCCGACCGGTGATCCCCTCACCCTCGACGAGCGGGGCCGAGTGGCCGTCGGCGAGAGGCTCGCCGACGCTCGCCGCGCACTCGTCGCCGAGCCACAGCGTCGCCCGCTCGCATTCGAACAGGCGCGTCGCCGCGTCGACGGCGAGCGCGCAGATGTCGTCCACGGAGTGCGCGCGCGTGATCTCGTCGGCGAACGCGAGCAGCGCCTTCGCGCCTTCCGCCTCGCGCCGCTGCTGCTCGTACAGGCGCGCGTTCTCGAGCGCGACCGACGCCTGTCCCGCGAGCACCTCGAGCAGGCGAACGTCGTCCTCGTCGAACTGGTTGACGCCGAGCTTCGAGATGACGACCGCGCCGGTCACACGGGAGCCGTAACGGAGCGGCACGACCGCGAGGGACTCCTCGAGCTCCTCGGTACCGGGGATCCGGTAGGCGAACTCGCACTCGAGCGCGTTCGGGATCAGCAGCGGCTCGCCCAGCTCGACGGCGCGGCCCATGACGCCGACGCCGACGCGGGCGCTGTAGGCGTCGACGGCGTCGCCCACCGCCTCGTCGTAGTCGCCGACGAACGCGATCGGCCGCAGCTCGTCGCCGTGACGGAGCACGACGCGGCAGTTGTGGTAGTCGATCAGCAGCCGTAGCTCCGTCGCGATCGTCCGGCCGATCTCCGAGACATCGTTGAGCCGGTTGAGCTTGCCTGCGAGCGACTGGAGCATCTTCAGGTGCGCGATCGAGCGAACGTCGCGGCCGGCGACGGCGTCGGCGCTCGGGCGCTCGGTGGCGCCGTCGTCGTAGACGACGCTCTGGTTCTTGCCGCGCGCCTTGGCGGTCATCATCGCTGCCTCCGCGCACGCCACCAGCTCGCGCGGGTTCATCGCGTGCTCCGGCCCCTGCGCGACCCCCATCGAAACGGTGATGCGGCCGGCGGGCTCGAAGTCGGTGCCGCGGAGCGCCTCGGAAAGGCGGGAGGCGAGGCCGAGCGCGTCGCCGGCGTCGCACGACGGCATGATCACGCCGAACTCCTCGCCCCCGACGCGGCACACGACGTCGGAGCCGCGCACCGTCTCGCGCGCCATCCGCGCCACCTGGATGAGCATCTGGTCGCCGGCGCCGTGGCCGTGCACGTCGTTGACGCGCTTGAAGTCGTCGAGGTCGAACATGAGCACGGCGACCGTGTCGTGCGAGCGCGACGCGCGAGTCAGCTCGGCGCGGAGGCGCTCGTGGAAGAAACGGTGGTTGTAGAGGCCGGTGAGCGAGTCCGTCTGGGCGAGGTGCTCGAGGCGTGCGCGGATCTGCGCGTTGTCGAGCGCCAGCGCGGCTGCGTCGCCGAACGACTTCGCAAGGTGGAACTCGTGCTCGGCGAACTCGGCGTCCTCGCCGGCGCGGTAGATGTTGAGCGCGCCCTTGAGCGCGCCACGGGCGATCAGCGGGACGCTGATCATCGCCTCCGGCTCGACCGGTGTGCCGGGCACGTTGACGGAGCGCGGGTCGAGATGCGCACGGTTCGTCCAGACGGGGCGGCGGTTCTCGACCGCCCAGCCGGTGATTCCCTCGCCGAAGCGCGGCCGGCTGCGCATGATCTCGTCCTCGTACTCCTGCGAGCGGGCGAGCAGCGGCACGAGCACGCGCCGGTCGACGTCGGCCTCGTAGATGTGCAGCGCCTCGTAGGGCATCAGGTCGCCGAGCGTCGCTGCGACGCGGTCGAGGAGCGCGTCGAGGCTCTGCTCCGAGAGGAGCTCGTGGAAGACCTCGGCGAGCCGCTGGTACGACTCGACGAGCGGCTCGGGGCCGCTCACGGCGTGCGGGCGCGCCCCGGGATCGTCGGGGAGCGCCGCCGCCGCAGACTGCGTCACCATGACGCCAGTCATCGGCGGCGGCGCTCCCGAGCTTGATACCCGGGTTACGTATCGGGTTCAGATAAGGCCGCAGACGCGGGCGGTGTTCGGCCAGGGGTAGAAACCCCGTCCGGAGCGATACGCACGGACGGCCGCGTGCACCTGCGCCCAGGAGGGCCAGTTGTCGGCCGTGCCCCAGCGACGCACGTAGTCGGCGCCGTACCGGGACTGGAAGCCGGCGTCCATCTGGAGGCCGCCGTAGTAGCCGTTCCCGGTGTTGGCGTCCCAGGCGCCCTCGTAGCGGTGGATGCAGAGGAACGCGCCCTGGAGGAACGCCGGGATCGCCGGCCGGGCATACCCGTGCGCGAGCACCTGCGCGGTGGCGGTCGCCAGGCGCCGCTGCCAGAGCTGCAGCGTCTCGCCGCCGGAGCCCGCGTGGGCCGAGGCGAAGCGCCGCGTCACCTTGCCGGGGTAGATCCGCCGCAGCTTCAGCGCGACGGCACGGCTGTACGAGACGCGCCGCGAGAGCCGCGAGCGGACGCCGGGCGGTGCCGGGATCCGCACCGACAGGCGATGCTCGACCCGGGCCAGCGCCTGGTTTCTCGCGGCGCTCGCACGACGCATCCACGTGTCGATCGTCCACTGCAGGTAGTCACCGTCCGTGCTGCGGCGGTACGTGTACGAGCTGGGTGTGCGCGGCGCGTGCGCCGCGCGCTCGAAGCTCCAGGTCAGGCTTCGATAGTGGTCGGCGAGGGCGCGAAGCGCCTGCACCGAGACTGGCTGGCCGGGACGGACGCTCCGTCGCGCATTCGCCGATCCGGCGAGCACGAACGTGAGGAGCAGTGCGAGCCCGGCAAGGCTCAGCGGAAGAGGAAGCCGCACGACAAGTTTTTCCTCCTTAGGCCCGGGATGGTCCGTGGGTCGAGGGGGGTTACCGCGGCGGGCCCTGGGCTAAGCCCGCCTGAGTGACCGCAGGACGGTAGCGACCATGTGTGAGGTGGTGCAAAGAACCTCTGAAGGTTCTGTAAAGACGCGAACGCGGGAGAAAGAGCCTCTAGCTGAAGAGATCCAGCTCGCGCTCGATCACGATCTCGCGCGCCGTGCCGTCCCCGGTGAGCCGGAGGCCGCGGACGACGACGGCGGGCACTCCCTCCGCCTTGCCGCGGGCGAGGTCGGCGGCGGCTGCGATCTCGTCGGCGATCGCGACCTGGCTCGAGCGAAGCTCGTAGCCGATCCGGTCGGTCGTGCCGCGCAGGTCGAGGAGCGGCGCGAGGCCGGCGACGCCGATCGCCACATCCGTCGTGCCGGCGCGGAACGGGCGGCCGAAGGAGTCCGTCACGATCACGCCCACGTCGCGGCCGGCCAGCTCGGCCAGGCGCCCGCGGACGGCGCGGGCGCTCGCATCGGGGTCGAGCGGCAGGAGCACGAGCGTGCCGGGCTCGGGCGCGTTCGAGTGGTCGACGCCGGCCGAGGCGCAGACGAAGCCGTGTCGCGTCTCGGCGATCACGAGCGGGCCGCGCTCGCGGACGATCCGCCGCGACTCCTGCAGGACGGCCTCCACCTCACGCGGGTCGCGCTCGTCACCTGCCAGCTCGACCGCCTTCGGGGAGGCCTCCAGGCTGTCGATGCGGATGACGCGCCCCTCGGCTTTCGACACCGCCTTCTGCGCAAGGACGAGGACGTCGCCGTCCTCGAGCTCGATCCGCTCCGTGACGAGCGCCGCCAGGTCGTCGCCCTCCCGGATCTCGGGTAGGCCGCGCACCGGGACGATCGAGATCATCCGACGCCCGTAACCCTGACGCCGGCGTGGCCCTTGTAGCGGCGGTTCAGGTTGACGATCACCGCCGTCAGGCCCTCAAGGGCACGCGCGCTCGCAAGGGGCCCGGCGTCGAGGCTCCGACCGCCGACGAGCCGACCCGCCAGCTCGAGCGCGAGCGCCTTCGCCTGCGCGTCGTCGCCGCAGACGAGCGCGTCCTCGTCGGGCACGTCCTGCTCGAGGTTCGACGCCGCGATCGAGTGCAGTCCCGCCGCGACGGGCGCGTCGACCACCGCCTGCACCCGCTCGGCGAGGCTGAGGGCCTCCGGGTCGGGCAGCATCCCGACTCCCTTCTCGAAGCGGATCGCGCTCGCCACGCTGAGGAGCGGCGTCGTGCCGAGCGCCGCGGCCACGCCCCGCGCAGTATCGAGCGCAGCCTCGGCCTTCACCGCGAGCACCGCCAGGTCGACGCCGCGGACCGCGTCGTCGTTGGTCGCCCCGGAGGCACGGCCGCCGCCGACCTCGGCCGCCGTCTCCTGTGCCCGCGCCGCATCGCGGGAGCCGATCACGATCTCGTCCTCGCCGACCGCTGCGAGCCGGCCCGCGAGCGCCCGGCCGAAGCTGCCCGTGCCACCGAGGATGGCAACCCTCACGCCTCTGGCCGCCTTTCGCTCCTGCCCGGCGAAGCCGGGCTCCGCGAAAGGCTGCCGTCGCCGGGAGCACCCGACGCTCCGGGCCCGTGCAAGGCACTGTGCCCTCCGGTCGTGCACTCCCGGCGACGGCCCAGAAACGCGAGGAACCTCACGCCGGCGCTCCCGCCGCGTCGAGCGTCGCCGCGGCCAGCCGACGAGCCGCCCCGACGTCCGTCATCAGCGTCTCCGTCACGACCGGCCGCACGCCCCGCGGCAGCTCGGCGGAAGCGTCGGCCCGATCGAAGACGAGCGCGTCGACGATCCCCTCGTAGCAGGAGGCGACGTGGGCCGGCGTCGTGCCGCCGGCGAGCCGGCGCAGCATCCGGTCGGCGGGGCCCTTCACGGCACGCCCGCCGACGAGCGGGCTGACGGCGACACACGGGACGGCCCGGTGCTCGAGCGCGTCGCGAATCCCGGGCACGGCCAGGATCGGCTGGATCGAGACGTAGGGGTTGCTCGGCGCGACGAGGATGACAGCCGCTGCCGCGATCGCCTCGAGCACGCCCGGCGCCGGGGCCGCGTCGGGGGCGCCGGCGTAGTGGACGGCGTCGACCTCGTCGCGATGGCCGCGCGCGACGAACCACGTCTGGAAGGGGAAGGTGCCGGCGGGCGTCTCCAGGAACGTCCGCACCGGGTCGTCGGTCGCCGGCAGGAGCCGCGCGTCGAGCCCGAGCGCGCGGGCAAGGCGTAACGTCGCCTCGTGGAGCGGCACCCCGGCCCGCAGCAGCTCGGTGCGGACGAGATGGAGGCCGAGGTCGCGGTCGCCGAGGCGGAACCAGTCGTCGCCGCCAAGCTCGCCCACCGTCTCGAGCGCACGCCAGCTCTCGTCGGCGCGGCCCCAGCCGCGCTCGTCGTCGCTTCGCCCCGTGAGCGTGTAGAGGATGCTGTCGAGGTCTGGCGAGACATGGAGGCCGAGCACCTGCAGGTCGTCGGCGACGTTGCCGACGATCGTCACGTCGGCGGCGTCGACGACGCCGAGCAGCCCGCGCAGGAACCGCGCCCCGCCGACGCCGCCGGAGAGAACAGTGACGTTCACGCCGCCCAGGGGAGGTCGAGCGCCGCCGCCGCGGCCCGGGTGTGCGCGCCGAGCCGCTGCTCGAGCCGGACGAGGTCGTCGAGCGTGTCGACATCGTCGGCGAGATTCGGTGCGTCGACGACGGCCGACGGCGCCAGCGCCGCGAACCGCTCGGCGCTGCCGGGCCCGTAGACCGGCCGGAACAGGTCGTCGCTCGAGAGCGCGAGCGCGTTGGTGGTCCCGTCGCCCGCCGGCGCCACCGCCAGGCCGCCGTCGGGGACGGCCCCGGCGAGCGCAAGCAGGTCGCGCGAGGTGACGCACGGGAGGTCGGCGTTGACCACGAGGTAGGGCGCCGGCAGCCCGCGCGCCGCGGCGCGCTCGAGGCCGGCGAGGACGGCCGCGCCCTGGCCACGGTGCGGGTCGTCGACGAGCGTCGTGCCTTCGGGTGCGCGGGTGCCGACAGGCGCGACAACGAGCACCTCGCCGAGCACGCCCGCGGCGCCCGTCACGTCCGCCAGCATCGCGTCGGCAAGGAGGCGCCGCGCCTCGTCTCCGAGCGCGAGGCGCTGCTTCGGGTCGGTGCCGCGGAAAGGGACGACGACGGTCGCCATGTCTCGAGGACACTAGCGGCATGCCGATGCTCGACAACGCGACGATCGCCGGGCAGCTCGAAGCGCTCGCGGCGCTCTACGACCTGGCCGGCGCGAGCACCTACAGCGTCCGCGCCTACCGCCGGGCCGCCGAGCTGATCAGGGCGACACCCGCGCCGGTCGCGGAGCTCGTGCGGCAGGGGCGGGTGCGCGACCTGCGCGGAATCGGCAGCTCGATCGAGGCGCGGCTGCGCGAGCTCGTCGAGACGGGGCGGCTCGCGGAGATCGGCGAGCTCGAGTCGGAGGTCCAGCCGGAGCTCGTCGGCCTCGCCCGGCTGGCGGGCCTCGCGCCCCGGCGGATGGTCGAGCTCGGGCGGGCGCTCGGCGTTACCACGGCGGACGAGCTGCGTGCCGCGGCTGCCGCCGGTCGCCTGCGCGAGGTGCCCGGGATCGGCCCGGCGACCGAGGCGAAGGTGCGTGCGGCACTCGAGCGTCCGCGCACCGCCCCGCGACGCGGCCTGCTCCTGAACCGCGCCTGGGAGCTCGCCGGCTCCGTCGCGGAGGCGCTCGGCGGGACGGTTGCCGGCGACCCGCGCCGCTTCCGGGACGTCTCGCACCGGCTCGCCGTCGTCGTCCCCGGCGCCGACGCAGCGCCGGTGATCGAGCGGTTCGCGTCGCTGCCGCAGGTGGTCGCGATCGTCGAGCGCGAGGAGCGGCGCGCGCTCGGGGTGACCCTCGACGGCATTCCCGTCGAGCTCGTCGTCGCGCCGCCCGAGCGTCTCGGGACCGAGCTCATGCGTGCGACCGGGAGCAGCGCCTACGTCGACGCGCTCGGCGAGCTTCCCGCGGGCGCGACGGAGGAGGAGGTCTACGCGCAGCTGGGGCTTCCCTACCTCCCGCCCGAGCTGCGCGAGGAGCCGTTCCGCGGCGAGCCGCCGACGCTCGTCGAGCGCGGCGAGATCCGCGGCGACCTCCACGTCCACACCACGTGGTCGGACGGCAAGGCATCCGTGCTCGAGATGGCCGAGGCGGCGATCGGGCTCGGCTACGACTATCTCGCGATCTGCGATCACACCCGGAACGTGCGCGTCGTGCCGGGGCTGGACGCCGACGACCTGCGGCGGCAGGGCGACGAGATCGCGAGGGTGAACGAGCGGCTCGCGCCGTTCCGCGTCCTGCGAGGGAGCGAGTGCGACATCCTCGACGACGGCTCCCTCGACCTGCCCGACGACGTGCTGGCGGAGCTCGACTGGCTGCAGGCGTCGGTGCACGCCGGTCAGCGGCAGTCGGCCGACCGGCTGACGAAGCGGACGCTCGCTGCGGTCGAGCACCCGGCGGTGCGCTCGATCAGCCACCCGCAAGGCCGCATTCTCAACCACCGGCCGCCGAACGCGGTCGACCTCGAGGCCGTGTACTCCGCCTGCGTGGAGACCGGCACTGCGCTCGAGACGAACGGCCTTCCCGACCGCATCGACCTGAGCTCGGAGCTCATCCGAGACGCGATCCGCGCCGGCGTCCGCATCACGTGCTCGACCGACGCCCATTCCGTGCGCGGGCTCGGCAACATGCGGCTCTCCGTCGCGACGGCGCGACGCGGCTGGGCGACCGCGGCCGACATCCTGAATACGCGGCTGCTCGAGGAGCTGATCTAGCTTCGGTCGCCGAGCTCGCGCACGTCGATCCAGTGCGTGCCGGCGAGCGCGTCGACGACGCGCTCGTCGGTGTGCTCGGGGTTGAAGACGTGCGCGTCGAGATCGCAGCAGAGCACGACCTCGTCGGAGCCGATCCCCGCGAGCTGCACGAACGCGTCGACAGGAAGGTGCGCCTCGCCGAGCGTCACGTGCCGGAACTGCAGGTCCGGCGCGATCTCCATCAGCGTCGGCCAGTCCGGGCACGCGCGTGCGCTCACTTTCCGGAAGTTGGCGCGGCGGGGGCCGAATCCTCCATCGACCACGCACCCTCGAGCCGGACGAGGCCGCTCTCGCCGTCGGCGGGGAAGACGAAGAAGCGCAACGCGTCGTCGAGCGCGTGCAGCGGCGCGCCCGTGGCGGCGTCGGCGAGTGCGAAGCGGAGGTGGAACCTCCCTTCAGCGAGCGGGAGGCGATCGAGGCGGAAGCGCACCTCGCGCCGGCCGCCGCCGCTCCATCCGAGCGCCCCGAGCTCCTGCGAGACGCTGCCGAGGACGACGCCGTCGTCGTCGCGCAGCTCGAGCGAGACGCGAGGGGCGGCGACTCCTGCCTCGGCCTCGACGGCGAGACGCACCACGACCGGCTCGCCCGACACGAACTGCGGGCGCTCGTCGCCGTCGTCGTCGAGGAGCGCCGCCGAGACAATGCGCGCCTCGCCCGTGCCCCACTCGCGGAGGCCCGCCTCGAGCTCGTCCGGCCTGGCATCGGCACCGAGGAGCCGCCGGTACGCGGCGATCGCCTCCTGCGTCGGCCCGTCGAAGGCGACCTCGCCCTGCCGCAGCAGGACGGCCCGGTCGCACAGCCGCTCGACCGCCTGCGCGTCGTGCGACACGAAGACGATCGTGCCGCCGCGGTTCTTGAACTCGGCGATCTTCCCGAAGCACTTCCGCTGGAACTGCTCGTCCCCGACCGCGAACACCTCGTCGAGCAGCAGCACGTCAGCCTCGATGTGCGCGGCCACCGAGAAGCCGAGGCGCATGAACATCCCGGAGGAGTAGGTGCGTACCGGCAGGTCGATGAACCGCTCGAGCTCCGCGAACGAGACGATCTCGTCCATCACCTCGCGTACCCGCGCCCGCGACAGGCCGTGGATCGACCCGTTCAGGAAGACGTTCTCGCGGCCGGTGAAGTCGGGGTGAAACCCGGCACCGAGCTCGAGGAGCGACGCGATGCGACCGCCCGCCTCGATGCGTCCCGACGTCGGCGTGATGATCCCGGAAATCAGGCGCAGAAGCGTCGACTTGCCGGAGCCGTTCCGGCCGACGAGGCCGAGCGCGTCCCCCGGCTCGACCGTGAGCGAGACGTCGCGCAGCGCCTGCACATCGGTCGCCCGTAGCCGTCCGCGTGAGACGAACACGTCCTTGAGCGTGCGCTGCGCCTTCGGGTACACGCGGAAGGCGCGCGAGACGCGGTCGACGACGATGCGACCCGGAGTCATGGAATGACCGTAGCTCGCGGTTCGGCCCGACGCCTCTAGCATGTCCGCCCGATGCGCGTGCTCGTCACCGGCGGCGCCGGCTTCGTCGGCGCGAACGTCGCGGTGCACCTCGCCGGCGCCGGACGCGACGTGGTCGCCCTCGACAATCTCCGCCGCCGCGGCTCGGAGCTCAACCTGCCGCGCCTCGCCGCGGCCGGCGTCTCCTTCCTGCACGGCGACGTGCGAGAGCCCTCCGACCTGGCCGCGGCCGGCGCGGTGGATGCGCTCGTCGAGTGCTCCGCGGAACCGTCGGTGCTCGCGGGCGTCGCCGGAGGGCTCGACTACCTCGTCCACTCGAACCTGGTCGGCGCCTACAACTGCCTCGAGCACTGCCGCGCGCACGGCGCGCAGCTCGTCTTCCTTTCGACGAGCCGCGTGTACCCGCACACGCGGCTCTCGGCAGTGACACTCGCCGAGACCGATACGCGCTTCACGGCCGCGGAGACACAGGAACAGGCGGGAGTCGGCCCCGACGGCGTCTCCGAGGGATTCCCGCTCGACGGCCCGCGCACCTTCTACGGAGCGACGAAGCTCGCGGCCGAGCTGCTCGTCGCGGAGTACGCGCATGTCTTCGGCCTGCGCACGATCGTGAATCGGTTCGGCGTGATCGCCGGGCCGTGGCAGATGGGCAAGGTCGACCAGGGCATCGTCACGTTCTGGCTCGCCGCGCACCGCTTCGGCCGGTCGCTCAGCTACCTCGGGTTCGGCGGGAGCGGCAAGCAGGTGCGCGACCTGCTCCACGTCGACGACGCGGCGGAGCTGATCGCGCTCGAGCTGGACGACCCCGATCTGTTCGCGGGCGCCGTCGTCAACGCGGGCGGCGGCGCCGGGTGCTCCGTCTCGCTCCTCGAGCTGACCGCTCTCTGTCGCGAGGCGACCGGTCGCGAGACGCCCATCGCCGCGGCGAGCGAGACGCGCCCCGGCGACGTCCCGTGGTACGTGAGCGACTGCGCGCGCCTCCAGGGGCTGTGCGGCTGGCAGCCGTCGCGCACGCCGGCGCAGATCGTCGCCGACGTCGACGCGTGGGTGGGAGCCAACGAGACGGAGCTACGGCGGGTGCTCGCGTGAAGTACTCGATCGTCATCCCGGCGCGCGACGAGGAGGAGGCGATCGTCCCGACCGTGACCGGTCTCGTCGACGCCCTCGGGGCTGCGGCCGTCGACTATGAGGTGATCGTGGTCGACGACGCGAGCCGCGACGGGACCGCCGCTGCGGTCGACCGGATCGCGGCGGCGAACCCGCGCGTGCGCAGCCACCGCTCGCACAACCCGCCCGGCTTCGGCTTCGCCGTGCGCGCCGGGCTCGACATCTTCACCGGCGACGCGGTGGCGATCGTGATGGCCGACGGCTCCGACAGCCCGGAGGACGTCGTCGCCTACTACCGGGCACTCGAGGAAGGGCACGAGTGCGTGTTCGGCTCGCGCTTCGTCCGAGGCGCCCGGGTGAGCGACTATCCGCGCACGAAGCTCGTGCTGAACAGGATCGTCAACACCGGGATCCGCCTGCTCTTCCGGCACGGCTACAACGACACGACGAACGCGTTCAAGGCGTACCGGCGCGAAGTGATCGACACGGCGCAGCCGCTCCTCTCGAACCAGTTCAACCTGACGGTCGAGCTGCCGCTGAAGGCGGTCGCGCGCGGCCACGAGTTCACCGTCGTCCCGATCTCCTGGACGAACCGTGCCGCCGGCTCGTCGAAGCTCAAGCTGCAGGAGATGGGCAGCCGCTACCTGTTCATCGTGCTCTACGTGCTGCTCGAGCGGCACCTCTCGAAAGGCGACTACCGCCGCCGCCAGCCGTAGGAGAGCGGATACTCGACCTCGAGCGCCCGACCACCGACGAGTGAGAAGATCCGCACGTCGCGACGCGCATCGGCGTCACGCACGTCGGCGACCGGCACGAGCAGCGAGTATCCCGCGCCGCGCAGCCCCGGCTTCCGGAGCGCAGCCGCGACGTCGGGACGCGGGACGTTCGGCGGGCCGGCAAACAGGAGGGCGCCGTCGGCGAAGACGAGGATCGTCCGCGCCGGGGCTCCCGCTACGACGTCGGCCGCCCACCCCTGCAGGACAAGGCTGCGCCGACGCACGTAGCCGTAGTCGACGAAGCCCCCGCCGGGGGCGACCGGCAGCGTACGACCGTCGGGGGTGACGATTCGGTCGCGGCCGGCGACGTGCTCGAGGCGATATCGCGGCAGGACGGGACGCGGTCGTTCGCCGGCAGGCGGCGGTCCCGCGCCGAGCACGCGGTACGCCTCGAACGTGACCGTGACGTCCCCGCGGAGCCCCCCGGCCGCGACCGAGCGCCAGTCGATCGCCCCACCGAACCGTGGGTCGTACCCGAGGTTCCCCGGCACGTGCACGACGATGCCGTCCCGGACCACATCCGCGGCGACCGGCGTGAACGGCCCTCCCCCGAGCGAGACCACGGCTTCCTCTGGCTTGTAGACGAGACCGCGCAGCCGATTCAGCAGGGAGTCGTGGAACTTCACCTTTGCGACCACGAGATCGTCTGGCTCGCCCTCCGGAACCGCGACCGGCTTCCCCGGCGCGACGGCAATCGTCCCGAGCAGCCGCGGCCGGGTGCAGCGAGAGCCGCGCGCGAGCACCTGCCAGCGCCCGGTCACGAGCAGTTGCCGGTAGTTGCAGAGGATCCCGCGATACGTCGCGGGTGCCTCGAGCGGGCGGTCGCGCCCGTTGACCTGTTCTGGCGTGTCCTCCCGCAGGATCCGTTGGGGTGCGTCGCGGGAGGCGAGGAACGCGGCGTTTCGCTCGTCGAGCGTGGACGTGTAGGCGCTGTAGGTCTGCGGAACGGGAAGCGGCCGCCACGGAAGGCGGTACGCGGATACGAGCGCCGCCTCCCACGGGTCGACATGCACCGTGTGGCCGCGCAGCAGGGCTACGGCCGCTCGCGGCAGCTGATAGGAGCGGCGCTGGTCGGCACGCGAATCGGCGGCGAGTGCGGACCAGCGACCCGGATCGGCAGCGTCCCGGATGTGCGCGAGCGCCCGGCCGGGAGAGGCGGTCGGAGTGACGGGAAGCTCGCCTGCGCGGCCGCCGGCGAGAACGGCGACCAGGACTCCGACGGCGACGGCGGCGAGTGCACGCCCGCGCGCGCCGACGCAGAGAAGGAGCACGCAAGCTGCGGCGAAGAACGCCGGTGCGTGTGTGGTGTCGTGGCGGACGAACGACTCCTTGAAAGCAGCAAAGGCGTAACCGAACACGACCACAGAGACGGCCACGCGTAGTCGCCGCGGTCGATGAACCGTGCCCGCCCACGTCGCCAGCGCGAGCGCAACGGCGACCACCGCGGCGAACGCGTAGTCGGGCCCGAGCGCGGATTGCTCCCGCTGCATCGCGGCCGAGTAGCCGGTGACGAGGGAAACCGACAGCCTCGACCATTCCGGGATGTCAGCAATTGCATTGCCGAGCGCGACCCAGAGGGCGAGGAAGACGACGACGACTGTGCCGACGGCGACGGCCAGCCGTCGCGCGCCCGTCGCGGCGCAGGCGACGAGCAGCACGATGAGCGCCGCCATGCCCGTGTTCGTCTTGACCAGCAGTGCGATACCGACGAGCACACCGCCCCCAAGCGGCAGCAAGCGGCTCACTGGCCCGGCGGGCTCTGCGAGCGCCCAGAGCGCCAGTGCTGCGACGAGGAGCGAGACAAAGTCCGCCGGCATGAAGGGGAGCAGGAGAACCGCGTAGGTCATGACGATCGCGAGCGGCGCCCCGAACGCCACTCCGGCGCGGTACACGAGCACGTAGCCGAGCGTCGTCTGGGTGAGGAAGACGAACGCGACCGCCGGGGCGAGCGTGCCACCACCGCCGACTGCGAGCGGATACGCGAGGAAACCGAGCGGCCCGTATGTCCAGACGAAGTCGGGCCCGAACGGCACACCCCGGATCTGCGCGAGGTGGAGAGCAACTTGCCAGGACGGATCGAGCCCGGCCTGCGCGACGAGGGACGAGATGTGCCAGGTAAAGACCGTCAGAACGACGGCGGCTACCGCCGCCCCTGCCGGCGGCAGCGGGCGCCGCAGCGCGACAGGGGTGTCAGGCATGCGTGCTGCGGGAGGATTCCCGTACGAGCTCGGCGAGCCGCGTCAGCACCCCGGCAGAGGTGCCGGGAAGGACGCCGTGGCCCAGGTTGAACACGTGTCCCCGGCGCCCCGCTGCGCGCGCGAGCACGTCGGCGGCGGCAGCCTCGATCCGCTCCCAGGGCCCGAGCAGCACCGCCGGGTCGACGTTTCCCTGCACGCCGCGCTCCGTGCCGACGAGCCGCCAGCCCTCGTCGAGCGGCACGCGCCAGTCGAGCCCGATCACGTCGCCGCCGGCCTCGGCCATCGCCTCGAGGAGCGTGGCCGTGCCGGTGCCGAAGTGGATCGTCGGCACGTCCGGCGCCGCGAGCACGCGCGCCGACCACGGCGCGGCGAACTCGCGGTAGTCGGTGGGCGACAGCGTCCCGACCCACGAGTCGAAGAGCTGCACGACGTCGGCACCGGCGGCGACCTGCGCACGCACGTAGCCGGCGAAGCAGTCGGAGAGCTTCGCCATCAGCGCCCGCCACACGGCCGGGTCGGCGTACATCAGCCTCTTGACGCTCGCGAACTCCCGCGATGGACGGCCTTCGACGAGGTACCCGGCGACGGTGAACGGGCCGCCGCAGAACCCGACTACCGCCTGCTCGGGCGCGAGCTCCGCCCGGACGAGCCGGATCGCCTCGAGGAGCGGCGCGAATGCCTCGCCGTCCGGCACGCGCAGGCGGTCGACGTCGGCGAGCGTCCGGACCGGCGCCGCCACAATCGGCCCCACTCCCTCGACTAGGTCGACCTCGAGCCCCATCGCGACGACCGGGGTCATGATGTCCGCAAACATGACGGCGGCATCGACGCCGTGGCGGCGCACCGGCTGCAACGTCACCTCCGCGCAGAGCTCGGGCGTCCCGGCGACCTCCCAGAACGAGTGCCGCTCGCGGACGGCCCGGTACTCGGGCAGCGACCGGCCCGCCTGCCGCATGAACCACACCGGGGTGCGCTCGAGCGGCTCGCGCCGCGCGGCGCGGACGAGGAGCGGCTCCATCTCGGATTAGGCTAGCCGCCGTGTCGAACGGCCCCCTCGCCGTGCGCTTCGGCGCGCCCCCCGTGTACGCGCCGCAGGCGGGAACGCTCGCGGTCGTGCCGCTCGAGCTCGAGAACACCGGCTCGATCGCCTGGCGCGAAGGAATCCACGTCTCCTACCACTGGCTCGACGATCGTGGGAACCCGATCGTCTGGGACGGACTGCGCACTCCCGCTCCGGAGCTCCCGCCCGGCGGGCGGGCGACGGTCGGAGTGTCTGTGAGGAGCCCGATCCCGCCGGGCCGGTACCGGCTCGCGTTCGACCTCGTGGCCGAGAAGCGCGCGTGGGTCTCGGAGCTCGGCAGCCCGCTGCTGCCGATGGACCTCGAAGTGGCGCCGCGCACGGGCGAGCCTCACGCGAGCTTCCCGCCCGGTGTCGAGGCAACGCCCGCCTGGGAGGAGCACGTTCGCCGCGCGCATGCCGAGGGCTACACGGTCGTCGCCGGGTCCGTCGAGTGGCACGGCGGTCTCCTCCGCCCGCGGCCGCGTTCGCTCGCCCCGTACGCGCCCGGCACCGGCCGCGTGCCGGGCTTCGGCGCGCCGCTCCTCTGCCCGTCCGTCCTCGACGGCGTCGCGCTCGAGCCGCTCGGCGAAGTCGTGGGGCTGCCGGCGTTCGCGGCGCCGCGCGACGAGCCGTGGGTCTACGACGGCAGGGCGGTGCTCAGAGCTCGACTGCGATCCGGTCGTCGACCGCTCTGAAGACGAGCGCGGCGAGCGCGAGCGAGACAACCGCCGCGGCGATCAGGTAGACGACGTCCCAGAGATGCGGGAGCCGTCCCGACCAGATCGCGTCACGGATCGCGAAGATCGGCGGCGCGACCGGGTTCACCCAGTGGAGGGTCGTCAGCAGCGTCTGGTGGCGCGCGGCGCTCGCCCCGAGCGTGTCGGCGCTCCAGAGGATCGGCGTCAGGAAGAACCACGGCAGCAGGGCCGCCGCGAGCACGTGCTCCACGTCGCGGAAGATCACGTTCAGGCAGGCGGCGATGAGCGCCAGCCCGGCGACCTCGCAGACAAAGAGGAGACCGAGCGGGATCGAGAGCCACACCTTGGCGCGGGCGTCGGCGACGAAGGCGAGGGAGAGCACGATCAGGACCACGCCCATGACCGCGAACGTCACGGCCTGCGTCGCCACCATCGAGAGCGCGACGAGCTGCCGCGGGAAGCGCACCTTCTTCACGAGCTCCGCCGAGTCGATCAGCGAGCGTGCGGCCGACTGGAGCGACGTCGCGAAGAAGATCCAGCTGGCGAGCCCCGCGAGCAGGTAGAGCGGGAAGTAACGGGTCTTCGAGTTGGGGAAGATGACGCCGAAGACGAGCAGGTAGACCCCGAGCAGCACGAGCGGGTTCAGGAGCGACCAGAGGACGCCGAGCAGCGACCCCTTGTACTTCGCCTGGAAGTCGCGGCGGAAGAGGTTCGAGAAGAGCTCGCGGTAGCGGTAGACGTCCGCGTAGACCGTCATCGGCGCCCAGTAGTGTAGGTGGGGCCCGTGTGGGCACATAGGGCCCTAACACCGCCGCTCTACCTTTCCCGCTCGTGACGACGCTCACGGCACTCGCCGCGCTTCCCGCGGCGGTCGTCGCCGTCTGGGCGGCGCTCCGCTCCCCGCTCCGGCTGCGACTCGTCGCGGCGCCGTCCGCCGATCGGTGGCACGAGCGTCCGACGCCGCTCCTCGGGGGCGTCGGCATCTTTGCAGGCATCAGCGCCGGCATCTGGATCGCCGTCGCAGCCGGGGCGATCCCCGCGACGCGCGAGCTCGCAGGCATCTACGGCGGCGTCTCGCTCCTCTTCGGCGCGGGTCTCGTCGACGACATCCGGGCGCTGCCGCCGCTCGGGAAGCTGGCGCTGCAGGGCGCCGCCGCAGCGATCGTGCTTGGCACCGGCACGAACGTCCAGCTCGTCCATTCGAACGTCGTCGCGTCGGCGATCGCCGTCGTCTGGCTCGTCGGCATGACGAATGCGTTCAACCTGCTCGACAACATGGACGGCCTCGCCGCGACGCTGGCTGCGATCGCGTTCGCGTTCTTCGCGATCGACGCCGTCACGATCCACCCCAGCGACACCGTCCTCGTGCTCGCGCTCGCCGGCGGGCTCGCGTGCGCCGGCTTCTTGCCGTTCAACCTGCGACCGCACGGCAAGGCGCTCGTCTTCATGGGCGACTCGGGCTCGCAGGCGCTCGGCTTCCTGCTCGCAGCGCTCGGCCTGACCGCGAGCTGGAAGGTGGCCGGGACGACGATCGCGACCCTGCTCCTGCCCGTCCTCGTGCTCGCCGTGCCGATCCTCGACACGACGCTCGTGACGATCGTCCGCCTGCTCGACGGCCGACCGATCTCGCAGGGCGGACGAGACCACACCTCCCACCGGCTCGTTCGATTCGGACTGCCCGAGAAGCACGCCGTGCTGCTGCTGGCGCTGATCGCGACGGCGCTCGGCGCCACGAGCCTGGCCTACAACGTGCTCGACGACCAGCGGCTCGCGCTCGTCGGCGTGCTCGTCACGTTCTTCCTGCTCGTGCAGTTCGCGAGCTTCCTGGCCGACGTGGAGCGACGCGTGCCGACGGAGCGCGGGACGCTGAACGCGTTCTCGGTGCACTGGCGCAGGCTCGTCGAGGTGCTCGTGGACTTCGGCCTCGTGATCGGGTCGTTCGTCGCCGCGTACCTGGTGCGCTTCGGCTGGCCGGGGAGCGTCAACCAGCGCCACATCGCGACGGTGACGCTGCCGATCCTCGTTGCCGCGCGTGTGCTCGCGTTCGTGCCGTTCGGGCTGTACCGGTCGATCTGGCGCTACGCGGGCACCCGCGACGTCGCGGCGATCGGCTCGGCGGTCGCAGTGTCCGAGGTCGTGACGCTCGGCTACATGGCGCTCACGCAGACGCTCGGCGACTTCTCTCGATCGTTCTTCGTCGTCGACGCGTTGATCTGCGCCTCCGCGGTCGCGGCCTCGAGGCTCGGCGAGCGCGCGCTGCTCACGGGCGCACGCAGCTACCGCGACCGCGACGGCCGCCGTAGCATGATCGTCGGCGCCGGCCGCACAGGGCGCAGCCTCCTCCGCGAGCTACGCGAGACGGCAGGTGAGCGCGTCGTCGGCCTCGTCGACGACAACCCGGCGCTTCGCCGGCGGCGCATCTACGGGGTTCCCGTGCTCGGCGGGACGCACGAGCTCGACCGCCTGCTCGAGCACCACCGCCCCGACGTCCTGCTGGTGACGATCCCCGACGCGCCCCCGGACCGGCTCGACACGATCGTGCAGGCGGCAGAGCGCAATCACGTGGTGTGCCGGTTCGTCCGCCGCGAGATCGATCTCGACCCACGCGTGATCCTCGGCGCGGGCTCCGAGTGAACGAACGGCAGTCGGCGCTCGACCGCTTCGTCGCGGCGATCCCATACGCGCTCGCGGTGATCGCGTTCCTGGCGCTCCTCTTCTGGCAGGCGGCGATCCGGAAGACGCCGACGATCTTCGGCGACGAGCTCGAGTGGACGCAGATCTCGCGCGCGATCGCCGACACCGGCCACGCCGCGCGCCGCGGCGAGCCCGTCGCGTTCAAGTCGCTCTACCCGTACGTGATCGCGCCGTTCTGGTGGATCCATGCGACCGGCTCCGCGTACGCGGCGATCAAGTACGCGAACACGATCCTGATGGCGCTCGCAGCGGTGCCGACGTTCTTCCTCGCACGCCTGCTCGTGCCCGCCCGCATCGCCTTCGTCGCGGCGCTCGCGACGCTGGGGACGACCGCGCTCTTCTACGCGCCGTTCCTGCTGCCGGAGGTGGTCGCCTGGCCGTGGTTCGCCCTCTGCGCGTACGTGACGGTTCGCGCGCTGGCACACGGCGGCCGATGGTGGCTCGGCGCTGCGATCGCCGTCGACCTGATCGCGCCGTTCGTCCGCGGCGAGCT
>JAICYG010000062.1 GCA_025934335.1 Thermoleophilia bacterium | reverse complement strand
GTGGTTCGTCGGCTCGTCGAGGAGCAGAAGATCCGGGGCCGAGAGCAGGAGGCGGCAGAGGGCGACCCGCCGCCACTCGCCGCCGGAGAGCGTCGTCACGTCGCGGTCGCCGTCGGGGACGCGCAGCGCATCCATCGCGTGGTCGAGTTGCGCGTCGAGCTGCCAGGCGTCGCGCCGGTCGATCTGGTCCTGCACCTGCGCCTGCTCGGCAAGGAGCGCATCGAAGTCGGCGTCGGGCTCGGCGAACCTCGCGGAGATCGCGTTGAACCGGTCGAGCAGGTCGCGCAGCTCGCGCACGCCGTCCTCGACGTTCTCGCGCACCGTCCTCGCCGGGTCGAGCTCCGGCTCCTGCTCGAGCAGGCCGGCGGTCGCGTTCGGCGCCAGCTCGGCGACGCCGGAGGACGGCTCTTCCCTGCCCGCCATGATCCGCAGCAACGTCGACTTGCCGGCCCCGTTCGGCCCGAGCACGCCGATCTTCGCGCCGGGCAGGAACGAGAGCGAGATGCCCGCCAGCACCTGCCGGTCCGGGCCGTAGAACTTGTCGGCCCGGTACATCGTGAAGACGTACTCGCTGCTCACAGGAGGCGCACGATAGCTTCACAATCCCGCCGTACCTTCCGGTTCGTGGGACGGCTGCTGCTGCTCGGGCTCGTGCTGTTCCTCGCGGTGCCCGCGTCGGCGACGACATCGCGGATCCTGGCGCCGACGGACTGGTGGCCCGTCTGGTCGCCGGACGGGAGCCACGTCGCGTTCACGCGCGTCTTCCCGAACCACATGGAGCTCGACGTGCTCGACGTCGCACGCCGCCGCGTCGTTCATGTCGGCTCGAGCGCGGGGCGGCTCTTCCCCAGCTGGTCGAGCGACGGGTCGCGGCTCGCGTACGGCTCGGGCGGCGTCCTCTACACCGCTGCTCCCGACGGCTCCGGGAAGGAGCGTTACCCGGCCCCGACCCGTGCGTTCGCGCCGGCGTGGCGCCCGGGCAGCGACGAGCTTGCCTATCTGACGACGCACCGCGCGACGAACACCGACCTCTGGGTGGCGGGGAAGCTCTGGGCGCGCGACGTGGTCGACCAGCCGGCGTGGTCGCCCGACGGCTCGCAGCTCGCGGCGGCGCGGGACGACGGTCTGTACGTCGTCACCGGCCCGGGCGTCGAGCGGCGCCTCGTGACTGTGCGCGAGCCGCGCTTCCCCGTGTGGTCGCGCGACGGCTCGCGGCTCGCCTACGTCGCCGGCGGAAGGCTCGTCGAGACCGTCGTCGCTGCCGGCGCGCCGACTCGCTCCGTCCCGATCGCCGCCGGCGAGCAGCCGAGCTGGTCGACGAGCGACGAGTACGCGAGCCCGCATGCCTACTCGCCGTCCTTCCCGGCCCGGATGATCCGTGTCGGCGGCCGGCCGGGCTGCCCCGGGCACACCGTCCTCCTCGAGGACGGCCGCGCGCTCACCGGGAGCTGCGCCGTGCTCGGCACCGCGAAGGCCGACGTGATCGAGGGCACGCCGCTCCGGGGCGATGTGATCGAAGCGGGCGCCGGCAACGACCAGGTACATGCGAACGACGGGCACACGGACCGCGTCGACTGCGGCCCCGGCCGCGACGTCGTGTGGGCCGACCGAACCGACAGGCTCGTCCACTGCGAGGTCGTCCACAGGTAGCTCGCTAACCTTGGGGCATGGCCGTCACGCCCGCGACGAAGCTCGACGCCCGGCGGCTGCGCGCGGACTTCCCCGTCTTCGACGAGCTCGTGAACGGCAAGCCCGTCGCCTTCCTCGACTCTGCCGCCTCCACCCAGAAGCCGCGCCAGGTGCTGGACGCGATGCGGGAGTTCTACGAGCACAGCTACGCGAACGTCCACCGTGGCGTCTACACCCTCGCCGAGCGCGCGACCGCGGGCTACGAGGGAGCGCGCGAGAAGGTACGCGCCTATGTGAACGCGCCGTCGAGCCGCGAGGTGATCTTCACGCGCGGCGCGACCGAGGCGCTCAACCTCGTCGCCTACGCGTGGGGCCTCGACAACCTCGGCCCGGGCGACGTGGTCGTGATCACGGAGCTCGAGCACCACTCCAACTTCGTGCCGTGGCAGTTCATTGCGAAGAAGACCGGCGCCGAGTTCGCGCACATCCCGATCGACGACCTCGGCGAGCTGCAGCTCGATGCGCTCGACGAGATCGCGACGCGCGGAAACGTGAAGGTCGTCGCGAACAACCTCGTCTCGAACACCCTCGGCACGGTCAACCCCGTCGAGAAGCTCGCGACGTGGGCGCACGAGCAGGGCGCGATCATGGTGGTCGACGCCGCGCAGGCGGCGCCGCACCGGAAGATCGACGTGCAGGCGCTCGGCTGCGACTTCCTCGCCTTCTCCTCGCACAAGCTCTGCGGGCCGTCCGGTGTCGGCGCCCTCTGGGGCCGACGGGAGCTGCTCGAGGAGATGCAGCCGTTCAACTTCGGCGGCGAGATGATCCGTTCGGTCGCGCTCGACCGCACGAGCTGGAACGAGCTGCCGTACAAGTTCGAGGCCGGCACGCCCGCGATCGCAGAGGCGTACGGCTTCGGCGTCGCGATCGACTACGTCTCGGAGATCGGGCTGGACGCGATCGAGGCGCACGAGCACGAGCTCGTCGTGCAGGCGATGGACGCGCTCGCGGAGATCCCGGGCCTGCGTATCTTCGGGCCGCCGGCGGAGCGCCGCACGGGCATCGTCAGCTTCGAGCTCGAGAACGTGCACCCGCACGACGTGGCGCAGATCCTCGACTGGGAGGGTGTCGCCGTCCGCGCCGGCCACCACTGCACGCAGCCGCTGATGACGCGCCTCGGTGTCGCCGCGACCACGCGCGCGAGCTTCTACCTCTACTCGCTGCCCGAGGAGGTCGACCGCCTCGTCGCCGGGCTGCTCAAGGTGAGGAAGACCTTCGCGTGAGCGAGCTCGACCAGCTCTACCGGGAGGTCATCCTCGACCACTACAGAAACCCGCGCGGCCACGGTGCTCTCGAGCCGCACGACGCGCACGCGGAGGGCCAGAACCCGCTCTGCGGCGACGAGGTCTCGATCTTCGTCCGCTTCGCCGACGACGGCGAGACGATCGACGAGATCGGCTTCGAGGGTCGCGGCTGTGCGATCTCGCAGGCGGCGACGTCGATGCTGACCGAGCTCGTCAAGGGCCGGAAAGCCGAGGAGGTCGCCGTCCTGCCGAAGGACGAGCTGCTCGAGGAGATCGGCATCCCGCTGACGCCGATCCGCCTCAAGTGCGCGATCCTCGGCCTCGGCGTGCTCAAGGTCGCGCTCCACCGCGCGAAGGGCACGCCGCTCCCGGAGGAGTGGCGGACGCTCGAGAACGAGCTCCGGCTCGCCGACGACTGATGCCGAAGGTGCACGTCGCGCCGCTCGACGAGTTCCCACCCGGCTCCTGCAAGATCGTCACGCTCGGCTGGACGTCGATCGGCGTCTACAACTGCGGTGGCAAGCTCTATGCGATCGAGGATCGCTGCTCGCACGACGACGGGCCGCTCTGCGAGGGCGAGTGGGACGAGGACATGTGCCGCGTCATCTGCCCGCGCCACGGGTCGACCTTCGACCTCGCGACCGGCGTGCCGCTGTCGCTGCCAGCGTACGAGCCGGTCGAGATCTATCCCGTCACGGTCGACGACGGAGTCGTGCAGGTCGAAGTGACCGAGTGATCCGCTGCTGGGACTCGAGCGACCCGCTCTACGACGCCTACCACGACGAGGAGTGGGGCCGGCCGGTGCGCGACGAGCGCGGGCTCTACGAGCGCCTCTGCCTCGAGGGGTTCCAGTCGGGACTCTCGTGGCTCACCATCCTGCGCAAGCGCGACGGCTTCCGCGCGGCGTTCGAGGGCTTCGACCCGGAACGCGTCGCCCGCTTCGGCGAGCGCGATGTGCGGCGCCTCCTCGCGGACGCGTCGATCGTCCGCCACCGCGGCAAGATCGAGGCGGCGATCGCGAACGCACGTGCCACCGTCACGCTTCGCGACTCGACTCCGCTCGACGAGCTCTTCTGGTCCTTCGCGCCGGCGGCCCACCGACGCCCGCGGACGCAGGAGGACTGGCACGCGTCGACACCGGACTCGACCGCGCTCGCGAAGGAGCTGCGGCGCAACGGCTTTCGCTTCGTCGGCCCGACGACCGTCTATGCGGCGATGCAGGCGTGCGGCGTCGTCAACGACCACCTCGAGAGCTGCTGGGTGCGCGACGCCGTCGAGGCGGAGCGTCAGTCGCTCGCCGCCTCGCTCGGGAGCGCGAACGCGAGCCCGGCCACCGGCACGAGAGCCAGGGCGAACAGCGCCACCGCCGCCCGCACGGACAGCTGATCCACGGCGACGCCGCTCACGAGCGGCGCGAGCGCGGCGAGGCCCGTCGCCACCCTGCAAGAGGCCGTTGTTCACGCGGCCGCGCATCGCCTGCGGCGTCTGCCGCAACAGCATCGCGCCGCCGTGAGGAGCACGATCGACTGGAGCACCGAGACCGCCGCTGGATTGCCGGCGCGAGGAAGGCGCCGACGACGCGCCAGAGCAGGCGGAGCCCGTCGAACGCCTCTGCCCATGGCCCGCGCGGCTCTTTCTCGCGGCGAGGCGCGAAGTCACCGCGCAGCGCGGCCGAACACCTGGCCGATCCAGAGGAGCTGGAAGTTGCGGTTGCAGCGGAGAGGACGCATGCGCGCGGGCGACCGCGGAGATGGTAGGCGCAGGGTGGTCGTCCTCGTCCACGGTCTCGGCGTCTCGCACCGGTACTTCGCGCGCCTGCGGCGCCTGCTCCCGGCCGCGGCCGCGCCGGACCTCGCCGGCGCGTCGGTCGGCGAGCTGACCCGGTCGCTGGAGGCCTCGCTCCCCGGGCCGTCGCTCCTCGTCGCCAACTCGCTCGGCTGCCAGCTCGCGGCGGAGCTGGCCGTTCGCCGCGCCGAGCTCGTCCGCGGGCTCGTGCTGATCGGCCCGACGTGGGACCCGGGCGCGCCGACCGTCTTCGGCCAGTTCCTCCGGCTCGCGAACGGGAGCTACCGGGAGCCGCTGTCGCTCGTGCCCGTGCTCGCCTACGAGTACGCGCGCTGGGGGCCGCGGCGCCTGCTCCGGACGGCCCGTTCGATGCTCGACCACCCCGTGGCCGAGCGGCTCGCGCGTCTGCGTGCGCACACGGTCGTCGTGCGCGGCGAGCACGACACGATCTGCAGCCCGCCGTGGGCGCGCCTCGCCGCGGGCGTCGCGCGCGCCCGGCTCGTGCAGGTGCCCGGCGCGGCGCACGCCGTGCACTGGTCACATCCCGAGGCGGTCGTCCAGGTCGTCGAGGAACTGCTGCAGGAGCTCGCCGAACCGTGAGGGCGCCTCCAGCATCGGCACGTGCCCTGCGTGCGGCACGACCGCGAGCCGTGCCTGCGGGATCGCCCGGCGCCAGCCCGCCGCGAGCTCGAGCGGCACGAGCCGGTCGCGCTCGCCCCAGACGAGGAGGGTTGGGGCGCCGATCGCGCCCGCGAACGGCTGGTGCGTCGCGAACCAGGCGCCGCGCGCGAGCGTCGGGAGGCCGGTTCTGAGCGCATCCGCGGCGACCGTCGCGAGCAGCGACGGCGGCGCCTCGCGCACCATCCGCAGGAAGCCGGCGACGTAGCCCGGGAGCGGGCGCGGCGTCCCGACGGGTGCGACGAGGACGAGCGCCTCGACCAGGTCGGGGCGCTCCGCCGCAAGCCGCGCGGCGGCCAGGCCGCCGAGCGAGTGGCCGACGACGATCGCCGGTCCGTCGAGCGAGGAGGCGAGCCACGCGGGGGCGTCGCGCGGTGGAAGCCGCCGCGGCAGGTCGACGGCGTGGCACGTCGCGCCGCGCGGGTGCACGTGCCGCCACCAGCGGTGGCTGCCCGAGAGCCCGTGGACGAGAAGCATGGGTCTCGACTGGTTCATGCGCTATCGTCTCAGCATCCGCGGAAAGGAGGTGGTCCGGCGTTGGAGATTTCCAGTACGGGCAGTGGAGGTACCAGCTCGTAGAGGTGTGTCCCCGGGACCTTGACGGGGAATCGCCTAGCCAGCGTGGGGGACTCGCGTGACGCGCCGCCTTTAGTGGCCGGAAGCGCCTCTACGAATCCCAGCTGGTATCGAAGACCAGGGGCCCTGCGGGGCCCCTAGTCTTTTCCGCATGCATCGGATCGAGTGGGTGATCGCGCGGTGCCGTCTTCTGCAGGCGATCGGCACCGAGTTCGACGAGACGAGGCCGTTCGACGGGCTCGTGATCGGCACGGGGATCCACCTCGAGCCGAAGACCGTGGCGCTGCTCCTGACGCTGCGCCGCGGAGGCGCGGAGCTCGTCGCGACGGGGAACCTCAATACGACGCAGCAGGAGGCGTGCGACTACCTCGCGGCCCGGGGTGTGCGCGTCGTCGGCGGCCCCACGAGCGACCCGGTTGAGCACGACGCGAGTTTGTGGCGGGTCGTCCGGGCGCGCCCCGACCTGCTGCTCGACAATGGCGGCGACCTGTTCGTCCGCTACCTGGAGGAGCCGTGGGACACCTTGCGCGGCGGCACCGAGGAGACGACTTCGGGACGGCTGCGGCTCGAGCCGCTCCGCGACCGGCTGCGTCTGCCACTGCTCGTCATCAACGACAGCCCGATCAAGCAGTTCGCGGAGAACGAGCACGCGGTCGGCCAGAGCGTGCTCGAGTCGTTCCTCCGGCTGACGAATCTCTCCACGAACGGGAAGCGCGTGACGGTCTTCGGCTACGGCGCGTGCGGCAAGGGCGTCGCCGCGAACTTCCGGAACGCGCACGCCGTCGTGGCGGTCGTCGAGCGCGACCCGGTCAAGCGTCTGCAGGCTGCTCGACGGCTTCCTCGTGCCCGAGCGGGAGGAGGCGCTGCGCAGCGCGGACGTCGTCGTCACCGTGACCGGCGCCGAGGGCGTGGTCACCGCCGCGGACGCGCCGCTTCTCAGGCCCGACGCGATCCTCGCCAATGCGGGCCACTTCCCGTGGGAGATCGAGGCCGAGGAGCTCGTGCAGGGTGGCGTCACCGTCCTCGAGGGCGGGCACATGGTCAACCTCGCCGGTCCGCGGCCGCTCGGGAACTCGATCGAGTCGATGGACCTCGGGTTCGCGCTCCAGTCCCGCTGCCTGGAAGCGGTCGCCCGCGGCGACGTCGGGCCGGAGGCGTGCGTCGTACCCGTGCCGCGGTCGATCGACGAGAGCGTCGCGGCGAGCTTCGTGACCGCTACGGCCTGAAGCGCCAAGCGCCGGGCTCGCCGCGACGAGCAGGAGCAGGAGCGACAGCCTACGCTCAGGCTACGCGACGGATCTGCTCTGCGAGCGGGACGAGCGGGAGCCTGAACGTGTCGACGGCATCGGTGTTCGCGGCGACGTTGTCGCCCGCCTCGATCATGCTGATCTGATCGTTCGTGAGCGGTGCGCCCGGTAGCCACTGCGTCGCGGTCGCGCCCGCCCGCGCGGCCGAGGTCGGCACGTGCAGGAGACGGCGGCGCTTGCCGAGCACCTTCGCGATCAGCAGGTACAGCTCGTCCCAGGTGACGACGTCGGGGCCGCCCAGCTCGAACGTGCGGTTCGCGGCATCGGGTGAGTCGACCGCACGTGCGAAGTACTCGGCGACGTCGTCGACCCAGATCGGCTGGATGCGCTGCTGCCCGGAGCCGATCACCGTGACGACGGGCGCGTAGCGCACCTGCTTCACGAACGTCGGCAGCACGCCGCCGCCGCGGCCGAACTGGAAGCTCGGACGGAAGATCGTGTGCTCGAGCCCCGATGCGCCGACGTCCTGCTCCATCGCCCATTTCGCCGCGAAGTACGGGACGACGTTCTTCGTCGCCTCGGTCGTGCCGAGCGCGCTCATCAGCACGAGGCGCTCGACGCCCGTAGCCTGTGCGGCGGCCAGGACGTTGCGCGTGCCCTGCGTCATCACCCGGTCGAAGTCCTGCGGGCGGCCCTTGATGATCGCCACGAGGTGCACGACGTGCGTGCAGCCCTCGATCGCAGCGCGGAGGCTCGCGGGATCGGTGACGTCGCCGGGAACGAGCTGCGCGCCCCAGCCCGCGAGCTGCGCGCCTCGCTCCGGCTTCCGCACCAGGGCGCGCACCTCGTGACCGCGCGCCCGCAGCGCGTGGACGACGCGAGGGCCGACAAACCCGGTGCCGCCGGTGACGAAGACCTTCACCGCTCGAAGTTCTGCCAGTAGCGGGACGGCGTCGGCCCGCGCTGCCCCTGGTACTTCGACCCGAGGCCCGAGCTCCCGTACGGCGTCGAGGCGGGCTCCGTCATGCGCATGAACGAGATCTGCCCGATCTTCATCCCGTGGTAGATCGTGATCGGCAGGTTCGCGACGTTCGAGAGCTCGAGCGTCACGTGGCCGTCGAAGCCGGGGTCGATGAAGCCCGCGGTCGAGTGGATGAGGAGCCCGAGCCTCCCTAGCGAGCTCTTGCCGTCGAGGCGGGCCACGAGGTCGTCAGGGAGCGTCACGCGTTCCAGCGTCGACCCGAGCACGAACTCGCCCGGGTGGAGGATGAACGCGCGCTCGTCCGCGACCTCGACCTCCTCGGTCAGCTCCTCCTGCGGCTCCTTGACGTCGATGTACGGGTAGCGCGCGTTGTGAAAGACGCGGAAGAAGCGGTCGACGCGCACGTCGACACTCGACGGCTGCAGGAGCGACTCGTCATACGGGTCGATCCCGATGCGGCCTTCGGCGATGAGCGTGGCGATGGTGCGGTCGGACAGGACCACACGGCGATTCTTCCATCAGGGCGTCGGCGAGCGCGCGCAGACCCTTCAGGAACGCCTCCTGCTCGTCGTCGGTCAGCGCCGCGAGCGCGCGCTCGAGCGGCAGCGAGCGTCGCGCGAGCCAGTCGCGCACCGGGGCCTCGGTGGCGGGCGCGAGCGCGACCACCGTACGGCGGCGATCGGCCGGATCCTCGCGGCGGACGAGCAGGCCGTGCTGCTCGAGCTCTCGCGCAAGCGTCGAGGCAGCCGGCAAAGACAGCCCGAGCTCGCGGGCGAGCTCGCCGACCGACCGCTCGCCCTCCGTGCCCACCTGGGCGAGGACCGCGACGTGGCGCCGGCCGAGCGCGGCGCCCTCAACGAGCGCGACAAGCTCGGCGGACGGGCGCCTTCGCGCCCACAGCCCGCGCATCACGCGTCGCAGCTCGAGGCGCAGCTCCGCCACCCTGTCGCCTTTGGTTATCATCAGATAACTATTATCACCGGTGAAGCGAAAGGAGGTGAGCCTACATGTGCAGAGGAGGACACCAGCACCGCGGCCCCCGCGGCTATCCCAGCCGCGAGCAGTGGGTCGAGCGGCTGCAGGCCTATCGCGAGCACCTCGAGGGTGAGCTGAAGAACGTTCAGGAGCTGATCGAGCGGCTCGGCGACGGGCCGCAGCCGGGCGAGACCGCGTAGGGGGCCTACGCGCCGCGCGTCGCCGGCACGTAGTAGCGGTCGGCGTACTCGATCACCGTGCGCGCCATCGAGAACCGCGGCGCGAGCCCGGCGATCGACGCCTTCATCATCTCGAGCCAGGCGTCCCGCGCCTCGAAGCGCGGGACGACCTGCTGCTCGAGCAGCTTGTACAGCTCCGTCGCGTCGGCCTCGTCCGTCGTTCCCTCGATGGCCCAGCCGTACGCCGAGTCGTACGCCTCCGCCCACCAGCCGTCGAGCACCGAGAGGTTGAGCACGCCGTTGATCGCCGCCTTCATCCCGCTCGTCCCCGACGCCTCGTGCGGCCGCCGCGGCGTGTTCAGCCAGATGTCGCAGCCGGGGATGATCGTCTGTGCGAGCTCGATGTCGTAGTCCTCGAGAAAGACGAGCCGCCCCGCGGCGGCGCCGTGCGAGAGCTCGACGATCTGCTGCATGACGTCCTTCCCCGGCCCGTCCTGCGGGTGCGCCTTTCCGGCGACCACGACCTGCACGGGCAGCGCCAGCAGCCGTTCCAGGTCGGAGTAGACGAGGCCGGCGCGCTTGTACGTGGCGAAACGCCGGGCGAAGCCGATCGTGAGGCGCTCAGGGTCGAGCCCCGCCAGCTCCGCCAGCCGCTGCTTCCGTGCGGCATGGACCCGCCAGAGCGCGCCCGAATCGAGGGTGCGCGCCGCGGGCCAGTTCGCCCATGCAGGTGGGGCGTCCGGCTCCACTCCGGAGTCGCGCAGCAGCTCCGCCAGCTCGGGGGCGAGCCAGGTTCCCAGATGCACCCCGTTCGTGATCGCGTCGATCGGCGCCTCGCGCCCCGGCCAGAGCCCCTGCCACATCTCGCGGGCGACGTCGCCGTGCAGCTGTGAGACGCCGTTCGCGTGGGCGGAGAGCCGCAGCGCGAGCGGCGTCAGCCCGAACCCGTCGGTGTCGTCGCTGCGGCCCAGGGCGAGCAGCTGCTCGTTCGAGATGCCGGCGCTCTCGGCGAGCGAGCCGACGTACCGCACGACCAGGTCGTCGCCGAACACCTCGTTCCCCGCGGGCACCGGCGTGTGCGTCGTGAAGACCGTGGTGTGGCGAATCTGCTCGAGCGCGTCCTCCGTCGACCGCCCGGCCTCGACCAGCATGCGTGCGCGCTCGATCGTCAGGAACGCCGAGTGGCCCTCGTTGACGTGGTACACGCTCGGCTCGATCCCGAGCGCGTGCAGCGCGCGCACGCCGCCGACCCCGAGCAGGAGCTCCTGCCGGATCCGGTGCCGGCGATCGCCGCCGTAGAGCGCGTCCGTCACCCACGGCACGTCGAGCAGGTAGAGCGGCACCGAGCCGACGTCGTAGCGCCAGACGCCCGCGGTGACGACCTCTCCGCCGAGGTCGACCTCGACCTCGACCTCGCGGCGCAGGCCGAGCGCCTCCGGGTCGAGCTCCTCGTACTTCTCGGTCTGCCGCCCTTCGCCGGAGACGCCCTGCACGAAGTAGCCGCCGCGGTAGAAGAGCCCGACGCCGACGAGCGGCACGTCGAGGTCCGCCGCCGCCTTCAGGTGGTCGCCGGCCAGTACGCCGAGGCCGCCCGAGTAGATCGCGAGCCGCGTCTCGACCCCGAACTCCATGCTGAAGTAGGCGACGAGCACGTCGCCGTCGGCGCCGTGCGTCCGTGCCCACCAGGTGGCGTTCTCGGTCGTCGCCATGGACTCGCGGACGCTAGCGAATCGGGCCGCCGAGAACCGCCGGTGAAGCAGATGCTGCAACAAGCCCATACAGGTATGCAGCGGTGGGCGTACCTGCGCTACGCTCGTCACATGGCGGCGACGCGCGCGATCGAGCTGAAGACCGAGATCCCGGGCCCGCGGTCGCGGGCCGTGCTCGAGCGGCTCGCGGCGAGCGTCGCCTCGCCGCTCGCGATCACGTTCCCGGTCGTCGCCGCCGAGGCGCGCGGCGCGACGATCACCGACGTCGACGGCAACACCTTTATCGATTTCGCCGGGGGCGTCGGCTGCCTCAACGTCGGCCACTCGCACCCGCAGGTCGTCCAGGCCGCGCAGGAGCAGCTCGACCGGTTCTCACACACCGATTTCACCGTCGTCCCGTACGAGGTCTACGCGGCGCTCGCCGAGCGGCTGCTCGAGCGCGCTCCGCTCGACCGCCCCGCGAAGGCCGCGTTCTTCAACGCGGGGACGGAGGCAGTCGAGAATGCCGTCAAGTTCGCGCGCGCCTACACGGGCCGCTCCGCGGTGATCGGCTTCGAGGGCGCGTTCCACGGCCGCACCTACCTGTCGCTCGCGCTCACGTCGAAGACGCACCCGTACAAGCGCGGCCTGGGCCCGTTCGCGCCCGAGGTGTACCGGGTGCCCTTCAACGACGTGGCGGCGATCCGGCGGGCGTTCGAGGTGACCGTCGCCCCCGAGGACGTCGCCGCGATCGTCTTCGAGCCGGTCCAGGGTGAGGGCGGGTTCATCCCGGCTACGCGGGAGCTCGTCGAGGGCATTCGCGCGATCTGCGACGAGCACGGGATCGTCATGGTCTGCGACGAGGTGCAGAGCGGCTACGCCCGCACCGGCAAGTTCTTCGCGATCGAGCACTACGGCGTCCGGCCCGACCTGATCACGGTGGCCAAGTCGATCGCGATGGGCATCCCACTCTCGGGCGTGCTCGGCAAGGCGGCGATCATGGACGCGCCGCAGGAGGGCGGCGTCGGCGGAACGTACGTCGGGAACCCGGTCGCGCAGGCGGCCGCGCTCGCCGTGCTCGACGTGATCGAGGAGGAGGGGCTGGTCGAGCGGTCCGCGGCGCTCGGTGAGACGATGCGCACCCGCATGCTCGCCTGGCAGGAGCGATGGCCGCAGATCCGCGAGGTGCGCGGGCTCGGCGCGATGCTCGCGATCGAGCTGGACGACGCGGCGACGGCCTCGCGCGTCGTCGAGGAGGCGCTCGGGCGCGGGCTGCTGCTCCTCAAGGCGGGCGTCGAGGGCCGCGCCATCCGCGTGCTCGTGCCGCTCGTCGTCACGGACGCCGAGCTCGACGAGGCGCTCGCCGCCTGGGAACAGGCGCTCGAAGAAGCGCTTTAGGCCGTTCAGGCCCGGGTAGGCTCAGCTCACAGATGGTTGGGGAGGTCCTCGCCGAGCGGTACGAGCTGGAGGAGCTTGTCGGCACCGGAGGCATGTCGAGCGTCTTTCGCGCGCACGACCGGCTGCTGGACCGGAAGGTCGCGCTCAAGATCCTGCACCAGCAGTACTCCGGCGACGACCAGTACGTCGAGCGGTTCCGGCGCGAAGCCCGCGCCGTCGCGGCGCTCTCGCACCCGAACATCGTCACGGTCATCGACCGCGGCGACCACGAGGGGCGCCAGTTCATCGTCTTCGAGTACGTCGAGGGCGACAACCTGAAGCGCATGATCGAGCGCCGCGGCCCGGCGCCGGTCGCGAACGCCCTGGAGCTCGCCATGCAGATCGCCCGCGGGCTCTCGTTCGCGCACCAGCAGGGGCTCGTCCACCGCGACGTGAAGCCGCAGAACGTGCTGATGAACGGCGACGGCCGCGCGAAGGTGACCGATTTCGGCATCGCGCGCTCGCTCGACGTCCAGCACGGGATGACGCAGACCGGCACCGTGCTCGGCACCTCCGACTACATCGCGCCGGAGCAGGCGCAGGGCCAGCGCGTCGACGAGCACACCGACGTCTACTCGCTCGGCGTCGTCCTCTACGAGTTGCTCACGGCCCACGTCCCGTTCCCCGGCGAGAACTTCGTCGCGGTCGCGATGCGGCACATCAACGAGCCGCCCCCGCCGATCCGCGACCAGCGTCCCGACGTGTCGCCACGCGTCGAGGCGGCGGTGCAGCAGGTCATGGCGAAGCGGCCCGAGGACCGGTTCCCGACGATGACCGACTTCTGCCGCGAGCTCGAGGCGTGCCTGGCCGAGCTGCAGGCCGGCGAGGGCACGCAGGTCGTTCCCGCGCCCGCCTACCGGTCGCCGCGCCGCCTGAGCGGGCCGTCGCCCTGGCCGGTCGTGCTGGTGATCGTCGGCCTGCTCGCGATCGGCGCCGTCGTCGCCTATCTCGTGCTCGACGGCTTCCCGAAGCACTCCTCGGGCGGCGGGGCACCCTCCGGCCGCGGATCGGTGGCGGCATCGGTGCACCTCTCGGCCGTCACGGCCTACGACCCGTACGGCACCGGCGCAAAGGGCGAGAACAACGGCCAGGCGCACCTCGCGACCGACGGCGATCCGAGCACGTACTGGGAGACCGAGCGCTACTACGACGCACCGAGCCTGAACAAGCCGGGCGTCGGGCTCGTGCTCGACGCGGGCAAGCCGGTGCAGCTCCACCAGCTCGGGTTCTCGACGGCGACGCCCGGCCTGACCGCGGAGATCCTGGCCGGCGACTCGTCGACCGGGCCGTTCCTCGGCGACGTGGTGGGCGCGTCGCAGGTCGTTCCGAGCAACGGCCAGGTCAGGTACACGATCACGGGCGGCAAGCACCGGTACTACGTGATCTGGATCACGCGCCTCGGGCCTGGCCCCACGCACACGGCGCAGATCAACACGGTCGCCGCCAATTAGCTCTGACTCAGAGGTAGTCTTGCCGACGTGGCGACCGGCGACGAGCTCCTC
>JAICYG010000016.1 GCA_025934335.1 Thermoleophilia bacterium | reverse complement strand
GCAGCCCAACGAAGCACGTTTCCTAGACGCATTCAAACCCTTTCTGGCCGACCCGGCCATCCTCGGACAAATGGCAGGCGGCCCCTGCCCCAGAGATTTCATAGCCGACTTGCGCCGGTGGTTCAAGACGGATGCGTTGACATCAGGCGGTGTAGCCGGCCTCGGTCATGCGGTTCCACCAGCCGTCGACGGCGTTGCGGTCGGTGCTGTCGGCGTGGTCGAATACAGCCGAGATGATCACGGATGGCGTGTCGGCGCTGCGACGGCCGGGCTCGCGACAGCTCCGAACCACTGGCGACGGGAGAGCTGTTAGCGGGCTGAAGGGAGGGCGGCCCGAAGACCGCCCTCCTCGAATCAGCGCGAGGCGAGACTACGGAGTCTGGTCACCGTAGATGTTTTGGTCGAGACCACCATCGTGCGGGCAGAGGTCACTGCTCCACGACTTGGTTGTGTTGCCCTTCTTGTCGGGCGCGGACGTCAAGACAACCCGGCACTGTTTTACGTCGGCGGAAGCCGCGTCGGAGTCCTCGGGCGTCTCGCGCTGGTCGGTGCCCTGCACCGTGTCGCGCCAGTCCGTCCACGTGCCGAAGGACTGGTCGCCCTTCGACGCGATCGTCAGGTAGTCGCCGCCGAACGGGACGGCACGGTTGTCGAACTGCTCGTAGTTCGGGTTCGACATCGCATCCGTGAGCTTGACCGGCGTCGTCCAGGTCGCGCCGTGATCGGTGGAACTGGTCGCATAGACATCGAGCGAGGCCACCGTAGTGCCGTCGGCGCAGTTGCCGATCGGGCGGAGCGGCGAGTAACACGGGTCATGCCGGCTGTCCCACCAGAGCGCGTGCAGTACCCCGCCGTCCGCTCCGATGTCCGGGAATACCTGGTCGCCACTTGACTGGTCGTCCAGCAGCACCGGCCCCAGGTCGACCTCGCCGGTGGCGCCGTCGTAGCGGACGAAGTACGCCGCCGTCTGCGCTGCCTTGCCCACCTCCAGCGTTCCATAGGTCGTCCCGGTGTCCAGCGCCGGACCCTTCGAGGCGTCATAAACGACGTACAGCCACTCATGCGTGCGGTCGTACTCGTCGGCCGTTGTCTGCGTGTTCGTGGCGCGGCGGAAGAACGTGTAGCCCGACTGGCACGCATCCGCGAAGTCGCCACAGTCACGCGCGCTGCCCTCGGCGGAGGCGTCGTCAGCGGACGCCGGGTCATCCGGCCGCGACTGCGGCATCGGCATCGGCTGCGGCGCCGACACGTCCTGGGCGGAGTACCCCGTGTAGTCGACAAGGAGTCGGTCAGACCCGAACGTCGCGCCGCAGTCGGTCGACTTGACGACGCCGACACCCTCGGTCTGCCCGCTGTTCGTACTTCCCTGATCCCACGTGACGTAGACGTTCCCGTTGCCGGTTACCGCGATGCTCGGATCCTGGACGTTCTGGACCTGCGGTGTGAGCAGCAGCGGATTTGACCAGGTCGCCCCATGATCGGTGGAGCGAGAGAGATAGATATTCGAGTTCTTGCCACCGCTAAAGCGTGTCCACGCGAAGTAGACGTTGCCGTCGCAGCGCCCGCCGGTGCGATCCGCCTCGATCGCCGTCTTGTCGTGGAACACGCCCAGCAGGTTGGGCGCCGAGGAGCCCTGAGCGATTGTCTCCGTTCCCTTGTAGGCAAGGCCGTCCTTCAATGTGTCGGAGGCGTCGGCTCCACCGGGATTCTCGAAGCGCGCGACCCACACATCTCCGAACGTCTTCGCGGTCCCGACCGGGTCGCCGGAGCTCTCCGATCCAAAGAACGCACGGCCGTGGCCGTCCCAGGCAACAACAGGATCCCCCGCGCCCGCGGTACGGACGTGCGCAAGTGCGTCATACGGCGAGGTGTCTCCCGGATAGCCCGGCACCAGCGAACTCACGAAGCTCGAGCCGCCGTTCTCCGAGCGGTAATACCCGAGCCAGACCGGCCCCAACGCAACCGGGGCGCCGGAGGCATCGGCGCTGTTGTAAACACCGCAATAGTCGTTCGAGCTGCCGAGGATCACATTCGTGTTTCGCGGGTCCATCGCCACCGCCGGCTCGTTCTGGCGCCCACGGGAGATGCCGCATTCACTCAGCGTGGCATCCGTGTATGAGTTCCCCGTCGCCAGCGTGTAGGCGCTCACGTAGCCCTCACCGACGTCATTCGTGAGCCGAACGTCGGCGCCCGGCATGGAACCTGCAGCGCTTGCGACGACGACGAGCGCGCAAACGGCAAGTACTGCAGGCAAGAAACGTCTCATAAATCCCTCCCCAAGATCGAGACTTTGGCCCGAAGATCCGGGGAAGTATACGAGCCTCGAATTTACTCGGGCCCCGGGGCCAGGCTCGCCGTCGCTCCTGTAGCCGGCCTCGGTCATGCGATGCGCGTGGCTCCGCAACGGCCGGGCCAGAAGAGTGGGGGCGGCCGTCGGCCGCCCCCACCTCCCCAGACCCGCCGCCGGCCTATGCCGTCCGCGGGACCTTGTGACGCGCTAGCAACGTCACCCCCAGCGCTGCCAGCGTCGTGCAAACGCCGAGCACCACCCCGAGCGTCGCGTCGATCCAGCTGAACCCCGAGCCGCTCTCGTCGCCGCCGACCGCAACGGCAGTCGTGAACGGCAGCTCGTTCTTCGGCTCGCCGCTCGTGCCCGGGTCGACGGGGGTCGCCGCGACCTGCCGTGTGAACGGCGCCTCGTTCTTCGCCTCCGCGGCGACCCTTGCCGGGGAGCTCGCCGTCTCGACGGCCGACTGCGCCGTCCGCACCGCGACGCTGCGCGTGAACGGCGGCTCGTTCTTCGGCTCTCCCCCCGCCAGCGCGGCCTGCGCAAGGACGGCGGAGACGACCACTACGACCATCGAACTGCTGAGAAACCGCGCGTGCATCGTTCCCTCCCTTTGTCGTCCGTTTTCGAATACGGATCGAGCGTAGGACGGGTGGTGCCGCGTGTCGTTTCGCGCGCCGACGCAGGAAAGGTCAGGGCGCGAACACAGCCCGGCGGCCCTTGGAACAAACGCCACGAGGGGCCATAGTCCCGGTGGTGAGTCGGCTCCCGCGCGGCACGGTCACCCTCGTCTTCACCGACGTCCAGGGCTCGACGGAGCTTCTGCGGAGCCTCGGGCGCGATCGTTATCGCACGACCCTGGACGCCCACCGCCGTATCCTCCGCGAGGTCTTCGGCCCTCGTGGCGGCGTCGCCGTCGAGGTTCAGGGCGACAGCACCTTCTACGCGTTCTCGTACGCCCGCGAGGCGGTGATCGCCGCCGCGGAGGCGCAGCAGGCGCTCACGGAGCATGCGTGGCCCGACGCGCCGGTGTCGATCCGCATCGGCGTCCACACCGGCGAACCGGAGCTCAACGAGCCCGACGGCGACGGCTACACCGGGCTCGACGTCCACCGCGCGGCCCGCGTCATGAGCGTCGGGCACGGCGGTCAGATCCTGCTCTCAGCGCGCACGACCGACCTCGTCGAGGGAGAGCTTCCGGCCGGCATCGGGCTCGCGCCGCTCGGACGCTTCCGGCTGAAGGACTTCGACCGGCCCGAGCACATCGCGCAGGTGACGGGGCCGGCCCTCCGTCGTGACTTCCCGCCGCTCACCGCGCCGCCGGTCACGGCGGAGGAAGCGCCGGCCACGACGGCCGGGCACCGCGGGCGACACCCGGGACTGACGCGGCGACGGCTGGTCGCGGGCACCGCGATGGCCGTCGCGGTCGGAGCCGCCGCGGCGACGGCGCTTGCGCTACGCGGGACTGCGTCAGGCCCCACGTCGAACGCAGTCGTCGCGATCGATCCGAAGCGGGATGCGGTCGTCGCGCGCGTCGCCGTCGGCAACGCGCCGACAGCGGTGGCGACGGGCGCCGGCGCCGTCTGGGTCCTCAACTCGCGCGACGGCACGCTTTCCGAGGTCTCGGCGGACGCACGGCTCGTTCGGACGCTCGGGACCACCGGGGTGCCTGCCGACGTCGCAACCGCCGGCGGGCGGGTCTGGGTGGCGGCGCGGCCGAACGCGATTCTGGAGGTCGATCCGACGACGGCGGCGATCACGAACCGCGTCATGCTCCGCACGGCGCCGACGAGGTTCGCCCCGTTCATGTGGCTCGCCGTCCGCCGAGGCGAGCTCCTCGCCACCGCCGGCGACCTGCTGTCGATCGTCGACGTCCGGACACGCCGCGTGCGCACCGTCGCGCTGCCGACGCCGGACTGGGGCGCAATCGCGGCCGATGCGCACTCCATCTGGATGACGTCGAACAGCGAGCTCTTCCATCTCAGCGCGGACGGCACGGACGTCCAGGGGTCGCTTTCCCTGCCTCAGGCGCCGGTCACGCTCGGCGACGGCTTCCTCTGGGCGCTGAACCCCGTGACGAATGTCGTGGCGCAGATCGACCCGGTCACGAACGGCATCGTGCGCACGGCGCCCGTGGGCGCGAATCCGGCCGACGTCGCCTTCGGGGCGGGCTCGGTGTGGGTCGCGAGCCAGGACGGCACCGTCACGCGCATCGATCCCGAACGAGGCGTCGTGCAAGCGACCATCGACGTCGGCGGCACGCCCGAGGCGGTCGCCGTGGGCCTGGGACGCGTGTGGGTGACCGTTGCCTGAGAGCACCCGACAGGAGAGGATGGCACCGATGAGGACTGCGGCCTCCCTCATCCTCCTCGTCGCCGCCGGGCTCGCCGCGGGCTGCGGCGGAGGCCACGCGCTGCGGGCGGTGGGCGCGGACAGCTGCGGCCCGGTCCTCTTCCACGGCAAAGGCAAGCCGAGGTACCTGATCGTGTCCGATCTCCCGCTCCGCGCCCCGCCCGGAGCTCGTGAGCAGGTGGCGGGGATCAAGCAGGCGCTCGAGCTGCGCGGCTTCCGGGCGGGGCGCTACAGCGTCGGCTACCAGTCCTGCGACGACTCCAGCGCAACGGTGGGCGCGCGCGACACGGCCGTCTGCACCGCCAATGCGAAGGCCTACGCGGCCGATACGAGCGTCCTCGGCGTGATCGGGCCGTACAACAGCGAATGCGCCGCCCTCGAGATCCCGATTCTGAACCGCGCGCAGAAGGGGCCGCTCGCGATCGTCGGCACGGCGACGACGAACCCGCAGCTCACCGCACGCGTTCCCGGTGGCGACCCGGGTACGCCGGGGTCCTACTATCCAACCGGCATCCGGAACTTCGTCCGCCTCGCCGCGCCCGACCAGTTTCAGGCGGCGGCCGCGGCGATGTTCGCGCAGAAGCACCACCTCGCGCGTATGTACGTCCTCGACGACGGGGAGGCCTACGGCACCGAAATGGCCGGCTGGTTCCGGCAGGCCGCCGGGCCGCGCAACGTGCACGTGGTCGCAACCGCTGCGTGGGATCCGCGCGCGAAGGACTACAGCGCCCTCGTTGCCAGGGTCGTTCGCGCGCGGCCCGACGGGGTCTTCCTGAGCGGCTTCGCGTTCCTCCACGGCACGACCGTGCTGAAGGAGCTCAGGGCGAAGCTGCCGGCGAAGACGGTCGTGCTTGCTCCGGACGGTTTCTCCGACCCGGGCGAGGACGTTGCCGAGGCGGGAAAGGCCGCCGACGGCCTCTACTACCTGTGGGCGATGGTCCCCCCGAGCGCGGCCGGCCCACGCGGGAGGCAGATCCTGCAGCGAACGGGCCGCGAGCGTGACGGAGACCAGCAGTACGGCGCGCTCTACGGCGCCGCGGCCACCGAGCTCCTCCTCGACGCGATGGCGGCTTCCGACGGCAGTCGCAGGTCGGTCGTGACCCGGCTCTTCAGGAGCTCGACGCGCCGGTCCATCCTCGGTCGCTTCGGCTTCGACCGGAACGGCGACCCGACGATCGGCGCGGTCACCGTCTACCAGATCCGGGGGAAGAAGACGACGACCTCGGAGGTGCTCTACCCGCACTCGCCGGCCGCCGCGGGCTGACGGTCGTGGAGTGGAGACTACTCGACGGCGTCCCGCCCGACCAGGTCCGTGAGCTCCTGCAAGTGGCACGCCGCAGGCGGTTCGCCCGCAACGAGGTCGTATTCCACCGCGACGATCCCGGCGACTCGGTGCACCTCGTGCAGAGCGGACGCTTCGCGATCCGCGTGGCGACTCCCGTCGGCGACCTGACCACGGTCGCGATTCGTGGGCCGGGCGAGAGCTTCGGCGAGATGGCGCTCGTCGCCGAGCAGCCGCGCCGTTCCGCGACCGTGACGGCCCTCGAGGAGGCAGAGACGATGTCCGTGTACAAGGTCGACTTCGACCACGCGCGCGCGCGTCACCCGAGCGTCGACCGCATCCTGCTGCGGTTCCTGACGAACGAGGTGCGCGTTCTGAACGAGCGGCTCCTCGAGGCGCTGTACGTGCCCGTCGAGAAGCGCGTCCGAAGGCGGCTCGTCGAGTTGGCGGAGCTGTACGGCGGCGAGCGCCCGGTCGTCCGTCTCACCCAGGAGACGATCGCGGAGCTGGCCGGCGCCACGCGCCCCACCGTCAACCAGGTGCTGCGCGACGAGCAGAGGCGCGGGACGATCGAGCTGAGTCGCGGCCGGATCGACCTGGTCGACGTCGCAGACATCGCCCGCCGGGGACGGTGACCCGTGCCCCGGATCCTATGATCGAGGCACCCGTCCCGAAGGAGGAGAAGTGACCGCCACGAGCTCGTCGACCCGCGAAGAGGTCCCGTTCCGGATCCGCACCGCCGACGGTGCAACGAAGGAGCTCTCCTACTCCTCCCCACGCCCGGCCGAGCTGCACGACGAGCGCGAGGTGCTCGAGACGCTCCCCTGGTTCGAGTCGGGGAAGCCGCTTCGCAACTACATGCTGCACGAGATCGATTTCTACGACGAGGTCGAGCAGATCTGGGGGCAGCGCTGGGGCGCCGAGGGGATCGGGACCCTCCGCGAGGTGCTCGTCTCGCGCCCTACCGAGAACGAGATCCGGCCCGAGTACGCCGAGGAATGGCAGTATTACTACTCGTCGGCCGCCGGCAACGCCGACCTCGGCCGGCTGCAGGCGCAGTTCGACGAGTACTACGAGGTGCTCGCCTCAAACGGCGTCCGCGTCAACTACATCGAGCCGCCCGTGCCCGCGATCGGCGCGTACGGCTTCATCAAGAACCTCGTCACATTGGCCGGCGGCGGCCTCGTCGTGCACGGCGGCGCGATCCTCCACCGCTACGGGCTCGGCTCCTGGCAGAAGGGCCGCGAGGTGATCTGGGAGCAGACGCTCGCCGCGCTCCAGGTGCCCGTCTACCTGACGATCCACGGCAAGGGCGTCTGCGAGCCCGGCGCCGGCCGCTTCCTCGACTCGAGCACCTTCGCCTTCAACGAGTCGGTCGTCGCGAACGAGGAGGGGCTGCGCCAGCTCGGGTTCGTGCTCTCGAACCTCGGCATCGAGCTGATCGTGTGCCACAGCCCCGGCTGGTACGACACTACGGGCCACGGAAATATCGGCACGTCGCACATGGACATGGTCATGCTGACGGTCGACGAGCGGAAGTGCCTGCTCGCGCCGCACCTCGTCAACTACGGCTTCGTTCGCGAGCTCGTCAAGCGCGACTTCACGATCATCGAGGTGCCCGTCGAGGAGTACTGGGACCTCGCGCTGAACGGCGTCACGCTCGCGCCCGGCAAGGTCGTGATGAACGCGGGCTCCCCGACCGTCGTCAAGGAGCTCGAGCGCCACGACGTCGAGGTGATCCAGGTCGACTTCTCGGAGAGCCACCGCTTCGCGATCGCGGGGCTCCACTGCGCGACCCTGGAGCTCGTGCGCGACCAGCCGGACTGAGACGGCGCCCGATCATGCCGCCGCAGGCAGGCGATCACGTAGCGCGTTCGCCTGTCGCCTGAAAACGCCATCTCCTCGGGATGCGCCACGATCACTCGTCCGAGGGCAGGCGCCGGCGCCCGCTCCTGCCGAAGAAGCCTCGGTCACCTCGAGGAGGGATTCACGCGTGAGACTGAAGGTGTTCCTGATCACGGTCGTCGGCGTCGTCGGGCTCGGCTCGTCGATCGCGCTCGCGGACGGCGGGCACCACGACGGCGTCAAGACGACGACCAACCACTGCACGCGCGCCGAGGTCCACGGCACGCTCGCACCCCAGACGTTCACGGTCACCGTGCAGAAGGCAAACCGCCACAGCGGCTTCAAGCCGGGCGACACCGTCACCGTCACGGTCGGCGGTGCGGGCGATACGGTCGTCCTCTCCGCAGGCGGCTGCGCCGACGGCTCGACGCTCGCGGCGCGTGGCGCTGTGCTGCGGGTCTGGCGCGGCAAGGGCCACCACGGCCACGACACGACCACGTCCCAGACGACAACGTCCGAGACGACGACCAACAAGTAGACCCGCCGCTCGCGGCGCGCGTAGATTCTGGCGCGTGATCCTCGAGAACGGTCTCGTCCGCACGCTCGACCCGCAGGTGCCGACCCAGCGCGCGCTCGCCGTAGCCGGCGAGCGCGTCGCGGGCGGCGTCGGCGTACACGAGACGGCACTCGCCTCGCCCGAGGTGGTCGACCTCGGCGGCCGTGTCGTCGTCCCCGGCTTCAGCGACTCGCACGTCCACTTCCCCACCTGGGCGCTCGCCCAGCACGAGGTGTCCCTCGACGGCTGCTCGTCGCTCGAGGAGGCGCTCGAGCGGCTGCGCGGCGCGGCGCGCGGCCCCGGCGGCTGGCTGCGCGGCTACGGCTGGAGGAGCGGCGACTGGTCGCCGGCGCGCGAGCCGACGCGCCACGACCTCGACGCGATTACCGGCACGGTGCCGGCGGGGCTGATCGCGAAGGACTACCACTCGCTCTGGCTCAACTCGGCGGCGCTCGCACTTGCGGAGGGCGACCTCGAGGTGGCGGGCGGCGTCGTCGAGCGCGACGAGCACGGCGAGCCGACCGGCGTCCTCCGCGAGGAGGCCGCCTGGCAGTTCAAGGAGCGCCACATGGTCGTCTCCGACGAGGACTACCTCGAGGCGATGCGCGCGGGTGTACGGCTCGCGAACGC
The DNA here is from genome assembly GCA_025934335.1 of Thermoleophilia bacterium. Lineage (GTDB taxonomy): Bacteria > Actinomycetota > Thermoleophilia > Gaiellales > Gaiellaceae > PALSA-600. The sequence continues at coordinate 15,202 of JAICYG010000016.1, read as the reverse complement.
CCGCGGCGTCACCTCCGTGCACGACAAGGACGGCTGGCTCGGTGCGCTCCGGCTCTGGCGAAAGCTCGAGGAGCGCGGGCAGCTCTCCCTGCGCGTGTGGCAGTCGATCCCCGCAGACCTCGTCGATTCCGCGGCGGCGGTCGGCCTCCGCTCCGGGCTCGGCTCCCCGATGCTGCGGCTCGGCTACCTGAAGGTGTTCATGGACGGGACGCTCGGCTCGCAGACCGCCTGGATGCTCGACGGGAGCGGCGTCCGGATCACGAGCGGCGAGGAACTCGCGGAGATCGTCCGGCGCGGCGCGGCGGCCGGGTTCCCGGTCGCGGTGCACGCGATCGGCGACCGCGCGAACCGCGAGGCGCTCGACGCCTTCGAGCAGACGCGCGAGGTGTGGCAGCCGCTCGGCCTGCGCCACCGGATCGAGCACTGCCAGCTGCTCGCGCCGGAGGACCTCCCCCGCTTCGCGGAGCTCGGCATCGCCTGCTCGGTGCAGTTCACGCACGCGCCGTCCGACCGCGACCTGGCCGACCGCTTCTGGGCCGGCAAGACCGGCGGCGCCTACGCCTTCAGGTCGCTGCTCGAATCCGGCGCCCTCGTGGCGAACGGCTCCGACGCGCCGATCGAGGAGCTCGACCCGCTCGCCGGCGTCCGCGCCGGCGTCCGCCGCTCGATCGACGAGCGCGAGGCGTGGCACGGAGAGCAGTGCCTGTCGGTCGAGGAGGCGTTCCGCGCGACGTGCGTCGCGCCCGCCTGGCTCGCCGGCGACGAGCGGCGCCGCGGCACGCTCATCCCCGGCCACGACGCCGACCTCGTCGTGCTCGACCGCGACCCGTGGGACGACCTGGACGCGCAGGTCGTCGCGACGATGGTCGCCGGGCGGTGGGTGCACGACCCGCCCCCCTGGGACTGATCAGGCCGAGCGTGGACCGAGGCCGGATTCGCCGACCGTGACGCTGTAGGTGCCGCCGGGGAGCGCGAGCGACTTCCCGTTCAGGGTCGCCCGCACGTTCGCGGCGGCGCCGAAGCGAACCTCGAAGCGGTCGCCGCTGAACGTGCGGCTGTCGCCGGCCGCGAGCGTCCCCTGGTAGAGCACCGAGCCGCCGGCGCGACGGACGGACACCCAGGTGTCGGCCCGCGCCGTCAGCCGGAGCCGGACCGCCGACGCCGGCGCGTTACTCGTCGTCGTTGTCGTCGCGGGAGCGGTCGTCGGCGCGGCCGTCGTCGTCGGGACCGCGGCAGCCGTCGTCGTCGGAGCCGCCGCCGCAGGCGTCGTCCGCTGCGTCAACGCTGCCGGGTGGTTTCCGGGCGGCTTCGGGCTGCCGCCCAGGACGATCAGCGCGAGCAGGAAGGCGGTGACCACAATCCCCACCAAGAAGACGACCCATTCCCAGCGGGCTTCCGGCATCGCGCCACAGTAACTAGTGATGCAACCGGCAACGTTCGCCGGCAACGTTACCGGTCACATCACTAGCGTGTACCCCTAATGAACGGTGCGCAGAGACGCAAAGCGGCCAACGAAGCGGTCTTCCGCGAGGTCAACGAGCGGATCGAGGCGCTCCATCGCCGCTTCGAGATGACGGAGGAGCCGCTGCAGATCGTCTGCGAGTGCGACCGCATCGACTGCACCGCACGGCTCGACGTGAACGTCGCGGAGTACGAGCGGACGCGCGCCGACTCCGCCTGCTTCTTCGTCGCCCCGGGACACGAGGACCTGACGGTCGAGGACGTCGTCGAACGCGGCGAGGGCTACGTCGTCGTGCGCAAGCACCCGGGCGAGCCGCAGCAGCTCGCCGCCGAATCCGACCCGCGGGCCTGATCTTCAGAGGACGTAGGTGAGGAGCAGGCCGAGCGCGAGCCAGAGGGCGCCGGCGCCGAGCAGCCCGAAGCCGAGGCCCCGGTAGAAGAGCGGATCCGGCGTCGCCCTGGGGGTAAACGCGTTCACGCCGCAGTGTTATCCAACAGACGTCGGACGACTCCTGCTTTTGCAGGGCTTTTGCGCCTTGGTGGAGCGGCAGTAGCATTCCGGCATGGCCGTCGCCGCCACGCACAGGATCGCCCGGGACGAGGTCGTCTGGGCGTTCGGGCCGGAGATGACGCCGGCGCTCGAGATCGAACCGGGCGACACGGTCACGCTCGAGACGAACGACTGCTTCACCGGCCAGATCCGCACGGAGGCGGACCTCGTGACGGAGATCGACCTCGAGCGCGTGAACAGCGCCACCGGCCCGATTGCCGTGCGCGGCGCCGAGCCGGGCGACTCGCTCGTCGTCGAGCTGCTCGAGGTGAAGCCGGGCGACACCGGCTTCGCGACACTCATCCCCGGCATGGGGCAGCTGATCGAGCGGGTGCGTGCGCCGCTCACGCAGGTCTTCCGCATCGACGGAAATACGATCCACATGAACGAGCGGATCTCGTTCCCGCTGCGGCCGATGGTCGGCGTGATCGGCTGCGCGACCGCCGGCGAGACCGTCGGGAACGGCTACGCGGGCGAGCACGGCGGCAACCTCGACAACCACCTGCACGGCCCCGGCGCGACCGTTTACCTCCCCGTCCGCCGGCCGGGCGGGATGCTCGCGATCGGCGACATGCACGCGTCGATGGGCGACGGCGAGATCTGCTTCACCGGCGTCGAGATCGCCGGCGAGGTGACGATCCGCGTGTCGCTCCTCAAGGGCAGGCAGGGAACGTGGCCGGTGACCGAGCTAGCCGACCGCTGGGTCGTCCACGGCACAGCCGGCCCTGACTTCATGGAGGCGCTCGACCGTGCCTCCGAGGAAGCCGCGCGCTTCCTCGTCGACCAGTGGGGCTTCACGATCGAGGAGGCGTTCGTGTTCCTCTCGGTCGCCTGCGACGCGAACATCTGCCAGGCGTGCCGCCCGCAGCCGTTCTCGACGATCGCGCGCATCGCGATCCCGAAGATCGACGCGTGCCCCGCGCCGTTCCGCAACGACTGACGCGGTGGCTGTCCTCGTACCGGCCCGCGGCGCGGCTAGGCGGCCGGCTCGCGAACCGCGCCGCGCCGTGCGTTGCGGCTGCCCCGCCGCGGCTCGACGATGCCGTGCTGGTGCGCGTAGGCGACCGCCTGCGCGCGGCTGCCCACGCCGATCTTCGTCAGCACCCGCTGGATGTGCGTCGCGACCGTCTTCGGGCTGATGATCAGCTCGTGGGCGATCGCCCGCTGGTCGAGACCGGCGGCGAGCAGGCCCAGGATCTCGCGCTCGCGCTGTGTGAGTGCCTCCGCGTTGATCCCGCGGCTCTTGCCGATCGCGCGCGAGAGGTGCCGGCGCACCCGTGCGAGCAGCTCGTCCGGGTCGACGGGCTTCGCGAGGTAGTCGTCCGCGCCGACGAGCAGGCCGCCAATCCGGTCGAGGCGACCGGTGCGCGTGGCGGAGACGAAGATGATCGGAAGCTCCGGCCCGTACCGCTCGTTCAGCTCACGGCAGACCTCGAGGCCGCTCGCCCCGGGAACGTCGATCTCGAGCAGGACGAGGCTCGGTCGCTCCGCGAACGCGATGCGCAACGCCTCGTCGCCCATGCGCGCCTCGGCGAGCGGGTACGCCAGCCGGCCGAGCGAGGCCTTGACCTCATCACGAAACCCGTCGTCGGCGTCGACGATCAGAATCGGACCGCAGTAGCTGATTCTCCTGCCCTCTCCCCGTGAAGACTGCCGCGAATGTCAAGCATTCTCCGGATGAGCCCGAATGTCAAGGTTCAGTAAAGACCGCATCGGCCGTAGGTCGTAGGTACTGCAGTTGCCGTAGTCGGCCCTGGCCCCGAGGCGGCTTCGGGGCGACGGACGCAGTACGCCACGAATGCGTCATTCGCCGACTATTCGCCCGCGATACGCCTTCCTATGCTCGGCGCGGGATGCACGGGATCGCCTGTGCACGCAGGCTGCGGAGGGGGAGGCATGGATTCGGAGACCGGGGAGGCCTCGTCGGCGGCACCGTACTTGTCGGTCGTCGTGCCGACGAAGGACGAGGAACGAAACGTCGTCCCGTTCCTGGAGCGGCTGCTGCCGCACCTGGATCCGGAGCGGACGGAGGTCGTCTTCGTCGACGACAGCGACGACGGCACGCCGGACATGGTCCGGGCCGCAGCCGGGCGCACGCCGCTCCCCGTCACGCTCGTGCACCGGCCGAAGGAGGCCCGGAACGGGCTCGCGGGAGCCGTCGTCGACGGCATCCGCGCCGCGGCGGGCCACTGGGTCTGCGTCCTCGACTCCGACCTTCAGCATCCGCCCGAGCTCGTCCCGACGCTGCTCGCCGAGGCCGAGAGCCGCGGCGACGACGTCGTCGTCGCGAGCCGCTATGCCGACGGGCAGCGGGCCACGTCGTTCGGCGCTATCCGCTCGCTGCTCTCGCGTGGCTCGACGCTCGCGGCGAAGACGCTCTTCCCGCACCGGCTCGACGCGACGAGCGACCCGATGAGTGGGTTCTTCCTCGTGCGCCGCAACCTCGTGCCGCTCGACCGGCTGCGGCCGCGCGGGTTCAAGATCCTGCTCGAGATCCTCGCCCGCTCGAACGCCCTGCGCGTGAGCGAGGTGCCGTTCGAGTTCGGCGTACGCCACGCGGAGAAGAGCAAGGCCTCGGCGCGCGAGGCCGTCGCCTACCTGCTGCAGCTGTGGGAGCTGCGCATCGGTGCAGTCGGACGCCGCATGGCCGCGTTCGGGCTTGTCGGCCTGAGCGGCCTCGTCGTGAACGCCCTCGCCTTCGCCGCCTTCCTGCACCTCGCATCGTTCCGGTACCTGGCAGCCGCCGCGCTCGCGACCCAGGTCTCGACCCTCTGGAACTTCGCCTGGCTGGAGCGGCTCGTCTTCGACCGCAGACGCAAGCGGCGCCGCTCGCGCGGGACCCGCCTGCTCGGGTTCGCGGTGCTCAACAACGTCGGCCTGCTGCTGCGCGGCCCGCTCCTCGTCCTCCTCGTCGACGTGCTCGCGCTCGGCGCGGACACCGCCAACGTCGTCTCACTCGTCGCGCTCACGGCGGCCCGCTTCGCGATCGCCGACGGCTGGATCTGGAGCGACGACGACGAGCTGCCGAGCCACGCCTACGACATCCACGGACTCGTCTCGGTCGAGAGCGACACGGCGCTGCCCGAGCTCGCCGCCTTCCGCGTCCCCGCGCTCGACGCACCGGCGACGATCACCGTGCAGATCGGAGCGCTCAGCCGGCTCCAGACCGACCTGGTCACGGCGCTGCTCGAGCCGATCCGGCCGATGCACACCCGGTACGACGAGGGGCTCGGCCGCCTCGGGTTCGGGATCGACCTCATCTCGACCGGCGAGCGAGTGCACGTCGTCGCCTCGCCCCTGCTCCGCCGCTCGCCGCACGTCCTCTACACGAACGTCGTCGAGCCCGTCATCCGCTGGTCGCTCGTCCGGCGCGGCTATGCGCTCGTGCACGGCGCCTGCATCGCGGACGGCGGCCGGGCGCACCTGATCACGGCCCACACCGACACCGGCAAGACGACCACTGTCCTGAAGCTGCTCGAGCGGCATCCGGCGTCGTTCCTCTCGGACGACCTGACGCTTGTGCGCGCGGACGGGTTGGCGCTCGCCTACCCGAAGCCGCTCACCATCAGCCGCCACACCGTCAGGGCCGTGCAGCGCCCGCTGCTCTCCCTACGGGAGCGCGCGGGCCTCGTGCTGCAGAGCCACGTTCACTCCCGCTCCGGCCGACAGTTCGCGTTCCTGCTCACGAAGACGCAGCTGCCGGTCGCCACCATCAACGCGCTCGTCCAGCTGATCGTGCCGCCGCCGAAGTACGCGATCGGCCGGCTCGTGCCGCATGTCGTGGAGGCGACGACCGCGCACCTCGAGACGATGGTCGTGATCAGACGCGGCACCGGCGAGGACGGCGTTCTCGAGGCCGGCGAGGCGACCGAGATCCTGATGGCGAACTCCGGCGACGCGTTCGGCTTCCCGCCGTACGCGGCGATCGAGCCGTTCCTGCGTGGCCACACCGGGCGCGACCTCGCCGACACCGAGCGGGAGATCGTCAGTTCCGCCCTCGCCGGCTGCCGTGCGGCCGTGCTCCACAGCGTCACGCTCGACTGGTACGAGCAGATTCCCGAGCTGATCGGGCTGACCGGCGCCGCCGGCGCCGCGCCCGGCGAGCCGGTTCCCGTGAAGGAGGTCTCTCTTGCGTTCGAATAGCCGCCCGCCGCGCCGCCGACACCATCCAGGTCGCCTGCTCGGCGTGGTCGCCGCGGTTGCGCTCGCCGCGGCCGTCCCGGCCTCCGTCTCGCGCAGCTCCATCGCGGCGACGTCGCCGCCCGCGAACTCGGCCCTTCCCACCATCTCCGGCACGGTCGTCGTCGGCCAGACGCTCAGCTCGACCACCGGCAGCTGGACGAACCTGCCGACGAGCTACGCCTACCAGTGGCTGCAGTGCAGCTCGACCGGCGGCAGCTGCGTGAGCATCTCGAGCGCAACCGCCTCGACCTACACCCTCCAGCGTGCCGATCTCGGCAAGACGATCCGTGTCAGCGTCGTCGCCTCGAACGACGCCGGCGCCTCGCCCGCCGTCACCTCCGCGCAGACGGCGAAGGTCGCGGGAATCGCGCCCCAGAACACCGCACCGCCCACGTTCAGCCCGATGACCGGCCTCTCGTCCGGCTCCACCGTCACGGAGACCTCGAACGGCACCTGGTCGGCGACGCCCACCGTCAGCTCCTACGCCTACCAGTGGCAGTCGTGCACCTCGCCGACCGACACCTCGACGTGCAGCGACATCTCCGGCGCCACCGCCACCACGTACGCGCTCACGGACGCGCAGCTCGGCACCGCCGTGCGCCTCGGCGTGCGCGCGACGAACGTCTGCTCGTCCGGCTGCGGCTCGACCTGGGCCTACTCTGCCGCGGGCGACGTGGCAGCGGCGACATCGGCGCCGGTGAACACGACGCTGCCCGCCGTCTCCGGCAGCGCAGTCGGCGGCCAGACGCTCACCGCGTCGAACGGCACCTGGTCGAACAGCCCGACCGGCTACGCCTACCAGTGGTCGCGCTGCGACTCGACCGGCGGGAGCTGCGCCTCGATCAGCGGCGCCACCGCGGCCGCGTACACGCTCGTCTCGGCCGACGTCGGCAAGACCCTCCGCGTGACGGTGACCGCGTCGAACGCGGCCGGCTCCGGCTCGGCCACGTCGACGCAGACGGGGAAGGTCTCGGGGACGCTGCCGCAGAACACGAGCGCGCCCACGTTCACGCCGACGACCGGCCTCGCCGTCGACACCACCGTGAGCCTCGTCTCCAAGGGGACCTGGACGGGCATCCCGACACCAACCAAGTGGACGTACCAGTGGCAGTCGTGCACCGATCCCGGCTCGCCCGCCAGCTGCGCGAACATCGCCGGCGCGACGGCCACGAGCTACACGGTCGCCTCGACCGACGCGGGGAAGTACATCCGGCTCGGGGTGAGCGGCGGCAATACCTGCTCGGTCGGCTGCGGCACGACGGTCGCCTACTCCGCGGAGAGCGGCGGCGCCGTGGCCTCCGGCGCCCCGGCCAACACGTCGGCACCGACGATCCTCGGCACCGCCCAGACGGGGCAGGTGCTGACGGCCACGACCGGCAGCTGGACGAACTCGCCGTCGTCGTACGCCTACCAGTGGCAGCTCTGCGATTCGGGCGGAGCCGGCTGCGCGGCGATCAGCGGCCAGGCCACGTCTTCGTACACGATCCAGCAGACCGACGCGGGTCACGCGATCCGCGTCCAGGTCACCGCCGCCAACTCGTTCGGCTCCGCCGGCGCTGTCTCGGCGCCGACGGCGCCGGTCGCTACCGGCCCGCCGCCGCCCGTGAACACGACGGCGCCGACGATCGGCGGCACGCCGACCGAGGCGCAGACGCTCCAGGTTTCGCCGGGCACGTGGAGCGGCAGCGGGATCACGTTCACCTACCAGTGGCGGCGGTGCACGCAGGCGGCCTCGCCCTGCGTCGACGTCGCGGGCGCGACCGGCACCTCCTACGTGCTCGGCCGCGACGACGTCAGCGGCCGGATCGTCGTCACCGTCACCGCGACGAACACCGGCGGAACGGCGACGGCGAGCACGCAGGCGACGGCGGTAGTTGCGGCGCTGCCGCAGGCGACGGGCGATCCGGTCGTCGCCGCCGTCGGTGACATCGCCTGCGACCCGTCGAACACGCACTTCAACGGCGGGCTCGGGACGACGAACGACTGCCACGAGATGGCGACGTCGAACGTGGCGCTCGGCCGTTCGCTCTCGGCCGTGCTGCTGCTCGGCGACAACCAGTACGGCTGCGGCGGACTGCAGGCGTTCCTGCAGTCGTACGACCCGTCGTGGGGCCGGCTGAAGTCGATCACGCACCCCGCGATCGGGAACCACGAGTACTACACCTCGAGCCCCGAGGGGTCGACCGACTGCGACCTCACCGGCAGCGCCAAGGGGTACTTCACGTACTTCGGCGCGGCGGCCGGCGACCCGTCTCTCGGCTACTACTCGTGGGATCTCGCCGGCTGGCACTTCGTCGTGCTCAACACGAACTGCTCGAAGTCGCACGGCTGCTATGCCGGCTCGCAGCAGGAGAAGTGGCTCAAGGCCGACCTCGCCGCGCATCCCGCCGCGTGCACCGTTGCGTACTGGCACCACCCGCGGTTCTCGTCGGTGTCGTCGTCGACCGCGTCGAGCACCTACTACAGCGACCTCGTCGCCGCACACGCCGAGATCATCCTCTCGGGCCACGTCCACAACTACGAGCGGTTCGCCCCGCAGACGAGCACCGGCACGTACGACCCGAGCGGCGGCATCCGCGAGTTCGTCGTCGGCAGCGGCGGTGAGAGCCTGCAGCCGTTCCCGACCACGAAGCTGGCGACGAGCGAGCTGCAGCTGAAGCGGTACGGCGTGCTGCTGCTGACTCTCCACGCCTCGAGCTACGACTGGGCGTTCGTCAGCGACACCGGAACGACTCTGGACAGCGGGACGGCCTATTGTCACTGACCCGGGCCGGACATCCGCCTCGCCCGCAGGCCGGCGGCGGGGCGCGCCCACTCTCCGGCGCGTTCCGCCGTGCCCTGCCCGCGGTCGGGGCGCTCCCCGCCTACACGATCTGGTGCGCGGTCGCGGCGGCCGCCGTCGCGGGCGCGGTCGCACGTGTCTGGCACCTGAACGCGCTCGGGCTGAACGCCGACGAGGCCGTCTACTCCGGGCAGGGCGCGTCGATCGCGGACCACGAGGCGCTCGAGCCCTTCTTCCGGATCTTCCGGGCGCATCCCCTGCTCTTCCAGACGATCGTCTCCCTCGCCTGGCGTGCGCACCTCGGCGCCACGGCCGGCCGCTGGCTGGCGGTCGGCTTCGGGGTCGGCACCGTCGTTCTCACGTACCAGCTCGGCAAGCTGCTCTACGGCCGCCGCACGGGCCTCGTCGCGGGGACGTTCCTGCTCCTGATGCCGTACCACGTCGTCGTCAGCCGGCAGATCCTGCTCGACGTGCCGATGGCGTTCTTCGCCACCGGTGCGCTCTACTGCCTCGCCCGCTTCGTGCGCGACGGCGCGGCGCGCTGGCTCTACGCGGGGGCGGCGGTGCTCGGCCTCGCGTTCCTGAGCAAGGAGTCGGCGATGCTGCTCGTCGGCGGGATCTACGTGTTCTTCGTCGTCTCGGCCGACATCCGCGCCCGCCTGCGGCAGCTCGTGATCGCGACGGCCGTGCTCGCGGCCATGGCCGCGGCGTTCCCGCTCGCGCTCACCCTCAGCGGCGGGGGGCACACGGGGCGCAACTACCTTGCCTGGCAGCTGCTTCGCCGTCCGAACCACAGCTGGCTCTTCTACCTGACGGACGTGCCGCACGCGATGGGGCCGCTGCTCGTCGGCGCGGCGCTCGCCGTGTTCGTGTTGCTGCGGCACGAGCGCACGTGGCGGGAGCGGCTCCTCGGCTGCTGGATCGCCGTGCCGCTCCTGCTCTTCGAGCTGTGGCCTGTCAAGGGCTTTCAGTACCTGCTCCCGCTCGCCCCCGCGGTCGCAGTGCTCGCCGGGCGTGCGGTCGTGCGCGTGCCCCAGCTGCTCGCACCGCGCCACGCGCGCGTCGCCGGGCCGGCCGCTGCCGCGGTCGTCTGCCTGACGCTCGTCGTGCCGACCTGGAGCCGCATCCAGCCCCCGACCACGCGCACGCTCGCCGGCGCGGGCGGGGTGCCCGGCGGTCGCGACGCGGGACGCTGGCTCGCCGCCAACACGCCGCCGCAGAGCACGTTCTTCACGATCGGCCCGTCGATGGCCAACATCCTCCAGTTCTACGGCCTGCGCCACGGCCTCGGGCTCTCGGTCAGCCCGAACCCGCTCGCCCGCAACCCGTCCTACGTGCCCGTGCGCAACCCCGACCTGCTGCTGCGCCGGGGCGTCGTCCGCTACCTCGTCTGGGACGCGTTCTCCGCCCGGCGCTCGCCGTACTTCGCGCGGCGGCTCCTGCGCTACGTCGACCGGTACAACGCGCGCGTCGTCCACGTCGCCACCGTGCCGACCGCCACCGAGAGCGGGGCGACGCCGGTCGTCGTCGTCTACCGCGTGCCGGCCGCGGCGACGGTGCCGAGCGACCGGCCGCTGCCGGCACTCCCCGTCGCGCCGGGCGAGTCGCTGACGAATCGTCACCGGCAGGTCATCGTCATCTACACGCTGTACGCGGTCGCGACGCTCGTGACCATGCTGCTTCTCGCGGTCGCGCGGCTCGGCCGCCGGCGGGAGGCGGCAACGTGAGGCGCGGCGTGCTCGTTGCGTTCGCGGCGGCCCTTGGCATCGCGACGCCGCCCACGGCGGCCGCCGGCGGGCAGTCCGAGGTGATCGAGCTCTCGGCGCTGCCCGGGGTGAGCGGCGTCGCCTTCGTCGTCGACGGAACACGCGTGCGCACCGGGCCGGACGGCCACGTTCGCGTGCGGGTCGCTCCCGGCCGGCGTCACGTGGTCGAGGCCGTGGCCGCCCACGTGCCGCGAACCGGCACCCGCGTCGCCTTCGTGCGCTGGCGCGACGGCCTCCGTGCCCGCGCGCGGTCGGTCGCGGGGGAAGCGGGTGTGCACCCGCTGCGGGCCGCCTACAGGGTGGATGCCCGCACGAGCCTCGTGTTCATCACGCCGACCGGTCACCGGCTCGACCCGCGCGCGATCGAGCGGGTGACACTGACGCGCAGCGACGGGGTGAAGCTCGTGCTGCACCCGCGCGGGCCGCTCTGGCTTCCGAGCCGCGCCGCGGTTGTGCGCAGGGGCGCGCTGCGGGCCCGCCGGTACCACTACGCGATCGAGAGCGTCGTCGCCTCCGGCTCGAACGTGGTCAACCACGGGCAACAGCGCTTCGTCGCCGGCGGACGCGTGCCGATCAGCGTCCTCTTCTACTCACTGCAGGTGCGGACGCGCGACGCCTTCTTCGGCTTCCCCGTCGGCTCGACCGCCACCGTCACCCATCCCGACGGCAGCCACTCGCCGCTCGCGCTCTCGCAGGGGCAGGCGACGGCGCAGGCGCTGCCGCGCGGCGACTACGTCGTGAAGATCGACGCGCTCGGTGTCGGCACGAGGCACGACGTGGTCGTCTCGCGGAACGAGGAGGCGACGATCAGGATCCTCGGCGTGTACGACGCGCTCGCCGTCGGCGGCGCGTTCGTCCTGCTCTCGGCGCTCCTCTTCCTGGTCGGGCGGCGGCCGCGACTCGTGCGACACCACGCCGCGCAGGTCCCGACGCTCGGCCGCGAGGCTCAGGGTCGGTGAGGCGCGTGGCCGCAGCGGCCGCGGCGGCTCTGGTCGCGGCGACCGCGGCGGCAGGCACGGCCCCGGCCGCGCCGCGCGCGCCGGTGCCCGTCCTCGCGTACTACTACATCTGGTTCAACGCCACCTCCTGGCAGCGCGCGAAGATCGACACACCGCTCCTCGGCCGCTACTCGAGCGACGAGCTCCGGACGATGCGCCAGCACATCCGCTGGGCGCAGCAGGCGGGCATCGACGGCTTCATCGTCAGCTGGAAGTCGACGCCGACGCTGAACCGGCGGCTGACGCGGCTGATCGCGGCCGCACGGCAGACGCACTTCAAGCTCGCCGTCATGTACGAAGGGCTCGACTTCGAGCGCCGGCCGCTGCCCGTGGCCCGCGTGGCGAGCGACCTCCGCTTCTTCCAGCAGCACTTCGCGTCGAGCCCCGTCTTCCGCATCTACTCGAAGCCGCTCGTGATCTGGTCGGGAACGTGGAAGTTCACGCCGGCGGCGATCGCGCGCGTCACCGCTCCTCTCCGCCGATCGCTCCTCGTGCTCGCGAGCCAGCGGCAGGCGGACGACTACGCGCGCGTCGCCTCCTCGGTCGACGGCGACGCGTATTACTGGGCGGCCGTCGACCCGTTCTCGACACCCGGTTACCAGGCGAAGCTCGCAAGGCTCGGCCGCGTCGTGCACGCGCACGGCGGGTTGTGGATCGCGCCGGCGGCACCGGGGTTCGACGCGCGCCTGCTCGGCGGCACCTCGCTGATCCCGCGGCGGGGTGGCAAGTCACTCGAGGCGGAGTACGCCGCGGCCCTCGCGTCATCGCCCGACGCCGTCGGCCTGATCAGCTGGAACGAGTTCAGCGAGAACACCCAGATCGAGCCGAGCACGCGCTACGGCGCGCAGTCGCTCGACACGCTCGCGTCGCTTCGCCGCGCGCCGGGGCCGCGCCTCGTCGGCTTCGACTCCGACAACTCGGCGTCGGCCGGCGCCGGCAACGTGATCGCGTTCGCGACCGGGGGCACGGTGCTGGGACTGCTCGGGCTCGTGCTCGTCGCACGGCGGCGCGGCACCGCGAATCCCACCTGACGCGAGTTCCCTCGTGCGAGGGATCGTCCGGGCCTCCTCCGGGTCGATGGCTGGGGGATCCGGTCCTCGCGCTCCCTTCTCGGCGCCGTTGTCGGCGCGGCCGTTCTCGCCCTTCTCGCCCTCGCCGGCCCCGCTGCGACGAGGGGAGCCACCCGGCCGCACGTCCTCGCCTACTACTACCTCTGGTGGAGCACGCAGCACTGGCACGACCAGCTCGGCTCGGCCTTCCCCTACTCGGCGAGCCCGCTGCCGCTGCCGGCGAAGCTCGACGCCGCCGGCTGCTCCCCCGCTGCCCTGTACGCGGGCGACCACCTCACCGACACGCCGGCAGCGCTCTGGACGCAGGACGACCCCGCCCTGATCGAGCTCGACGTCCGCACCGCGGCCGCCGCCGGGCTCGCCGGCTTCATCGTCAACTGGGGCGGCACGGGCGCCGCAACGCAGACCGTCAGCTCGACCACCTACAGCAAGCGGCTCGACGCGCTATTCGCGGCGGTGCACAAGGTGAACGGCGAGGGGATCCCGTTCAAGCTGTGGATCAGCTTCAAGAGCTCGTCGAAGCCGAGCGTCACCGCGATCGCGAACGACCTCGCCTACCTCGTTCGCCAGTACGGCAACGACTCCGCCTACGATCACACGTACTCGTCGCGCCCCGTCCTTCTCTGGACCGGGAGCCGCAAGTACTCGCTCGCCGACGTCGCCACCATCAGCAGCCGCTTCCGGTCGAGCTTCTTCATCGTCGGAGACGAGACGCAGTCGACCTGGTCGGACGGCCGCAGCGCGTACCTCGACGGAGACAGCTACTACTGGTCGTCGCAGAACCCGTACACGAACCCGCGCTCGTTCACGACGCTCAAGAACCTCGCGGCGCAGGTGCGGGCTTCGGGCGCGAACCCCGACGGCTCCCGCAAGCTGTGGTTCGCTCCGCTGACGCCGGGCTACGACTCGCTCTTGAACGGCGGCTCGACGTGTGTGCCGCGGAACGGCGTGCAGACGCTCGACACGCTCTTCGCCGGCAATGCGCAGTCTGCGCCCGACGGGTGGACGCTGATCAGCTGGAACGAGATCTCCGAGGGGAGCTACGTCGTGCCGCTACAGCGCTGGGGTACGACGTACGTCGCCGAGCTGCGCCGGCTCATCGGCTGAAGCGCGAGAAGCGCCGGGCGACGAGCGCGGCCGCCGAGCGGATCGCCTCGACGATCGGCACGAAAACGATCCACACGATCACCGCGCCGCCGGCTGCGACCAGCTTCAGCGCTGGGCGAAAAAACACCGCCCGATCTTGCCGATTCCCCGCGGCGGGAGGCGCCGTAAACCGGTGACGTTTTGCCGCAGTTTTACGTTCGGACAACAGCCCGTTGCCGGAGGGCGAGCATCTTCAGGCGGTCACGCGAGTTCTCCCCAGGAGGAAACGAACGATGAAGCTCCGTCTGATCGCAACGCTCGCCCTCGCCGCACTCGCCTGTGCGGCACTCGCCGCAACGGCGTCCGCCGACCGCGGCGGCAAGGCCCATAACAAGCTGTACCAGTACCGCGGCGAGGTCGTCTCGGCCACGTCGGGCAGCGTCACCGTCACCGTCGAGGCCGGCAACCATGCCGCTCTGCGCACGATGCTCGGCGCCTCGCAGAACCAGACGTTCACGCTCGGCACCGGCAGCGAGGTGCTCGTCTGGCACCACGGCATCCCCGCCGTCGGCTCGTACCTCGACCTGCACGCGAACGACTGGGTGCAGGTGAACGTCCGCGCCAAGGCCGGCTCCTCGATCGGCGACATCACCGCGACGCCCACCGGCATCGTCGGCGATCACGGCGCGAACCCCGGCAAGGCGGGCAAGCCGCTGTTCCTCTTCCGCGGCACGTTCACGTCGGCCACGGCCAACACCCTGACGGTGAGCGTGAAGGGCGGCAACAGGCCCGCGCTGCGCAAGCTGCTCGGCCAGGGCGCCGACCAGACGTTCGCCTACGACGCGAACACGATCTTCCTGCTCTGGCAGGGCAAGGTCCCGACCGTGATCGCGCCGTCGCAGCTGAAGGCCGGCGACCGCATCACCGTCCGCATCCGCGCACCGCGCGGCTCGAGCCTCCAGCAGATCGAGGCGACGCCCGCGAGGCACGTCGGCGAGCACGAGCCCGCCAACGCGGCCGACAAGGCGTAGCGGTTAGCGCCGTCTGAACAAGCTCCGCCGTCGCGCCCGCACGACCGGGCGCGGCGGCGGCTCCCCGCCTGCGAGGAGCGCCCGCGGCACGTCGACCGTCAGGTAGCGGCCGAGCTCCTCCCCCACCTCCTGCACCGCGGCGCCCAGTCCCACCGCGCGCACGCTCGGTGCGTGCGCGTCGCTCGCGATCAGGTGCGCGAGCCCGCGCTCGATCAGCGTGCGCGCACAGCGCCTCGTGTGCGCACCGAGACGGCCGTCGACCGATGCCGCCGTCAG
>JAICYG010000040.1 GCA_025934335.1 Thermoleophilia bacterium | reverse complement strand
GGTCGGCGATCTCCTGGGTCGACAGGCCCTGTTCCAGCAGCTCGAGCACTTCCCACTCGCGTGTCGTCAGCCGGATGCCCGGCTTCGGCGTCACCGAGCGCCACGTCGGTGCCGATTCGCGCATCGCCGTCATCACGCGCGCGGCGAGATTGCGCGGCAACGCGGCGTGGCCGCGACAGACGTCGAGCAGGGCGGGGGGAAGACGGTCGACGTTCATGTCCTTGAAGAGAAAGCCTTCGACACCCGTCCGCAACGCGGCGAAGAGCTCCTCGTCCGACGAGCCGTCGCCGATCAGCACGATCTTCGTCAGCGGCAGCCGGGTTCGCGTCTCCCAGGTCGCGCCGGCCGCCTCCGGCATGTCGCGGTCGACGAGGCACACGTCTGGCGCGACAGCCGTCGCGACGCGGACGAGCGCCGCCGACGTCGAGACCGACGCGACGACGTCGATCCCGTCCGCGGCGTGGCACGCCTCCTCGACCTGCGTCCTGAACGCAAGGTCGGCGAGGGCGATCACGACCCGCGCAGGTGCGTTCTCGCGCCCATCGCCGAAGAGGGGCCGGACCGTGGGAGAGGTCGACGCCATGCCGCATGCATCGGAAAGCCGGGGGCGAGGGCAGTCACTCGACCGGGGGATCCACACCGAACCGGGTGGGCGGGCTGGACGTTCGTCGCTGGCCGCGCGTGTCGCGCTGCGCCAGGATCCGCGAGAGGCGGGACATGGCGACGGGCAGGGACGAACGGCAGGGCTTGGACGCGCGGCATGCGCCGCTCGTGCGCGTCCTCGTCGCCGATCCCGGCGACATCGCGCGCGACGCCGTTGCGCGAGTGCTCGAGTGCGACGGCCGCTTCGAGGTGTGCGCGACGGCGTCGGACGCGGCCGGGACCGTGGCCGGGGCAGTCGCCGAGGCGCCGGACATCTGCCTGATCGAAACGGGGATGCCGGGCGGCGGCCTCGCCGCCGCGTGGGAGGTGACGTCACGGCTCCCCGACACGCGCGTCGTGATCCTGACGAGCCGCGACAGCGACGAGGAGCTGCTCGAGGCGCTCGAGGTCGGCGTGTCCGGCTACCTCCTCAAGACGGCGGTGCTCGGCTGGCTGCCGAACACGCTCATGGACGTTCATCGCGGGACCTTCGCGCTGCCGCGGCAGCTGACGCATCGCATCGTGCGCCGCCTGCGTACGAGCGAGCCGCGGCGGCGGTCGATCGTCGGACCGGGCTCGCGGCTGACCAGCCGGGAGTGGGAGGTTCTCGACCTGATCGCCGGCGGAATGTCGACCCGTGCCGTGGCGGAGCAGCTGACGCTTTCGCCGACCGCCGTGCGGGTGCACATCGCGAGCGCCGTGCGAAAGCTCGGTGTCGAGAGCCGTTCGGAGGCGATCGAGCTGTTCACGCGCTCCGCCGCGGTCGGCCGCGCCGGCGCCTGAACCCCGTTTACGAATCTGAACTAGGAAAATGCGCCGGGTTGCCCTAAGGTAGCTCGTCATGCGGCCGCTCTCCAGGAGGACTGCCTCGCTCGCAGCGGTGCTGACGGCGGCCGCGGCGCTCGCTGTTCCGGCCTTCGCTTACGGCTCGCCCGTCACGACGCTCCACGCAGGCGACACGCTCACCGTTACCGGACGGACGGGCTCCCGGCCGGGGCACGTGGGCCGCGCGGTGGGCCGCGTCGTCGTCGAGGGGCGCTGGGACGGCGGCCGCCGCTACGTGGTGACGGCCACGCGCACGGACCATGACGGTCGCTACCACTTCGTCGTTCGTCCCCATCGCCGGGGATGGCTCGTGCTCCGCGTCCTGCCGCCGGACAAGCACCCGCAACGGTTCTTGGTGCACGTCCTGTGATGTTCGTCGGCGTCGCCCGACGCGCGAGTGACGCTCTAACGCACTAACGCACGAGCAAGTACGCCCCGTACATGAGCGCTGCGAGCCACGTGACCTGCACCGTCGCGAGGCAGAAGAGGATGGTCGCGGCATGATCCCGGTTTCGGGCCCCCGCGCGGTGCAGTCTCTCGGGCTCGCCTACCTCCTCTGGGGTGTGGCCGTCTGGACCCTCGTGGCGTACGTCCTCGTCGCGCTCGCCGGGTAGCGCGCCCGCAGGCAACCCCTCCGCTGCGCTGGCAGTCATCTCCCTCTCTCCCCTCGTGTCCCACTGGACAGTTCCCTGAACAGGACGTTATTGACGACTTCGACGCCGGAAACCTCGAAAAGGTTAAGGGGAACCACCGGTTGGGCTAGTGCGTTCGCAGCGCCGCTTCGGCAGAGTGCAGAAGCGCGCGCAGGCCGGCAACGGCTGGTCGGGGTCGGGAAGCCGTAGCCCGTCTCCTGTGGCCCCCGTTCTACGGCTCGGCCGACCTGCGCGCCTTCTTTTCTAGGATCGCCGCATGGGTCGCCGCACGATCACCGTCGTCGGCTGTCATGCCGGCGGCGAGGTAGGGAACGTCGTGGTCGCCGGCGTCGACCCGCCGCCCGGCAGGACGGTGCGTGAGCAGATGGAGAGCCTGCGCGCAGACGACCGGTTGCGCCGGTTCCTGCTGCGCGAGCCGCGAGGCTCCGTCGCGGTGCACGCCAACCTGATCGTGCCCGCGACGCGTCCGGACTGCGCGTTCGGCTACGTGATCATGGAGCCGACGGAATATCCGCTCATGTCCGGGTCGAACACGATCTGCGTCGCGACGGTGCTGCTCGAGACCGGTCTCGTCGAGTTGCGCGAGCCCGAGACGATCGTGCGGCTCGAGGCGCCGGCGGGGGTCGTCGAGGCCAGGTGCGGCTGCAGGGCCGGCCGCGTCGAGAGCGTCGAGATCGTCAACGTCCCCGCGCGGGCGACGCTGCTCGACGCACCGCTCGAAGTCGACGGCTTCGGGAGGCTGACGGTCGACGTCGCATTCGGCGGCATGTGGTACGCGATCGCCGACGCGGCCGCGCTCGGCTTCCGCCTCGAGCCACACGAGGCGCGCGATCTCTGTGTCGCCGGCGAGGCGATACGCCTCGCGGCGCGCGAGCAGCTGACGCGCGACGTCTCGATCGTCCAGCTCGCGGAGCCCTGGCGGGGCGTGGGGGCGGTCTCGCGGAACGCCGTCGTGATCTCCCCGGGACGGCTCGACCGCTCCGCCACCGGCACCGGCCTCTCGGCGCGCATGGCGACGCTGCATGCCCGCGGCCTGATGAAGGTCGGCGAAACGATGTCCCACGCCTCGCCGGTCGGCTCCGTCTTCGAGGGGCGGATCGTGAGCGAGACGGAGGACGGGATCGTCCCCGCGATCCGCGGCAGCGCATTCGTGACCGGGCGGATCGAGTGGTACGTCGACGACCGCGACCCCTTCCCCGAGGGCTACCTCCTCGGCGACACCTGGCCGGGTGCCGACGTCCAGGACTGAGGGCACCGCCGCGGTGCTCGCGCCCGTCTTCCGCGACCTGCACGGCGAGCTGCGACTCGTGCTGATCGTGCGCACCGATCGCGGGCACCACGGCGGGCAGCTCGCGTTTCCCGGCGGGCGCGTCGAGCCGCGCGACGAGAGCCTCGTGGCGACCGCCCTGCGCGAGGCCGAGGAGGAGATCGGGCTCGCGCCGGCGCTCGTCAGCGTCGTCGCGGAGCTCCCGCCGGTGCGCAGCGGGCCGACGAACATCGACGTGCACGCCTTCCTCGGCCGCGTCCCAGCCGGCCTCGCGTGGCGGCCGAGCCCGGCCGAGGTGGTCGAGGTGCTGACGCCGAGCGTCCGTGAGCTGTGGGACCCGGAACTCCGCCGCGAGCGCCTCTTCACGAGCGCGCGCTGGCCGGAGGGCCTGCTCGTCGACGGCATCCCCGTCGGCGACCGCGTGCTCTGGGGGATGACGCTGCGGCTGCTCGACGATCTCGTGCCGCGGCTACTCGCGGGCGAGTGGGAGGACGCGCTGCGCTAGCTGCGAGACGGTGGAGCCGTACGTCGGCTCGCCGAGCAGCATCGTTGCGAGCTCGTTGGCCTCGCGGATCACGCGGTCGCGCTCCGCGTCGAGCTGCCCCACCGCGACGAAGAGCGCCGCGTGCGCGCGCGACGCCCAGTCGACGAGCTCGCGCACTCCGGTCGGGGTGGGCGGGACGACGTCGACCTGCGCGGCGACGGCGCGTGCCCGCGCCTCGAGCTCGGGAATCTCCTGCGAGTTCGTCGATGCGTCGCGCTCGAGCTCGTCGCCGTCGGACCGGGCGCGTTCGAGCATCGACTCCGCCACCGTCACGTGGTCACGTGCGCGTTGCCTGGCCCGCTCGGCCCGCTCTCGCGCCTCCGTGTCGCGGGCCGCCGTAAGCTCGCGCTCCACGGCGGCAAGCTCGGCGCGGCGCCGTGTCAGCTCAGTCTCGGCTGCCGTGACCGCCTCGTGCCGTCTCGATTCCTCTTCCCGGTACGTCGCGAAGAACGTGTCGAGCGCCTCGGCACGCGACCGGAGCGACCCGACCTGCTCGTCAAGCTCGCGGAGGCGTGCCGCGCCGACGGCCAGCTCGTCGTCGCGACGGGCGAGCTCCTCCAGGTCGGCGGCGGCCCAGGGATCCACCGCGGGAGTGTTCCAACTCCGTCGCGTTGCCGCGGCGACATCCGCACCGGCCTCGTCGTCAGCGCGGCCCGGCGCTGGCCTCTAGATCAGCTCTGCGAGGTCGGCGGCGAGGAGGCGGCCGAGCGCGGGTCGGCTGTAGTCGCGCTGGAAGCGGGCCCGTCCCGCCGCGGCGAGCCGCGCCAGCTCGGCGGGGTCGCGGAGGAGGCGGCGAACGGCCGCCGCGAGCGCTTCGGGGTCGCCGGGGGGGACGACCGCGACCTCGGTCGGGAAGGCGGAGCGGATCGCCGGGGTATCGGCCGTGAGGACGGGGCGGCCGACCGAGAGGTACTCGAAGACCTTGTTCGGGACGACGCGAAGCGCCTTCGCCGTGGTGCCGAAAATGCCGAGGCAGAGCTCCGCCCGGGCGATCTCGCCGGCGAGGCGCTCGACCGGCACCGGAGCAGCGAACTCGAGATTCTCCGCTCTCAGGCTTCGCGCCAGCCTGTCGATCGCGGGTCGCTCCTGCCCGCTGCCGAGCAGGCGGAAGCGAATGCCGTCATCTGCTTCGAGCAGCTTCGCCGCCCGAACGATCGTCTCGATGCCGTGAAGCGGGATGTAGGTGCCGTGGAAGAACACGAGGCCGTGTTCGGGTCTCTCGGCGACCGGCTCGAACAGGTCGTCCTGCGCGCCCACCCACAGGACACGGATCCGGGCCCGTTCGATGCCGGCGCGCGTCGCGAAGTAGTCGGCATCGGCGGGCGTGTCGGCCAGGACGAGATCTGCCGCACGGCACGCGCCGCGATCGATGCGCTCGAGCAGGCGGCCCGTGGCCGACTTCTCGCCACGCAAGCCACGGTCGCCGACGACCGTTTCCTCGAGCGAGATGAAGTGGTCGTACACGGTCGGGAGCCGGCGGATGCGCGCGATCAGCGACACGAGCCGAACGTCGAGGTGGCCGGGATAGAGGACGAAGAAGAAGCTCGGCTTCCGGGTTCGCAACACCCGCCACGCGAGGCGCGCGTAGACCCCGATCGCACGCGTCACGAGCGGCAGCTTGCGGCGCGAGAGAAGCGCCGGTCGCTCGTCACCCCAGAGGTCGAAGTGGATGATCTCGACCTCGAAGCCGAGATCGCGAAGCAGGCCGAGCACGATCCTGTTCCGGCTGTAGTCGGCGGCGAACGTGCCCGCGACCACGACTCGAGTCAACGCAAGTCCTTGTTCGTCTCCATGTCGAACCACATCGCGAACAGCGTGAACAGGACGGAGAACGTGAGCATGAGCGCCACGAGGATCGCCGTGCCGGGCGTCGGCGGATTGCCCGCGTAGTGCGCGCTGATCGCGTAGCTGCCGAGCCCGAGCCCGATCAGGAAACTGAAGAAGCCGGCCGTATAGAAGAAGACGAGTGGATGGAAGTCGCGGATCACGTACCTGTGCCCGAGACGCCAGAAGAACCCCTTCATCAGCAGCCAGGAGATGCGGGGCACGACCGAGCGGAGCCTGATCCCGGACTTTTCGCCGACGCCGTAGATCGGCCGCGATGGTACGTCGCGTACACGTGCCGACCAGACGTTCAGGTGGACGAGCATGTCGTTCGGGTACCCGTAGCGCGGATAGATGTTGTCCAGGTCGACGAGCTCGAGCATGCGCCGGTTGATCGCCGTGTAGCCGGCCTGTGAGTCGGCGATGTGCCAGTAGCCGGACGCGATCTTCGTGACGAGCGACAGGAACGCGTTTCCGAGGTAGCGGTAGTGCGGAATCAGGTTCCACGCCTCGCCGGTGAAGAGCCGATTCGCCTTCGTGTAGTCGACCTCGTCACGCACGACGGGCCCGATGAGCGCCTGCAGCTCGGCCGGATCCATCTGGTTGTCGGCGTTCATGACGCAGACGACCTCGGCGCCGTCGGCGAGCGCGCGCTTGTAGCCCGTGACGACTGCAGCGCCGGCGCCGCCGTTTCGCTCATGGGCGATCACGGTGATGCGCCGATCCCTCGCTGCGGCCGAATGGGCGCGCCCGACCGTTCCGTCGCGCGACGCGTCGTCGACGACGTACACGCGGTCCGCGAGCGCGGGGATTCCCTCGAGGGTGGTTTCGAGGAGGTGCTCCTCGTTGTAGGCCGGGATCACAACGGCGATGTGCTTGCCCTCGAACACGCCGTCACGTTCGGATCGAACCGCTCATGTCCTTGCGCCGCATCGCGTCGGGCCTACGACGGCACGGCCGAGCACCGCGTGCCACCGCGAACGCGCGGTCCCCCCGACGCGATCCTCGCGTCGGTGAGGCGCGCGGTCGTCATGGGTGCCGTGAGCCCCGTCATCCGCCCCTGCGCCGACGCGAAGATCACCTTCACCGGCCACCGGCTCGATGCGCACGCGATCGGGATGCGGTCGCCGGGGGAGACCTTGAACCGCCGGAGACCGAGCCAGACGCGAACCGCGCCGGGCGCATCCGCGGGGAGCGACAACGTGAACCGAACGCGGGGTCGCGGCGCGTCCGACCACGCGCGAAGCCGCCCCACCTGGCCGAGCCACCCGTCGGGCGTTCGGTTCTCCACGAGCAGCTGGAAGCGAGGACGCGACGGCGCGTAAAACAGGTCGTACGAGCCGCTGTGTGCGACGAGCCGCGCGCCGGCGAACGTCGCCTGCGTGCCGTTCGCGTCGAACAGGAAGTAGCCTCGCACCCCGGCGAGCACTCCGTCCGCCCCGAGCTTCACCTGCTTCGTCGCGTACACGTCAGTCGGCACCGCCGAGTCGAGTAGGAGCTCGCGGTCGATTGACCGGTTCCAGTAGAGCTGCTTGATCAGCGCCAGGCGATCGGATGACGGAGTGGCGATCGCGGTCACGGAGGCGCCGGCCGCGGCGGCGTCTACCCACGCGGGCGGATCGGAAGGCCGGTAATTGTCGTGCGCGTCGACGTAGGAAGCCGCCGCCGTCGCAGCGACGGCCCAGAGGATGGCAATCGGAAGCGCGATCGCCGCGAGCCGCCGTCTGAGCGAGATGGCGATCGCGAGGATCGCCGCGAGCGACGTGAACACCGCGATCACGGCCGATGCTCCCGACGCGCCGAGGTGTTGCTGGAGGAGCCAGGCCGCCGTGAGCCCCTGCGAGTCGTAGCGGGGCGCGAACGCGGTATAGGCGGAGAACGGAAGCTGGGCCGCCGCGCCGATCACGGCTGCGGAGACGAGGAGGACGGTCCAGCGGTGCGGACGGCCGTTCCGCACGTACGCCGCAAATCCGAGCGCGACGAGTGGCAGCAGCGCAAAGACGTACCGCTCCTTGAAGCGACCCTCCTGGGCGCCGGGCACGTTTGCCTGGACGAACGTCAGCACGACCATCACGGTCGTCACCCAGCTGAACGCAGCCTGAGTACGGTTTGCCGGTCGAACGATCGCCGCGACGGCCCCCGGCACCAGCATCGCGCCTGCGATCGTCGACAGGATGAAGCCGTCGAGCGGGAGCCAGGTGATCATCGCCCCCCTGAACGACCCCGTCCCGACCGCGTAGTACCCGGTCACGGCCAGCACCGCCCCGGCGAGGGCCGGGAGCAACGCGGCGAACACAAACGGGTGGCGGCGAGGTGCCGTTCGCCGGTCGAGCGCCAGCGCGCCGGCGAGGTAGGCCGGCACGAGGACGAAGTACTGGATGCGGGCGAGCGTCGCGAGAACTGCGAGGGCGAGGAAGACGAGCTGTCGCTTCCGGGTCGGCTCCTCGAGAGAGCGAACGGCCGCCGCGACACCGCCGATCACGAGCGGGTAGGCGACGAAGTCGGAGATCGTCACCGGGATCATCGCGAGCATCGGCACCACGAGCGAGTAGGCGCAGACGAGGAAGCACGGCCCGCGGCCGATCCCGAGTCTCCGGCCGAGCAGCCACACCGGGACCACCACGAGCGATGCGGCAACCGCGTTGAGGGCCTGGACGAGGCGGTAGGCGACCTCGACCGGGAAAAGCTGCCAGAGGGGCGCGGCCAGAAGCGGCTGCAGAATGGCATAGAAGCGGGCCGGCTCCCCTCGCACCGTCAGGTGGCCGTGCGCGAGCGAGTTGCTCAATGCCGCGTAGATGTACTCGTCCGCGAAATAACGCGGGCCCGTGTGCCACTGGGCGACGACAATGCGTGCGATCGCAGACGCGAGGACGAGAGACCCGAGGACGACCCAGACGGTCGCCTCGCGGCGCGCGACGAGTGCGCGCGTCCGGGCAACAGGCGCGGCGACGATCACATCAGGCTACGTCGGCATCCCGACGGCATTGCTTGAGCGGACGCGCGGGTGCGCTCAGCAGCCGGCCTGCGCGCCCGTCTCGGCCGTGTCGTTCCGGAGCGCGATCGTGTCCTTCAGCTCGTACGTGCGGTCGGGTCGCGACGCGATGTCGCGGTTCACCGCCATGTCGACGGGCACCGCCTCGAGGTGTGCGGGCGAGCACACCACCTTCGGCGCCCACACGTCGCCGCGCGTCAGGTGGTCGACCTGGAACACCGCGTCGCTCGCGTCGCACTTCTTCACGATCGTTCGGTAGAGGATGTAGTGGTTGGCCGCGCCTCCAACCGGCACGGTGCACCACTGCACTCCGTCGCTCGTGCCGTTGCCCAGGATGTCGCCCGCGGTGACGGCGAGGCACTGATCCGGGTTGACGGTCAGGTTGAGTGTCCAGCCCGCGTTCGCATTGAGCGGGTCGGTCTGCTGTGCGATCGCGGCGCTTGCGCAATGGACGTCGCGGCGCATGCGGTCGAGGGCCTGCCTCGCCGCCTCCTGGTCGTCGGCGCGCGCCGTCTGGTCGGTCTGCGTCTTGCTCGCGTTCGTGAATCCGTCGGCGACCGCGCCGATCACGATCACGAGCAGCGTCATCACGACCAGCGTCTCGATCAGCGTGTACCCGGCCTGACCGGCGATGAGCCGGAGCCGGTTTCGGCGCGGTGTCACAGGGACCATCGTCACGGAGGATCAGTTCGGGAACACGAAGGTTCAACCCCCGTTCGGGGGAGGATTCGGCGGTTTCGCTCCCTAATAGTGCGACGGACACTGCACCAGTCCTCTCGAGGGAGACACACGTATGTTCGGCCTGCGGCCCCAGGAGCGCATGTTTCGACAACTCGTCCGTTCCGAGTCCGGCCAATCGTTGGTATTGGCCCTGATCGTCATGTCCGCGCTGACGATCTCGATCGGCGCGCTCATCTCGTTCACGACGGGAAACGAGGCGCAGTTCAGCCGTGACCGCGAGAGCGCGCGCGCATTCCACGTCGCCGAGGCGGGCGTGAACAACGCGCTTTCGGTGCTCGAGAACGCCGACGACAAGGACTTCCAGGGAGCAGGCACCATCCTCGGGCCGTACAACTTCTCCCTCGACGGTGCGGACGGCACGTACTCGATGACGAAGTACGCCAAGGCCGACACCGAATGCACGCACCTCGGCAGCCCGTCGAATTGCTGGGTGATCACGGGGACGGCCACCTCGCCGAACGGGAAGATCACGCGCACGATCCAGGAGACCACCTACTGGAAGAATGCGACCACGCCGCTCGACGCGCTCTCTCACTACGGGCTCGTCGTCGACAACCAGGGCTCTGCGTGTGTCGACACGCACGGCACGGCGCCCATGACGATCAAGGACGTCTGGATCAGCGGCGACTTCTGCCCATCGGGCGATGTCAGCCTCAACCCGCCGGCCGCGCACACCGGCTCGATCTACATCGGCGGCGTCTACATGGGCAAGAACAATGCGAGCATCGGGACCTCGGCGCTGCCGTACGCGTCAGCCGACATCGTCGGCGGTTGCACCAACCAGGGATCGCCCGAGATCTGCAGCGACTCCGCCAGCAGCAACGTCTACTCCGACAACCCGCCGTCCGTCGACCCGTCGTCGTTCTCGCTGCCGAGCATCAATCCGACGCAGACGTACCAGTCGGGCAACTGGAGCACGCCGACCTGCTCGGGCGGTTCGTTCACGTTCGACAGCAATTCGGTTCAGGACGGCACGACGCCCACGACGACGCTGATGCCGAGCGGCGGCAACTTCGACTGCACCGTCTACGACGACAACGGCGACGTCGTCGGCCACCTCGCCTGGAACAGCGCGACGAAACAGCTCTCGATCAGCGGCACCGTCTGGATCGACGGCGACGTCGATCTCTCGAACAGCGGCACGTACGTGAAGGACAACGTCGTCACCGGCGCGAACGGGGGCACCATCTTCATCAACGGAACCGTCAGCGGCTCGTCGAACATCACCGTGTGCGGCCCTGCCGGGAGCCCCGTCGCGAGCGGCTCCGGCTGCCCGACCACCTGGGACCCGAACCAGGGCATCCTCGGAATGGTCGTCGTCAACCCGAAGAACATCACGAAGCAGCCCGCATTCGACCGGACCGGCAACGGTGAGCTCGACATCATGCTCCTCGTCAACCAGGGCTACGCAAACACCGGCGGCACGACGGTGATGGGGCCGGTGATGGCCGACACGGCGACGATCGGCGGTAACGGCGGCAGCATCGTCCCGGTCGCGCCGCCGACGAGCTTTCCGTCCTCGATCACCACCCAGGCGACCTGGGTGGTGCAGCCCGGCTCCTGGAAGCAGATCCAGTAAGGGCCCGGCGCGGTCCCTGACTCGATGTCGAAGCGACTCGGAAGATCCGGCGTCCGTGAGGACGGGCAGGGGCTCATCGAGCTGATCGTCGCGCTGACCGTCCTCGCGATCGGGATCGGGTCGCTCCTGACGGTTCTCACCTCGAGCGCGCTCTCGTTGCAGCGCTCGGGCCAGAAGGGCACCGCCCTCACGCTGGCGGAAAAGCAGATCGAGCTCTACCGGAACCTCTCGTTCCCCGACATTCGGCTCGATTCCACGGCTCTCCAGGCGGCGACGAGCGACGTCGTGTACGCGAACGCCTACAAGACCGACCCGAACATGTCCACGACGGGCGAGGTCACGAACCTCACGGCCGGGATGAACCTGACCGCCTGCCCCACGGAGCCGGAGTGCATGCCGATCCAGTTCGTCGGCCCGGGCACCGCGACCCCGACGCCCGACAACCGCAAGTACCGGATCGACACGTTCATCCATACCGACACGCCGAACGGCGGCTCCAGCGACATCGTGCTTCAGGTGTACGTGGTCGTGCGGAACGCGCAGATCGCGACGTACCCGATCCTCGCGCGTAGCGCGTCGACCTTCTCCCCGATCAACATCGCGAACGTGAACGGCAAGGCGATCGTCACCATGGCCTTCAACACCCAGCGCGCGGCGATCCAGAACACGAACCCGGATGTCAACGCCATCTCGGCGACGCTGTCCGGCGGTGCCGGCGAAACGGGGAGCATCGATTTCTACGTCATGTCGCCGCCGTCGACCCCTTCGCCGCCGTGCAGCGGCGCCGCCTGGCAGCCCTTCGACAGCGTCAACGTGAGCGGCGACGGCACCTACCACCCGAGTCCCGCCGCGGGAGCCGCCTTCAAGTTCAGCTCGACGGGCACCTACTACTGGTACGCGACGTACACCGGCGATTCCGCGAACAAGAAGGCGAGCGCCGTCTGCGGCGCGACGATGGCCTCGACCAGCGTGAAGACGACGAAGTGGACGCCGACGTTGACTCTCTCGAGCAGCGCGAGCGCCGTGGTCAACAAGGAGATTCCCGGCTCGTCGATCACGGCCACCCTCGCCGGTAGCTCGGGGTACACGCCGAACAACGTCTCCATTATGATCTCCGGGCCGACGAACACCGCACCCTCCTCGTGCGGAGGCGCCGGTTGGCAATCGGCGGGCCAGGTGAAGGCGGACGGAAACGGGTCGTACAGCCCCTCGGCGACCGGGTTCACGCCGAGCACGACGGGGCGCTACTGGTGGTATGCCACGTTCCCGTCCGACAGCACCAACAACGTGGCCAGCAGCCTCTGTAACGGCTCGACCTCGATCGCGCACATCGACGTGACGGTGCCACCGGACACCTTCCAGGTGGTGCCGGCCACGACGACGCCGACCGCGGGAACCGCCTTCAACGTCCAGATCACGGCCTGCACGCCGACCGGCACGTGCCCGGATGCCGCGTACACCGGCACGAAGACGCTGAGCTATACCGGGCCGTCGAACTCGTCGAGCGGTACGCCGCCGACGTACCAGCCGTCTGTCGTCTTCACGAACGGCGGAGCGACGGTTCCGGTCACGCTCGTCAGGGCCGAGACGACGAGCATCACCGTGACGGAGGGGCAGGTCACGGGCTCGAGCGCCAGCATCACCGTCGGCGCCGCTTCGATTGCCGGATTCGCGGTCACCTCCGCCGTCGACACGACGACGGTCGGATCGCAGGTGGCCGGAACGCCGTTCAACGTGACGTTGACTGCCATCGACCAGAACGGCAATCCCACGGCGTACAGCGGGACGCACACGATCACCCTCAGTGGCCCGGCGAACGCGCCGAACGGGAAGGCCCCCGACTACCCGGCGACGAACAGCCTGTCGTTTAGCTCAGGCGTCGGCGGCCCGATCGTCGGCATCACGCTCTACAACGCCGCGAGCACCACGCTCACCGCGACGGAGACGGCCGCAATCAAGGGAAGCTCGCTGCCGTTCACCGTCAAGGGCGCCACTCCGCAGAGCTTGACGTTCGTCAACTGCAGCCCCGGCGGGTCGACGTGCAAGCCGCAGCCGATCAGCATCGGCAACAACGGTTCCTTGACCGCGAACGTCGGTCTGCTCGACACGTGGGGCAACCCGGCCAACGCGACGTCGGGGTTGACGATCGGGTTGACCAGCTCGAATACGAGCAATGCAACCGTGACGACCTCCGTTGACATCACCCAGGGATCGACTCAGAGCGCCCAACTCAAGGTGGCGGGAAAGAACCCACCGACCGCCACCATCACGGCCCAGATCACGGCGGGAACGCCACCGCCGCCCGCATCGGCGACCGCCACGCTGCAGGTGAAGAAGTAGCAGCGGGCCCCGGCGCTCGTGCCGAGGCCGGAACCCGGAGCGGAATCTCGAGCGGAACCTAGAGCGAGAGGAACGCCGAGACGACGTCGGGGTCGAACTCGAGCCCCGCCTTCGCCTGGATCTCGTCGCGTGCCTCAGGCTCCGGCAGCGCGTCGCGGTACGGCTGGTCGTTCGTCATCGCGTCGAACGCGTCCACGACGGCGAAGATGCGTGCCGCGACCGGGATCTCGACGCCGCGCAGGCCGCGCGGGTAGCCGGAGCCGTCCCAGCGCTCGTGGTGGCAGGCGATCACCTGTCGTGTCAGCCCGCCGAGCGCGGGAACCGGCGCGACGATCCGCTCGCCGAGCCACGGGTGCTCGCGAATCTCGTCGACCTCCGCCGGCGTCAGCGCGCCCGGCTTGAGCAGGGTCGCGTTCGAGACGCCGATCATGCCGATGTCGTGGAGCCGGAAGCCGTAGGCGAGCTGCGCGTCGAGCGCGAGCTCGGGCGCGACACGCTCGGCGAGGTGCAGCGCGAGCTGCGTGACGCGCGCCGTGTGCGCAGAGGTCTCGCCGAAGCGCCCGCGCCGGTAGTCGTGCAGCTCCAGGGCTCGCGCGAGGGCCTCGACCGTCGCTGCGGTCGCCTCGGCTGCCGGAGTCGTCTCTGTCGCAGTGTCGCTCACGTTTCCATGGCGGCGTCCCCAGAGGATCGGTCGGGGATGCCGTCTACGCAATCCCCATTCAAGGGGTATGGCCGGACACCTTCCGACCACCCGGCCGGGGGAGGAAACACGCCCCCGTCCGCGTAAGACTCGAAACGTGGACGATCTGCGGCTAAATGATTCGCCCGCTTCTGCCGATAGGGCAGGCGTGGACCTTCATGACATCCTTTCCCAGGCCGTCGATCGCGGCGCGAGCGACGTGCACCTCAAGTTCGGCCTTCCCCCCGTTGTTCGCATCGACGGCGAGCTGACGCCGCTCGGCGACCTGCCCGCCTTCGACTCCGAGGCGCTCGAGGACGTGCTGAACGCCGTCGGCGCCAGCGCTCCCCGGCGCGTCCGCCTCTTCCACGAGACCGGTGAGATGGATACTGCGTACCAGCTGCCCGACCTGCCGCGCTTCCGCGTGAACGCGTTCCGGCAGCGCGGCGACATCTCGTTCGCCTTCCGCGTCATCCCGGCGCAGATCCCGGACTTCCGCGGTCTCGGGCTGCCCCCGGGCGTCGAGAAGCTCTCGGAGGAGCACCGCGGGCTCGTCCTCGTCACCGGTGCGACCGGTAGCGGCAAGACGACCACGCTGGCGGCGATGCTCGGGCACATCAACCGCACCCGGCGGCAGCACATCGTCTCGATCGAGGACCCGATCGAGATCCTGCACCCCGACATCAACTGCATCGTCAACCAGCGCGAGGTCGGTCTCGATACCGACAACTTCCACGAGGCGCTCCGCCGCGTGCTCCGTCAGGACCCGGACGTGATCCTGATCGGCGAGCTCCGCGACGCTGAGACCGCCGAGACCGCGCTGCAGGCGGCAGAGTCGGGTCACCTCGTGCTCTCGACGATGCATACGGTCGACGCGGCAGAGACGGTGAGCCGGTACGTCGAGTTCTTCCCGGCGATCAAGCAACCGCAGGTTCGCTCGATCCTCGCGGGCGTGCTCCGGGGCGTCGTCTCCCAGCGTCTGCTCCCGAAGCTCGGCGGCGGTCGTGTGGCGGCCGTCGAGGTGATGATCGCGAACAGCCGCATCCAGGAGCTGATCCGCGAGGACAAGTCGGAGTACATCCCCGAGGCGGTGAAGGAAGGCTCCTTCTTCGACATGCAGACGATCACGGACGCGCTGATCAAGCACGTGATCTCCGGCAACGTCGATCAGGAGGTCGCGGCCAACGCCGCACCGAACCGGCACGATTTCATGATCGCCCTCGACCGCGCGCTCAAGGAGCACGCGCTCGAGCAGGCTGCTGCGGCCGAGGCGACCGACGGGCCCGAGGAGGAGCTCGCGGTGGGGTCGCCCAACGGAACGGGCGCGGCGTAACCCGCGGCGGATGAACGTGGAGCTCGCTGCGCTCACGCTGGCGCCGGGTCTCGCCGTCGGCAGCTTCCTGAACGTGCTCGCGGCCCGCATCCCACTCCGGCGATCCATCGTCTCGCCGGGCTCGGCGTGCATGTCGTGCTCGACGCCGCTTCACTGGTACGACAACGTCCCGCTGCTTTCGTACGCGCTGCTGCGAGGCCGCTGCCGCCACTGCGGCACCGCGATCTCGTGGCGCTATCCCGCAGTCGAGGCGGTGACGGCCGCGCTCGTCGCGGGCTGCGCGCTCGACTTCGGCTTCATGTGGGACTTTGCGGTCGCGGCGGTCTTCTGTGCCGTGCTCGTCACGGTGTCGGCGACCGACCTCGAGCGCCGCATCATCCCCAACCGCATCGTCGTCCCGGCGGCTGCGGTGCTGCTCGCTGCGCAGACGATCCTGCACCCGTCGGTCGAGTGGATTGCCGCAGGGGTCGGCGCAGCTGCGTTCTTCCTCGCAGCGGCACTGGCATATCCGGGCGGCATGGGCATGGGCGACGTGAAGCTCGCACTCCTGCTCGGTGTCGTCCTCGGGCGCGTCGTGCCGGTCGCGCTGCTCGCGGGAATGATCGCCGCGCTCGTGCCGGCGGCCGTGCTCGGTGCACGGCACGGCAAGGCGGCAAGGAAGATGGCGATCCCGTTCGGGCCGTTCCTTTCCCTCGGCGGCGTGCTCGCGCTCTTTGCCGGTCACGCGATCGTGGACTGGTACCTGCGGGTCCTTTGATGGAGGCGTCGAGCAACATGGAGAACACACCCGACCTGCGCCTGATCGGCTCCGAAGACGGAACGGAGGACGGTGATCCGCAGCTCCCCGGCGGGACGGGCGACCTCGTCTCCGAGGTGATCCGCGAGAGCGGCCTCCTCGCGCCGGACAAGGTCGACCAGGTTCGCACGCGCGCCGGCCGCGGCGCCTTCGCCGAGGCGCTTGTCGAGGAGGGCTTCGCGAGCTCTCTCGGCGTTGCCCGCTCGCTCGCCGAGCAGTATCGCCTGCCGCTCGTCGACCTCGCCATCGCCGGCGTCGACGCGCAGGCGGCGAAGCTGATCCCGCTCCCCGTGCTCGAGCGCGTCTGCGCGATCCCGTTCGCCGCGGACAGCTCGACGATCAAGGTGGCGATCACGAATCCCCAGGACGTACGCGGGCTCGACGAGCTCAAGTTCGCGACGCGCCTGAATGTCGTCTTCCACGTCGCTGCGCGCAGCGACGTCCTCACCGAGCTGCGCCGCCTCGGGCGCGCCGCCGAGGCGATGAACGCGACGTTCCTCGAGGAGATCGTCGTCGGCGACGAGAAACAGGACGACCTCGAGGCCGACGACGGCATCTCGGACGCGCCGCTCGTCCGCCTGGTCAACTCGATGATCTTCCAGGCGGCCGAGGACGGCGCCAGCGACATCCACGTCGAGCCGCAGGAGAACGACCTGATCGTGCGCTACCGCATCGACGGCGTGCTGCACGTCGCGCACCGCGTTCCGAAGCGGCTCGCTGCGGGAGTGACGACGCGCCTGAAGGTGCTCGCGAAGCTCGATATCGCCGAGCGCCGCAAGCCGCAGGACGGCCGCATCACACTGGGCGCTGCGGCTGCGGGACGGATGCTCGACATTCGCGTCGCGACGCTGCCGACGGTCGAGGGCGAGTCGGTGACGATGCGCCTGCTCGACAAGTCGCGCGAGGTGCCGACGCTCGCGGAGATCGGCCTGGCGGAGGACATGCAGCAGCAGATGAACCGGATCCTCGCGAAGCCGACGGGCGCGATGCTCGTGACCGGGCCGACAGGGTCGGGCAAGTCGACGACGCTGTACGCGGGTCTCGCCGCGATCAAGCGCGACGAGATCAACATCATCACGGTCGAGGACCCGGTCGAGTACCGGCTCGGAGAGATCAACCAGGTACAGATCAACCCGCGCGCGGGCC
This sequence comes from Thermoleophilia bacterium, assembly GCA_025934335.1. Classification (GTDB taxonomy): domain Bacteria; phylum Actinomycetota; class Thermoleophilia; order Gaiellales; family Gaiellaceae; genus PALSA-600. The sequence goes on along the minus strand of JAICYG010000040.1, from coordinate 1,539 downwards.
TTACCTTCGCGACGGCGCTGCGCTCGATCCTGCGTTCGGACCCCGACGTCGTCATGGTCGGCGAGATTCGTGACGGCGAGACGGCGCGCATCTCGATCGAGGCGGCCCTCACCGGCCACTTCGTCCTCTCGACCCTGCATACGAACGACGCCCCGTCGGCGATCACGCGCCTGAACGAGATGGGGGTGGAGCCGTTCATCACCGGTGCCGCCGTGTCCGCCGTTCTGGCGCAGCGTCTCGCGCGCCGGCTGTGCCCGCACTGCGCCGAGCCTTATGAAGTAAGGCCCGACGAGCTCGCGTCGCTCCACGTCGACGAGGTGCGGGCGAAGCAGCTCGAGGGAACGCTCTTCTACCGCAAGCGCGGCTGCCCGCGCTGCGGGCAAACGGGCTATCGGGGGCGCGTCGGAGTCTTCCAGCTGCTCGAGATGAGCCCGCTACTCGAGCAGCTCGCATCCGAGAAGGCGTCACGCGACGTGCTCGCGGAGGCCGCACGCGGCGAGGGGATGCGGACGATGTGGGAGGACGGCATCGGCAAGGTCGCGGCAGGCATGACGAGCGCGGAAGAGCTCGCACGCGTCTGCTCGGCGTAGCGGCCGCGAAACGCCTGCAATCTCCCCCATCAGGGTGGTGCAGCGCCGAAACGAGCTGCCGATAGTGATCGGGATGTCAGCTGCGATTCAATTGGCTGTCGACCACGACGCTTCCTGGCGGATCACCCGCGAGGGTACGGACGTGGCCACGATCGATGTCCGGCAGGAGCAGGGTGAGGTCGTCATCCTCGCCGGAACCTCGACTGCCGAGAGGCCGTACCGCTTCCCGACGCTGCAGGAGGCGGATGCGTTCCTCTCGGACCTGATGACCTCGTTCTCGTACCTCGGTTGTGACATCGCCGCGACGAACGACTGATCGGGACCCTGCCGATTCCCCCCTCAGGGGGAAGAGGAATCGGCAGGTATCGAACAGAAGTTGTTGCGGGATCTTCGTCCTACCCCACCAGCGAAGGAGTACGTGTATGACCAAGTTGCGGCAGCGGATCTCTCGTGACGAGGGCTTCACGCTGATCGAGCTTCTGATCGTCATCGTGATCATCGGCATCCTGCTGGCGATCGCGGTGCCGTCGTACCTCGGCTTCAAGGACCGCGCCAACAACCGCGCGGCCCAGTCCGACCTGCGCGAGGCGATCCCGGTCGCCGAGGCCTACTACAGCGACCACGGCAAGTACACCGGGATGACCAAGCCGTCGATGCAGGCGATCGACAGCGGCATCGCCAGCGCGGTGACCGTCGGCACGCTCAGCGACGGCGGCTACTGCCTCACCGCCACCGTCGGCAACAAGAGCTGGGCGGTTCACGGGCCTGGTGCCACCTGGTACAAGGCGACGGACTGCGGCGGTTCGGCGGTCAGCGTCAACTCGTAGCACGACTGATCGAGGAGTCGAGGGGGGGGGCGGGGGCCGCGGCCCGCGCCCCCAGAGGGCCCCCCCCCCCGCGGGGGGCCCTAGTTGTTGTGGGGGGGGGAGACCAGGGGGGGCGGCGCCCC
>JAICYG010000147.1 GCA_025934335.1 Thermoleophilia bacterium | reverse complement strand
CTCGAGCACCGACTCGTCCACCAGCGAGGTGGTGATCTCGTCGGCCACCTCCGACAGCGGCGGCGTCTTCCGCTGGACGGGCTCCCCGGACTTCCAGTACGTCTACAACCAGAAGACGAAGAGCTTCTCGCAGGGCAAGTATTACGTCACGATCACGGTGTCGCTCGGAGACGTGATCCTGGCCTCGTCCGAGAAGCAGTACTTCGTCCTGAAGAGCTAGTGATACCGGTCACATCACTAGGGCAGCGGCACGTCCGGCAGCGACCGGACGCCGAGGCGCTCCATGATCGCCTGCGCCTCCTCGAGCTCCTCGTCGGAGGCGAGGCCCGTCAGCACCTTCGCCTGCAGCGTCCGCGCCACCTCGTAGTCGGCGCCCAGCTCGCGCGCGATGCGGAGGCTCTCGGCGAAGTGCTCCGGCGCGGTGTCGGCGGCGCGCGCCTGCACCGCCGCCACGGCGAGCAGGCGCTCGAGCAGCGCGAGCCTCACCCCGACCTCGCCGATCGCGCGGGTGCCGTCGAGCGCCGTCCGGGCGGTCGCCTGGGCGTCGGCGTGGCGGCCCTCGAGCACGAACGCCTGCGCCCGCCGCGCGTCGGCCTCCAGCAGGAGGCTCTCGTTGCCGAGCGACTCGAAGCGCGAGCGCGCGTCGTCCAGCTGCCGGTGCGCGTCGTCGAAGCGGCTCTCCTCCGCCGCGATGCGGCCGAGGCACATCGTGGCGAACGCCTCGCCGACCGGGAACTTCGCCGCCCGGTAGGTGCGGAGCGCCTGGTCGAACAGCTCCGCCGCCTCGGCCAGGCGCCCCTGGTCGATCAGGATCTCGGCGCGGTTGTTCGTCGCATGACCGCCTGTGAGCACGTCGCCGGCGCGGCGGACGACCTCCTCCGAGCGCAGGTACAGCGCCACGGCGTCGTCCCAGCGCCCCTCGTAGTACGCGCGCACGCCCATGTTGTTCAGCACCGTCGCCTGCCGGTTCAGCAGGCCGAGCTCCTCGAAGATCGGGAGCGCCAGGTCGAGGAACTCCCCCGCGGGGCCGCCGCGGTCGCCCTCGGCGGCCGCGCGGATGTAGTAGGCGTCCGCGAGCGCCGCCTGGTCGCCGAGCGCGACCGCCGCCTCGGCTGCCGCCGCGGCCGCGTCCGCCGCGTCGTCGATCTGCCCCTGCCGGTAGAGCACGATCGCGCGGCCGAGCTGGGCCGCGACGCGGTCGGACGCGTCGCCGACGCTCTCCGCGTCGTCGTAGAGCGCGAGCGCGTCGTCGTAGCGTCCCTGGCGTTCGGCCAGCACGCCCCGCTTCCGGAGCAGCCCGGCGCGACGGCCGCCGTGGGCAAGTGCCCGCTCGTACGCCGTGTCGGCGTCCTCGTAGCGGGCCGCGAGCTCCCGCACGTCGCCGAGCGCCTCGCAGACGCGAGCGAGTTCCTCCGCCCCCGGCTCGAGCCCGCCCGCCGCGGCGAGCGCGCGCTCGTAGAAGGTGGCGGCGTCGATGTTCGCGTACTTCGAGCGCGCGTCGTCGCCCGCCCTCACCGAGTAACGCCAGGCCTTGGTCCACTCGCCCGCGGCGAGAAAATGCAGCGACAGGACGTCGGCGTCCATCGCGGCGTCGAACGACCGGCGCTCGATTGCGTTCCCGACGACCGCGTGGATCTCGCTGCGCTTCGCGTACGACAGGCCGTCGTAGGCCGCCGCGTGGACGAGGTCGTGGCGGAACCGCAGTCGTGCGGGCCCGTCCCAGTCGACGAAGTCGGCGAGGCGTGCCCAGCGGTCGGGGTCGCCCGTGTCCTCGGGCAGGATCTCCTCGAGCAGGTCGAGCCCGAAGGAGGGGCCGATCACCGACGCGTGCCTGAGTAGCAGCCGGTCGCTCGGATGGAGCGTGTCGATCCTGCTCGTGAGCAGCGACTCGACCGTCTCGGGGAGCTGGTCCGCCCCCGTGGGCGACAGGGCGAGCTCGCGGATGAAGAGCGCGTTCCCGGCGGCGCGCTCGGTCAGCGCGGCCAGCTCCGCGTCGGGGATCGGCGTGTCGCCGGCGGCGAGCAGGGCGAGCTTCCTCGCGTCGTCGGCGGCGAGCGGCTCGAGCTCGATCACCGTGCCGCCGATCGGCACGCCCGACGGCCGCCGCGTCGCGACGACGAGCCAGGGACGCGGTCCCGGTTGCGCCAGCTTCGCGAGCACGAGCTGCGACGCATCGTCCAGCCAGTGGGTGTCCTCGACGAGAATCGCCGTCGGCATCAGCAGCAGCCGCATCAGGAAGCCGTCGAGGACGTCGTGCAGGCGATCGCGCCGGAACGACGGCTCGATCTCGTCGACCTCCGCTGTCGACGCGACGTCCGCACCGAACGGCAGCGCGAGGAGCGGGAGCCACTGTGCGAGGTCGGGCATGACGCCCTGGACGAACGCGGTCAGCTTCGCGCCCGCCGCGTCGGCCGGCTCGTCCGGGAGGATCCCGACGAGCGGGCGCAGGAGCGGCCGGAATGGGGCGAACGGCGTCGATGCAGAGTACGGCTCGCAACGGGCGCGCAGGACCTGGAAGCCGACCGCCCCGGTGACGAGCTCCTCGAGCAGGCGCGACTTCCCTGCGCCCGCATCGCCGACGAGCTCGACGGCGCCGCCCTGTCGCAGCCGTGCCGACTCGAGCGCCTCGCGTAGCACGCCCAGCTCGCGCTCGCGGCCTACGAGCGGGAGGAGCGGCGCCTCGTCCTGGGTCTCGCCCGTCAGCGCACCGAGCGAGTACCCGGTGACGGGCCGCGCCTTGCCCTTCATCAGGAACTGCCGCGACGTCGTCTCGAACCGCGCCCGCGAGCGCTGGAGCACGTCGCCGCTCGCGAGGATCTCGCCCTTGTCGGCGCGGGCCGTGAGCCGGGCGGCCAGGTTGACGGTGTCGCCCATGACCGCGTACGTGCGCCGGCGCTCCGACCCGATCGGCCCGGCGACGACGCGGCCGCGGTTGACCCCGACGGCGATCGGCGGCCCGACGTGTGCGTCGACGATCGCCCGAACGGTCCTCAGCATGCGCTCCTCGTCGTCGCCGCTCGTCACCGGAGCGCCTGCGACGAGGTAGAGCTTGCCGCCGTTCACGTCGATATCCGACTCGAGCCACGTGACCTCGCGCTCGTGCGTCTCGACCGAGACGACATCCGCGAGCTTCGCGAGCAGCGACTCCGCGCCGGCGGGGTCGTCGACGAGCGCGTCGGTGCCGGAAAACTTCACGAACGCCGCCGTGGCGTGCCGGTGCTCGGACTCCACCGCGTCTTCCTCGATCGGCAGCCGGAGCAGCGGCGGGACGAGCTCCGGCGGGACCGGCTCCGCGTCGTCCTCCGCCCCCGGCGACGGGAGCTCGACCGGTGCGGCGGCCGCGTCGAGCAGGAAGCAGCCGTCGCGGGCTTCCGCCACGAGGCCCACGAGCGCCTCGGCGGTCCGCGGCGACACGAGCACCTCGCCGGCCTCCGCGGCGTCCTCCAGCTCGAGCGTCCGCGAGGCGCTCGGGCCGCAGACGATCAGCTCGCGGTGGTGGTGGCCGAGCAGGAAGAAGTGGCAAGGCCCGGTCACGAGCCCGCCGGCCATCGAGAGGTGCACCGGACCGACGCTCGACTCCGCCCGCCCGGCTTCCGCGATGAACGCCTGCATCGCAAGAGCGGCGAGTGCCGCCCGCTCCTCGTGGCCGTCGCCGTCGAAGAGGAGCAGCAGGGCGTCCCCCCGGAACTTGAGGACGTCGCCGCCGTACCGCTCGGAGATGTCGATCAGGCCGGAGTAGCACCCGCTGATCAGCGCGATCAGCTCCTCGGCGCCGAGCTTCCCCCGCTCGGCGAGCCGCTCCGAGAGGGCCGTGAAGCCCGAGATGTCGAGCCCGAGCAGCGACGCCTCGAGCGTGCGCGAGCGCTCGCCCGGGCTCGACGTGTGCCAGCGGGCCGCAAGCCGCGGGACGAACGGCCGGAAGCCGGTGTCGACGGCGATCCCCGTCGTGCCGCTCACCGCGAGCCCCCCATCCCATTGAGGGTACGCCAGGCCGGCCCGCGCCTCAATGCGCGCTTCGCTACGGTGGCGCCGTATGGGCAGGGCCTCGGATTGGCTCCGTGAGGAGCGTCGCAACGTGCTCGGGCACTGGAGTGCCTTCTGTCTCGACTGTGGCGCCGCCCGGCGCTGGTTCGTCGAGTTCGAGGCGGAGGTGCCGGAGACCTGCGCGTGCGGCGGCCGCATACTCCGTCGCTGCCCGGCCTGCGAGGCGCCGTTCTCGTCGACGTTCGCCGTCGACTGCGAGGAGTGCGGCGCGGCGCTCCGGGAGCCCGTCCTGCTCGGGATGCGGATCCGGCGGGAGAAGAAGGAGAAGCGCTGATGGGGCCGTTCGACCACGACCGGTACCTGGTCGACCAGCTCGTCCGGCCGATCGCGAACCTCTACCGCGTGACGCCCCTCGCCGCGGGCGAGACGCCCGCCGGCGGGCCCATCGCGTATGTCCGCCAGAAGAAGCTCGCGGTCAAGGAGCGCGTCAACTTCTTCGCCGACGAGGCGGAGACGCAGGAGCTCTTTCACGTCCAGGCGCGGACGTGGCTCGACACCGGCGGCTCGCGCTACGACGTGGTCGATGCGCACGACGGGACGATCGGGACGCTGCACCACGTGCTCCGCAAGTCGCTCCTGCGCACGACGTGGACGGTTGCGAACGCCGAGGGCGAGGAGATCGCGATCGCGCGCGAGCGCTCGCAGGCGATGGCGATCGCACGGCGGGCGATCGACTTCGTCCCGGACGTCGGCGGGCTCATTCCGATTCCGTACAACTTCGACATCCTCGTCGGGGGCGAGATCGTCGGGACGATGAACCGGAAGTTCCAGCTGCGCGACCGCTACGTGCTCGACCTGTCCGGCGACCCGGACCGGAAGCTCGACCGGCGCGTCGCAGTCGCGCTCGCGGTCGGGCTCGACACCCTGCAGAACCGTTAGCCGTGCAGGGCCGTCTGGACGGTGCTCGCACGTCCGTGCGTGAAGCAGATGCGTGCGCCGTCGATCGCTCCCGACGCGGGGCGCCAGCGCCAGACCGGGCAGCGCGGCCCGGCCGTGTCCGGTTTGCCCAGCGCTTCGTCCACGGCGCTCCGCGGCGCGTCCTGCGCGAGCCCGGCGAGCGCGGCGTCGCACGCTCGCGCCGCGGCGCGCGCCAGGATCCCGGGCAGCCGCGAGTAGGTCGGGCCGCCGACGGGCAGGTGCGCGATCGCGTCGCGGAGGAGCCCGCACGACCAGCTCGTGTCGAGGTGCTCGTCGTAGACGTCGCGCAGCACGTCGCGGTACGTGCCGACGCGGTGGATGCCGCCGAGGTAGACGCGCACGATCGACGACGCCGCTTCGGCGGGGCACCAGTCCAGCACGGGTGACGGGCCGAGTCGGAGCGATGCGCGGCGGCCGTCGGCGAAGCCGAGGCTCACGCGCCGTGCGACCGCGGTCGTCCGGATGTCGCAGCGGTACTTGTCGAGCGTGACCTGCCGGGTGCCGGCGCGGCCGCCTACGGGCACGTACGCGAACGCGAGTTTGCGGCCGTCCGCCGCGAAGAGCTCGACGTGCGGCGTCGACCGCACCGTGCAGCCGGTCAGAATCAGGACGAGCGTGTGCTCCCCGGTGCGTTCGGAGACATCGCCGCCGCGATGGAGGGCGCACTGCGGCGCCGCGTGCCGCTCGCCACCGCAGCCGGCGGCGAGGAGGGCGGCGGCCGCGACGAGGAGCGCGCGCACCGGCCGACCCTCCACGGCCGGCGTACGCGATCCGTGGGCGCGGCGTAAAGCTTTCGCTACAGCAGCCCGAGGCTCGGCTTGATCGCCGAGAAGCGGATCACCGTCACCGTGTCGGTCTCGGTGACGTCGCGGTTGTAGAGCTGGCCGAGCCACTTGCACAGCTCGTCCGTATGGCGGATCTCGGGATTGTCGTGCTCGATCTCGTTCGGCGACAGCTCCGCGATCGTCTTCACCTCGACCTTGTCGATCACCGCATCGAAGATGTGCTGCCGGGGGCTGAAGCGGGCGCCCGCGAGCACGGAGACGATCATTCCCTTCTGGTATTTCCGTGACTTGTCGCCGAGCCTGATCGTCGCCGTCTTGCGATGCGACTTGAGCTGCGCCTCGACGATCGGCGAGTAGAAGTTGAGCGCGAACGCGGGCACGGCGCGTCGATCATAGGCGCTCGCGCGCCTTTCGGGCCATGTCCCGTTCGCCCGCGTAGGCGAGCAGGCCGGGCGCCTCGTCGAGCGGGAGCCACCGCACCTCCGCGACCTCGTGGCGGTGCTCCTCCGGCAGCTCGCCGAGCCGCCCGCCCTCGTAGCGGACGAGGAAGAACGAGACGACCTTGAAGATCCGCTCTCCCCGCCAGTTGAACCAGTACCGGACGTCTCCGAGCTTCCCGAGCGAGCGGCCGTGCGCGCCGGTCTCCTCGGCCACCTCGCGGAGCGCCGTCTCCTCGCCCCGCTCGCCGGCGTCGATGCGCCCCTTCGGGAGCGCCCAGACACCCGGCGCCTTGCCCGCGGGGCGGATCGCCGCCACCACCCAGCGGCCGCGGAGGCGCCGCACGAGCACGCCGCCCGCCGAGAATTCCCGCTTCACCGGCACAACCTCAGTGTCATCCGCTTAGATCCTTGCGGCTCTGGCACTCGAGCCGCTAGAGTGCCAGCCGCACGCACAATCGTGTCACAAGTGGAGGTCAACGCATGAATCTGCAGCCGCTTGGCGACCGCCTGATCGTGGAGGTCCTCGAGGAAGAGGAGACCACGGTCAGCGGCATCGTCCTGCCGGACACGGCGAAGGAGAAGCCGCAGCGCGGCAAGGTCCTCGCCGTCGGCCCGGGCGCCCGCGACGAGGACGGGAATCACGTTCCCATGGAT
>JAICYG010000098.1 GCA_025934335.1 Thermoleophilia bacterium | reverse complement strand
TCGTCGGTGCGCGCGAGCACCATGTCGAGCGGGAACGACGCCGGCATGACGTTGTCCGGCGGGCCGACCCACTCCGGCGCCTGCGGGCGGGGCGGCGGCACGGGCGGGGGAGGCGGCGGCTCGAAGAAGCTCATCCGTGCCGCGAATGGTGGCAGACCCACACAGAGTCCTCGCCGCCGCGCCACGGCGAGCGGTCGAACCAGCCGTAGAGCGCGTCGACGACGAAACCCTCGGCGCGCAGCAGCTCCTTCCACTCCGTCACCGAGAGCCACGCGAGCGACATCTCCGACTCGCCGTCGGCGCTCCTGAGGCGCAGGATCAGCGTGCGCGTCCTTTCGTCCCAGTCGGCGCGCTCCCAGATGCCGGGCTCGCGCTCGAGCCAGCGGCCGTGCGTCTCGGCGATGTCGTCCGCCGCCGGCGTGAAGACGTCGAAGACGAAACGGCCGTGTCCCTTCGCCAGACGATGGGACACGGCCCGAAGGGCCAGGCGCCGGTCGGCGTCCGTTTCCATGTGGAGCAGCGAGCGAAACGGGCAGACGACGAGCGGGAACTCTCCCGCGACCGGCGGGTCGCGCAGGTCGCCCCGGCGCAGGTCGAGCTCCACGCCGGCGAGCGACGCCCGCTCGCGCGCCACCTCGAGCATCCCTGCCGACAGGTCGACGCCGACCACCTCGATGCCCGCCGCCGCGACCGGCACCGCGATCCGCCCGGTGCCGACCCCGAGCTCGAGCACCGGCCCGCCCGACCGCACCGCCTCCTCGACGTAGAACGGCACGTCCTCGACGACGCTCGCCGACCACGGGTCGTATACGCGCGCGATGGCGTCGTAGGCGGACACGGGTATGCTTTTACCGATGCACGCGACGCAGACGCAGCGCTTTACCCGGCCCCGGTGCGCACCGGGGCGCGTCGCGTAGCGCCCTCCACGCCGCACCGGGGCCTGACCGAGACGCCCCGAACGAGCGAAAGGAGGAACCTTGGATAGTCTCGCCGCCGTGGACTGGACGGCCTATGAAACGCAGGCGACGGCCGCGATCGGCGCTGCGCTCGCGGACAGCGAGCTGGAGGACGCGCGCGTCCACTGGCTGGGCCGCAAGTCGGAGCTGGCGCTCGCCCTCCGTGGCGTCCGCGACAAGGAGAGCGGCATGCTCCTGAACGGCATCCGCGGCCGGCTCGAGGAAGCGGTGCAACACCGCGAGCAGGAGCTCCGTCGCCTCGCCTATCAGCACGCAGCCGAGCGCGGCGTCGACGTCACGATCCCCGGGACGCCCGTCAAGCGCGGCCGCCTGCACCTGCTGACGCAGATCCGCCGCGAGATCGAGGACATCTTCCTCGGCCTGGGCTACGAGGTCTGGGACGGCGCCGAGGTATCGACCGTCTGGGAGAACTTCGACGCGCTCAACACCGACGCCGGCCATCCGTCGCGGTCGACGCTCGACACCTTCTACCTCGACGACGACACGATCCTGCGCACGCAGACCTCGCCCGACCAGATCCGGGCGATGATGACGCGCAAGCCGCCGATCTACATGGTCTCGCCCGGCCGCGTGTACCGGCGCGACACGCCCGACGCGACGCACTCGCCGACGTTCCAGCAGGTCGAGTGCCTCGCCGTCGACCGCGGTATCACCCTCGCCGACCTGCGCGGCACCGTGCTGCAGTACTTCCGCCTGCTGTTCGGGCCGGAGCGCGAGGTGCGCATGCGCACGAGCTACTTCCCGTTCACCGAGCCGTCGGTCGAGTTCGACGTGACGTGCTTCCTCTGCGACGGCGCAGGTTGTGCCGTCTGCAAGCACTCGGGCTGGATCGAGATGGGCGGCGCCGGCTGGGTCGACCCCGACGTCTTCCGCAACGTCGACCTCGACCCGGAAGAATGGCAGGGCTTCGCCTTCGGCTTCGGCATCGAGCGGATCGCCATGCTGCGTCACGGCCTGCCCGACCTGCGCGCGTTCTGGGAGAACGACATCCGCGTCCTGGAGCAGTTCTGATGAAGGTCCCGGTGAGCTGGCTGAAGGAGTACGTCGAGCTGACGCTGCCGCTCGACGAGCTCGCGCGCCGCCTCGTCTTCACGAGCTGCGAGGTCGACCGCGTCGTCCGCCGCGGGGTGCCCGACGTCGACGGCAACCTCGGCCACTTCGTGGTCGGCAAGGTGCTCGAGGCCGGCAAGCATCCGAACGCCGATAAGCTGCAGCTGACGAAGGTCGACGTCGGCGGCGGGGAGACGCGCTCGATCGTCTGCGGCGCGTGGAACTTCGGCGCCGGCGCGACGGTTGCCGTCGTCGCGCCCGGCGGCGTCATGCCGGGCGGCGAGCTGCGCATCGAGAAGCGAAAGCTGCGCGGCGAGATGTCCGAGGGGATGATCCTGTCCGAGCGTGAGCTCGAGCTCGGCACCGACCACGCAGGGATCATGGTGCTCGCCGACGAGCTCGAGGCGGGCACGCCGCTTGCCGACGTGCTGCCGCTCGGCGACGAGATCCTCGAGATCGAGACGCTCTACAACCGCCCCGACCTGACTGCGATCTACGGGATCGCGCGCGAGGTGGCGGCGCTAACGGGCGCGGAGCTGAAGCCGCCGCCGGGCGTCGACCCGCCGCGCCACGGCGACGAGCCGTTCAGCCTGCAGGTGGACGAGCTCGACGCTTGCCCGCGCTTCATCGCGCGCACGTTCCGCGACGTGACGGTGGGGGACTCGCCCGCCTGGCTGAAGGCGCGGCTGACCGGCGCCGGCATGCGGCCGATCTCGAACGTCGTCGACATCACGAACTACGTGATGCTCGCGCTCGGCAGCCCGTTGCACGCCTACGACGCCGACACGCTGCGCGGCGGCATCGTCGTGCGGCGCGCGCGCCCCGGCGAGGAGCTCGTCACGCTCGACGGCACGCGCCGCGAGCTGGACGTGCGCGACCTCCTGATCGCCGACCACGAGCGCGCGATCGGCCTCGCCGGCGTAATGGGCGGCGAGAACACCGAGGTCTCCAACGCGACCACGTCGGTGGTGCTCGAGACGGCGAACTTCGAGCCGCTGACGGTGATCCGGAGCGGCGAGCGGCATCGCCTTCGCTCGGAGGCGTCGACGCGCTGGGAGAAGGGCGTCGACCCGGAGGCCGCGGAGTTGGCGGCCCGTTACGCGTCGCAGCTCCTCGCCGAGCTCGCCGGAGCGCGCTGGACGGGCGAGACCGAAGTTCGCGCGGAGCTCCCGCAGCCGGCCCCGATCGCCTACCGGCCGGGGTACGCCGACGAGGCCGTCGGCCTCGAGATCACGGAGGCCGAGCAGCGTGAGCGGCTCGAGCGGCTCGGCTTCAAGGTCGCGGGCGACTGGACGGTGCGCGTGCCCAGCTGGCGCGTGCGCGACGTGCGCCGCGACGTAGACGTGGTCGAGGAGGTCGCGCGCTTCCGCCTCGAGGACGTGCCGGCGACGCTGCCGCGGCGTCAGGCGATGTTCGGACGGCTCACGCACGAGCAGCGGCTGCGCCGCCTCGTCGCCGACGTGCTCGTCGGCGCCGGCCTCTACGAGGCGTACACGTACTCGCTCCAGCACGGCGATCCCGATCCGAACGCGCTCGAGCTGCCCGAGCCGCTCTCGTCGCAGCAGCGCGTCCTCCGCACGACGCTCGCCACCGGCCTGCTCGGCGCGGCGCAGCACAACCTCGACGCCGGGAACGCCGACATCGCGCTGTTCGAGATCGCGCACGTCTACCTGCCCCCGGGCCCCGTGCCGGAGGAGCGCTGGCGCCTCGGCGGGATCGTGCAGGGCGACTTCTTCCGCGCCAAGGGGATCGTGGAGGCCGTGTTCGAGGCGGTGCACGTCGAGCCGACGTGGTCGCGCGTCGATCTCGGGCCCGAGCTGATCGTGGCGGCAGCGGTGCAGTCGGGTTGGGTCGGCACGTACTCGCCGGTGCTGTCCCTCGACGGCGAGTGGAGCGCGTTCGAGCTCGACCTCGCCGAGCTGTTCGAGCTCGTGCCCGAGCGAATCGAATACCGCGACGTGATCACGTTCCCACCGCTCCGCCAGGACCTCGCCTTCGTCGTCGACGAGACGGCGCCGGCGGGCGAGCTGATGGCTGCCGCGCGAGAGGCGGCGGGCGACGAGCTGCGCGAGGTGCGCTTCCTCTCCGACTACCGCGGCGAGCAGATCGCGCCCGGGAAGAAGTCGCTCGCGATCGCGGTCGTATTCCAGTCGCCGGAGCGGACGCTGACCGAGGACGACGCAACCCGATTGCGCGCGGCGATCGTGAAGACACTCGGCGAGCGGTTCGGCGCCGAGCTCCGCTCCTAGCGGAGCTCCGCTCCTAGCGGAGCTCCGTTCCTAGAGGCTCAGGTGAGGTCGCGGAGCGAGAAGCGCCCGACGCGGGCGCGTTCGTGCCCTTCGCGCCCTCGACGCGCGAAGTAGCGGAGCGTCGCGCCGACCCCGCCCGCGAGGACGAAGCCGGTGGTCGCTGCCGCGCCGGCGACGATCGGGAGCTTCGCCTTCAGCTTCGCCGTGACGTTCGTTGCCTCGCCGAGCGACTCGCGCAGCTCGTCGACCGCCGTTGCGAGCTCCTGCCGCTCCGACTCGATGTCGTGCTTGACCTGTTCGGCGGTGCGCTGCGCGGCCATCAGCTCTTGATCGCCGCCGTCGTCAGCTTCGCCTCGCGGATCGCCTGCTCCGGCACGGGCGGGGTGCCCTTCTTGATCGCGCCGAGCGCGAGCATGCCGAGCAGGCCGGCGAGGAACGCGAGGATGCCGGTGACGATCAAGAGGGCGAGCCACCAGGCGAGGAACGTCGCGAACGCGGCGGCGACGGTCGCGAACGCGAAGCCGAGCATGAAGAGGGAGAAGAGCGCTGCGCCGACGCCGAGGCCGATCCCGATCCCGAGCGCGGTGACCTTCTTCTTCAGCTCGAGCAGCGCGAGCTCGATCTCGAGCTTCGCGATCGACGAGGCGTGGTCGGCGACGTTGCGCGCGGCCTCAGACACGGGGGTGGGCATGACCTCTCCAGTCGACGAACTTCGCGAAGACGTAGCCGGCTGCGAGCGCAGCGCCGAGGATCAGCCAGGGGTTCGGCCCGCCGCCGGGGCGCTTCGGCTTCGCCGGCTTCGGCTCGGGCGGCGGCTCCGGCATGTGCTTCGGCTCGTTCACCGGCTCGCCTTTGGCGCGCGCCTTGACGAGGCTGGGCTTCAGCCTGCGCAGGAACTCCGGATCCTCGGCGAGCGCGTCGCCGACCTTCGCCTTGACGCCGCCCTGCCGCCGCGCGTCCTGCACGAACGACTCGAGCTTCTCGGCCGCAGTCTCGAATGCCTGGTCGACCTTCGTCATTTCTTCGTCGGCGGGTCCTCGCCCGTCGCGACCCGCCAGACCTTCGACGCGAGCCGGCGCGCCGCCAGCGTCGAGACCGCACCCACGCCGGCGTACAGGCCCGACCACATCACCTTGCGGAGCATGCGGACTCTTTCGCCGCGCGCCGGTGCCTGCAAACATCGTCCACGTGCACGTGGAGCGGGCACTCTCGAAGGCAGACCGGCAGAAGCTCGTCCTCAGCCTGGTCGGGCGGCGCCAGCTCGCGACGCAGCAGGATCTGCTCGCCGCGCTCGAGGCTGTCGGCTGTCGTGTGACGCAGGCGACCGTGTCGCGCGACATCCGCGAGCTCGGGCTCGAGAAGGAGGTCGATCCCCTCGGCCGCCTGCGCTACGTGGCGCCGGGCGGCCGGCGGCGCGAGCCGCGCGACACGCTCCGCTCGCTGCTCGTGCAGTTCGGGCGCGGTGCGACGGCGGCGCAGAACATCGTCGTCGTTCAGTGCGAGATCGGCTCTGCGCCCGCAATCGCACGCGCCCTCGACCGCGTGGAGCACGCGCTCGTCGTCGGCACGCTCGCCGGCGACGACACGCTGCTCGTGATCACGCGCGACTCAGCCGCCGCCCGCAAGCTCGCGCGCGAGCTCGGGTAACGCCCACGGGTGCGCGGCCTCGAGCTGCGCTGCGAGCCGGAACAGCATCGCCTCGCCCGCGGGCGGGCCGATCAGCTGCACACCGACCGGCAGGCCGTCGACGACGCCGAACGGCACGCTCGCCGCCGGCTGGCCCGTCACGTTGACGAGCGGCGTGAACGGCGTCAGCTCGCCGCCGCGCTCGAACTGCTCCCACGGGTCCTCCGGCTCGAAGATCCAGCCGATCGGGACGGGGAGCTTCGCGAGCGTCGGCGTCAGGACGAGGTCGACCTCGTCCCAGAACGCGACCACCCGTCGTGCGTGCCGCTGCAGCGCTCCCACCGCCTGCGCGTACTCGACGCTCGAGGTCTCGTGCGCCCGTTCGAGCAGTGCGCGGTTGATCGGCTCGAGCAGCGAAGGATCCTCGACGGGATACAGCGCCGGCGTTACCTGCCACAGCCGCGAGAACACCCAGAGGAGCGACTCGTCGCGCCAGGGCGGCGTCGCTTCGACCACGTCGTGGCCGAGCTCCGCCAGGGCGTCTGCGGCGGAACGCGCCACGGCGGCCACCGCCGGCTCGACCGCGTACGGCATCGGCGGGTCGACCGTCAGCGCGATCCGGAGCCGGCCCGGGTCGCGGCCCACCTCCTCGACGAACGGCCGATCCGGCGGCGGCGCCCAGTGCGCGTCGCCCGGCTCGTAGCCCGCGAGCACGTCGAGGAAGGCGGCAGCGTCGCGCACGGTGACCGAGAGCCCGGCCTGCTGCGACAGCTCGAGCGACCCGCTCACGTACGGGGCGGGGGAGACGCGGCCGCGCGACGGCTTCAGGCCGAAGAGCCCGCAGCACGAGGCCGGGATGCGGATCGAGCCGCCGCCGTCGGAGCCGTGCGCGAGCGGCAGCACGCCCGCCGCGACCGCCGCCGCCGCGCCGCCCGACGAGCCGCCGGGCGTGCGTGCCGGGTCCCACGGGTTCCGGCAGGCGCCGTTCAGGACGGACTCGGTGACGCACGTGATCCCGAACTCCGGCGTGTTCGTCTTGCCGAGGATCGTGAAGCCCGCCGCGCGCAGCCTCCGCACGGTGCCCGAGTCCGCCGCCGGGACGTACTGCGCGAACGCGCGCGACGAGAACGTCGTGCGAATGCCGGCCGTCTCGGTCAGATCCTTGACGAGCATCGGCACGCCGTGGAACGGGCCGTCGGCCGGCTCCTCGATGTCGAACGCCTCCGTGACGAGGAAGTTGAGCCCGCGGTTCGCCGCTTCGATGCGCGCGATCGCCTGCTCGGCCAGCTCGCGTGGCGAGACCTCGCGCGCGCGCACCCGCGCCGCGAGCTCGAGCGCGTCCGTCAGCGCCGCTCCGCGAGGCCGAGCCACTCCGCGACCCGGCGAACGAGGCCGACGCGATGCTCTCGCGGGTCGGTGCCGAGCACCGACTCCTCCGCCCGCTCGCGCCTCGAGGCGGCGTCCGGCTCGACGTCGATCGACTCCGCCGGCTCGTCGTACTCGCCGAGCGCATCGAAGGCGGCACGGTCGAGCGTCAGGGCAACGGTTCCTTGCGTGATCTCGCCGACCTGCTCGGCCGGGACGTACTTCGGGCGCGACAGGATTCCGGAGGCGACGGAGAGGCCGTCGAAGATGTCGGCGTTCGAATCGCCCGTCACTGCCTCGATCCGCCCGAGCTCCTCGCCGCGGGTGTCCACCACCTGCCAGCCGGGCTCGATCATCAGCCAGGAGACGGGGTCGGCCATCAGATCGTCTTGCCGTTCGCGATCCAGACGGGGCCCTGCGTCGCCACCGGCTGCGAGTCGGAGAGCACGCGCAGGATCGTGACGGAGCCCTCGATGTGCTCGGCGTCGCAGCGCTCGAGGCACCGGCGCGCCATCTCGGGCGAGACGCCGTAGCCGCGGACTCGCGCGCAGCGGAAGCGTAGCGCCGCGCGGTCACCGTCACGGCGCGGGTTGCACTGCACGCACAGCACCGCGGCACGCTCGACGAAGTCGGTCGAGGTCAGCTGAAGCTCGACGTACAGGTCGCTCCAGTCCGCGGGCAGGTCGGCGACCGCCTGGTCCCACGAGGCTGTCAAGCTCTCGACGTGACGCCCCGGCTCGCGTTCCGGAGCCGCCTGGGATCCAGAAAGGACGAGCGTGCCGGACGGCACGTTGCGCAGCAGCCGCGCGAGGCTGTCGGGGCTCGCCGAACTCCCGTCGCGCGCGACGCTGAAGAGCAGCACGGTGGGAGCCGCCCGGTACGGCCCGAGCGGACCGAGCATCGCGGCAGCCCTGTCGGCAACCTCGTGGTCGGCGAGCTCGAGCCGCAGTTGCGCCCTCGCCCACCCCTCCGGGAGGTTGGATCCAATGGCGTTCCACTGCTCAACGACGCTCACGGCGAGGAGCGTACACTCCCCGCACTTTGGCCAAAGTCGAGAGGGAAACGACAGTCACAGAGGAGCTTCTGCGGGACTTCCTGCACGACATGCTTCTCATCCGCCGCTTCGAGGAGAAGGTCGAGGAGCGGTTCCGTGCCGGCGACCTGCCCGGTTTCCTGCACGTCGCGATCGGCCAGGAGGCGGTCGCGGTCGGCGTCTGCCGCGCGATGGACGACGGCGACATCTTCGCGTCGACGCACCGCGCGCACGGGCACACGCTCGCCCGGGGATCCGATCCGCGCCGCGTGATGGCGGAGCTCTACGGGAAGGTCGAGGGCGTCTCGCATGGGTACGGCGGCTCGATGCACCTCTACGACGTCGAGCGCGGCAACTACGGGGCGAACGCCGTGATCGGCGGCGGGCTTCCCGCCGTCACCGGTGCCGGGCTCGCGTTCAAGATGCGCGGCGAGCCCCGCGTCGCTGTTGCCTTCTTCGGCGACGGGACGACGAATATCGGCACGTTCCACGAGTCGCTCAACCTCGCTCAGCTCTGGAAGACGCAGACCGTCTTCGTCTGCGAGAACAACCACTGGGCCGAGTCGACCCCGGGCTGGCAGCACTCGCCCGTCTGGAACGACATGTCGAAGCGCGCGCTCGCGTACGACATGAAGTCGCTGAGGGTCGACGGCCAGGACGTCGAGGCGGTGCACGACGCTGCGCTCCAGGCGCTCGACCATGCCCGCTCCGGCCGGGGGCCGGTATTCGTCGACGTAACGACCTACCGGATGCACGGCCACTACATCGGCGACCCGCAGGTGTACCGCTCGAAGGAGGATCGTCAGGCTGCCGCCGACAACGACCCGATCCCGCGGCTGCGCGCGCGTCTCGGCCTCTCCGACGAGGAGTTCGAGGCGTTCGACGAGGAGGCGCACCGCGTCGTCGACGACGCGCTCGAGTTCGCGCAGGCCGGCACCGACCCGAAGCCCGAGGACGCACTCCAGAACGTCTATGCGTGAGATCACCTACAGGGAGGCGGTGCGCGACGGCCTCGCGCGCGCGATGCGCGACGACGACCGCGTGTTCGTGATGGGCGAGGACATCGCCGAGATGGGCGGATCGATGGGCGTCACGCACGGCCTGCTCGACGAGTTCGGGCCGGAGCGGGTGCGCAACACGCCGATCTCGGAGGCGGCGATCGTCGGCGCGGGCATCGGCGCGGCGCTGGCGGGCATGCGGCCGGTCGTCGAGATCATGTACGAGGACTTCCTGACGCTCTCGCTCGAGCAGATTGTCAACCAGGCGGCGAAGCACCGCTACATGTCGGGCGGCCAGGTAACCGTGCCGCTGACGATCCGGACGCAGGGCGGCGCCGGCTGGTCGCCGGGCGCGCAGCACGCGCAGCAGCTCGAGGCATGGCTCGTGCACATCCCGGGGCTGAAGGTCGCGTTCCCCTCGACGCCCGAGGACGTGCGCGGGATC
>JAICYG010000165.1 GCA_025934335.1 Thermoleophilia bacterium | reverse complement strand
GACGGCGGGACCCGTCAGAGTTCGCGCCGCCTGTTACGACGTTGACCCTCCCGAAGCCCGCCGGTTGAATCCCAGTCGCCTTTGAGCCAGCCGCACGACGAACATCCGCACGTTCCGGGCCCGAGCCTGTGGCCCGTCGGCTTTGCCGTGGGCATCGTCGTGCTCCTGATCGGGCTGATCATCTCATGGTGGATCCTCGCGCTCGGCGCGGTGATCGCGCTCGCGTTCGCGTTCCTCTGGGTGCGCGACCTGACGGCCGGGACAGCGCTCGCGCACGCGCCGGACGTGCCGCCGGAGAGCCCGACCGGCGCGGCGATCCCCGCGACCGCGGGAGGGCCGGCCATGCCGCCGACGGAGCCGGAGGAGCGCTACCCGCGCTCGAAGTTCCTCGAGCTCTCGACGCTCGGCCTCGGCGGCGTGATCGGCGGCATCGTCACGGTGCCGGCACTCGGCTTCATGATCGCGCCGCCGTTCCTCAAGCAGGGGACGAAGGACCACGACCTCGGGCCGATCTCCGACTTCCCCGAGGGCAAGTACGTGATCGCCACGTACATGTCAGACAAGACCCAGGGCGAGGTCTCGCGGCGCACCGCGTTCGTCCGCTACAACGGCCAGCTGAGCGGCCAGCCGAGCTTCACGATCATCTCGAACCACTGCGCCCACCTCGGCTGCCCGGTGCAGGCGAACGGGCCGCTCGACGAGCAGCACAAGAAGGAGGTCGGCGACGTGACGCTGATCCCGACCGTGTCGATCGCAGGCTTCGGCTGCCCGTGCCACGGCGGCCAGTACGACACGGAGGGGAACCGCACCGCAGGGCCGCCGGTGCGCGCCCTCGACCGCTACTCGTTCTCGATCCGCAACGGCCGGCTCTTCATCGGCAAGCCCTTCTCGGTGTCGCACGTGGACGGCGCCGGTGCGAGCGCGAAGATCCACAAGTGGGCCTTCTCGTTCCCCGGTGAGCACGTGAACGGCATCGAGTCATGGCTCTACCCCGTCCAGCCTCCGCACTGAGCCTTCGACGAACCATGGCGACACGGCGTATGACACGCAGCGAGCAATTGCAGCAGACGATCATGTATCCCGTCGACTGGCTCGAGGAGCGCTCGGGCCTCGTCGGCGGCCTGCGCTACTTCCTCTTCCGGAAGGTGCCGGGCGACATCAACTGGTTCCAGACGCTCGGCTCGGCGACCCTCACCGCGTTCATCGTCCAGGCGCTGACCGGCGTGATCCTCGCGATGTACTACAAGCCCGACCCGAACTCGGCGTACGACTCGATCCAGCACATCACGAACGACGTCTTCGCCGGCTGGCTCGTGCGCGGCATGCACCGCTGGGGCGCCTCCGTCTTCATCATCCTCATGTTCATGCACATGGGCCGCGTGTTCCTGTTCGGCGCCTACAAGTACCCGCGCGAGCTGAACTGGATCATCGGCGTGCTGCTCCTCGCCTCGGGGCTCGGCGAGGGCTTCACCGGCTACCTGCTGCCGTGGGACCAGACGGCCTACTGGGCGACCGTCGTCGGCATCAACATCAACGGCACCGCGCCGTTCCTCGGGCCGTTCCTCGCGCAGTTCCTCCAGGGCGGCACGTACATCAACGCCGACACGCTCTCGCGTTTCTACGCGATCCACATGTTGATGATCCCCGGTGCGATCGCCGCGCTGATCGGCCTGCACCTGTACCTCGTCATCCGGCTCGGCGTTACCTCGCCGCCGTGGTCGAAGGAAGCGGCGGGCACCGGCCCGCTGAACGGCGCGTCGCCCAACGGCCGCGCCACGCGCACCGGCCTCTCGCGCTTCCGGAGGGGTCGCTAGTGCCCTCGGACCGCATCGTCGAGCGCCGCCGCGTCTTCCAGCAGTACAAGGCGGACGTCAAGGAGCGCGGGAAGCCGTTCTACCCGTTCGCGATGTTCCACGACACGGTCATGTCGCTGGTCGTGGTGGCGGTGATCACGGGACTCGCGATCGTCTGGAAGTACTCGACGCCCGGCGACCACATCGGGACGGATCCGGGATGGCTCGGGAAGCTGTACGACGATCCCGCCGACCCGGGGACGATCAACTTCGTCCCGCGGCCGGACTGGTACTTCTACTTCCTCTTCTACCTGCTGCGCATCTTCAAGTGGCCGAACTCGGTGATCATCGGGACGATCGGCCTGCCGACGGTGCTGCTCGTGCTGCTGCTCCTCGTGCCGTTCATCGACATCCGCTCCGAGCGGCGGCTGCTCCGCCGGCCCGTCGCCATCGTCGCGTCGGTGCTCGTGGTCGTGTCGATGGGCGTCCTCACCTACAAGGGCGCGACCGCGAAGGAGTCGCTCGGCTCCGAGCTCGTCGCCAAGGTGCCGGGCTGGGCGAAGGCGGCGAACTTCACCGCGAACAAGCAGGCGGTCGGCGGCGCGCACCTCTTCGCCGTCTCGGGCTGCCTCAACTGCCACACCTACCAGGGCACGGGCGGCGGCTTCGCGGGCGCGCCGAACCTGACCGCCGAGGGCGCGAAGAACAAGGGCGTCCAGTTCCAGATCGACCATCTCAAATGCCCGGCCTGTGTGAACCCCGGGTCGCCGATGCCGTCGTTCGCCGGGCTCGGCGAGGCCAACCTGAAGAAGCTCGCCAGCTTCCTCGAGGCCTCCAAGGGCACGAAGTAGACCCGCAGGGTCGGGCCCGGCTCTACGCTTCGCGCTGATGCGCGTCTTTCTCGGGATCACCGGTGCATCCGGAGCCCCGTACGCGCGCCGGCTGCTGCAGGCGCTCGCCGCCTCCGACTGCGAGGTCGGGGTTTCGGTCTCGGGCGCGGCGATCGAGGTGCTCGCGACGGAGCTGTACGGCGACGCGCGCCTCTCGCGCGACGAGACGCTCGCCCGGCTCACCGAAGGAGCGGGCGAGAACGTCGTGGTGCACGAGCCGAACGACTGGCGCGCGCCGTACGCGTCGGGATCGGCGAAGGTCGACGCCTACGTCGTCTGCCCGTGCTCGATGGGAACGCTCGGGACGATCGCCTCGGGCGCAATGCAGAACCTCATCCACCGCGCCGCCTCGGTCGCGCTGAAGGAGGAGCGGAAGCTTGTCCTCTGCCCGCGCGAGACGCCGCTCTCGGCGATCCACCTGGAGAACATGCTCACGCTCCGCCGCGCCGGCGCGACGATCCTCTTCCTGGCGCCGGGCTTCTACCACGGCGCCGAGACCGTCGACGACCTGGTCGACTTCGTCGTCGGTCGGATCCTCGACCAGCTCGGCATCGAGAACGCGCTCGTCCCCCGGTGGGGCCGATGAGCGCCTGTCACACTTCTGTGACCGTGGCTGCCACCGGACCCGTCCCGGTCGGATCCGCCCTGGTTGCAGGGGTTTTTGCACTT
Source organism: Thermoleophilia bacterium (assembly GCA_025934335.1). Classification (GTDB taxonomy): domain Bacteria; phylum Actinomycetota; class Thermoleophilia; order Gaiellales; family Gaiellaceae; genus PALSA-600. The sequence goes on along the minus strand of JAICYG010000165.1, from coordinate 2,142 downwards.
CCGTGGCAGTGGCGTCTCGATTCGGTCTGGATGGCTGCCACCGCCGCCCGGGCGGTCGCATGACGCTCGCGCCCGACGCCGTCCGCACGATGTTCGACCGGATCGCGCCGGTGTACGACGTGATGAACCGCGTCATGACCGCGGGGCTGGACGTCCGCTGGCGGCGGCTTGCCGCGGCCTCGGCCGTCAGCCGGGGCGACCGGGTGCTCGACGCGGCGTGCGGGACCGGCGACCTGGCGATCGCCGACCGGCGGGCGGGCGCGGACAAGGTGACCGGCCTCGACTTCTCGGAGCGGATGCTCGAGCGCGCGCGGCGCAAGGACGCGAGCGTCGAGTGGGTGCAGGGCGACCTGCTCGCGCTCCCGTTCGCCGACGGCACGTTCGACGCCGCCACGGTCGGCTTCGGCGTCCGCAACGTCGCCGACCTCGAGCTGGCGCTGCGCGAGCTGCGGCGCGTGCTCCGTTCCGGCGGCCGCCTCGCGATCCTCGAGATCACCAAGCCTCGCGGCGTCCTGCGGCCCTTCTTCTCGCTCTGGTTCGACCGGATCGTCCCGCTGATCGGCAAGGCGCTCCCGGGCGGCTCCGCCTACACCTACCTGCCTGCGTCGGTGAAGCGGTTCCCCGACGCCGAGACGCTCACGCGGCTGCTCGAGGACTGCGGCTTCGCCGACGTCCACGTGCGCCTGCTCGCCGGCACGATCGTCGCGCTCCACGTCGGGACGGCGCAGTGACGACGCTTGCGCAGGTGCACGCGACACCCGGCGTCGCCGCCTACATGGCCGAGGTCGAGGCCGGGCTCGCGTTGGCGGTCACGGTCGAGCCCGGGCTCGCCCGCGAGGTGGCGGGAGAGGCGCTCGCGGCGGGGGGAAAGCGGCTGCGACCGCTCCTCTGCTTCCTGACCGCGCGCCGCAACCCGCCGGTCGCCGCGGGCGTCGCCGTCGAGATGGTGCACATGGCGACGCTCGTCCACGACGATCTCGTCGACGGCGCGCGGCTGCGCCGCGGGCTGCCGGCCGCATGGTCGGTGTACGGCGCCGACGCGGCCAAGGCGGCCGGTGACTACCTCTACGCATGCGCGTTCAAGGTGCTCGCCGACACCGGCGACGCCCGCGCCGTCTCGACGCTCGCCGACGCAGCCCTGTGCCTCGCCCGGGGCGAGGCGAAGCAGCGCCTGCAGACGCACGACCCGAGCACGACCGTCGATGCGTACCTCGAGCGCTGCTCGCTGAAGACCGGGAAGCTGATCGAGGCGGCCTGCCTGCTCGGCTCCGGCGGCGACGTCGAGCTCGGCCGCTACGGCGCCGCGCTCGGCCTCGCGTTCCAGATCGCCGACGACATCCTCGACTGCGCCGGCGAGACGCACGAGACCGGGAAGATCCCCGGCACCGATCTGCGCGAGGGGACGCCCACGATGCCGCTGCTCTTCGCCGCCCGGGAGGACGAAGCCGTTCGGCTGGCGCTCGCCGGTGGGCCGCTCGACGGCGCGCTGCTCCGCGTCGCCGCCACCGGCGCGATCGAGCGCTCCCGCGAGGCGGCGCTCGACTACGCTGCCCGCGCGCGCTCCCATCTCGGGGCGCATCCACACCGTGAGGAGCTCGAGGCGCTGACCTACGCAGTCGTGGACCGAGCCGGATGACCGGGGCGATCAGGCTTGGCCGGATCGGCTACGTGAACATGGCGCCGGTCTTCTTCCGGCTCGACGCGGCCGCGGAAGAGGTCGTGGGCGTGCCGACGGCGCTCAACCGGCAGCTCGTCGCCGGCGAGCTCGACGTGGCGCCGATCTCGTCGATCGAGTACGCCCGGCATGCGGACGCGCTGCGCCTGATGCCGCGGCTGTGCGTCTCGAGCGAGGGCGCGGTCGAGTCGATCCAGCTGATCTCGAAGGCGCCGCTCGCGAAGATCCGCACGGTCGCCGTGACGCCCGAGTCGGCGACCTCCGTCGTCCTGACCAGAGTGCTGTTCCCGGACGCGGAGCACGTGCCGCTCGGCGAGGAGGCCGAGGCGAAGCTTTTGATCGGAGACGCCGCTCTCAAGTCGGCGTTCGAGGACCCGACGCCGCACCACGATCTCGGCCGGCTCTGGCTCGAGCGCACGGGCCTGCCGATGGTCTTCGCCGTCTGGGCGGCGCCCGAGCCGACGCAT
>JAICYG010000187.1 GCA_025934335.1 Thermoleophilia bacterium | reverse complement strand
CCTTCAGACTCCGCTGCGTGGAGCATTCGCCGGAGCTCGACAAGGTTCGGCAGCTGCTCTTCCCCGACCTGCCGGTCGAGGAGGGGTGGGAGCGGATCGACTCCGCACTCGAAGCAGCTGCCGACCCGAAGCGGCTCGACGCGATCGACGAGATCGCGGCCGGTGACCTGAGCGGTGACCTCGCCGCGGCCGCGCGGCGGTTGCGCGAGCGGGAAGAGACTCCGCCCGCGGCGTGAGGCTCAGTCGGTCGCGCGCCGGCGCATCGCCACGAGCCCCTCGACGTACGTCTCGCGCACGTCCTCCATCGCCTCACGCGGGTCGCGCCGCCACGATGCGGGAAGCGACGCCCGCGCCCGCCGCCGGGCACGCTGCTCGCGCTGCCAGTGGATGAGGAGCCGCCTGTCGACCATGCCGCATGCCGGGTATCGGCGTCTGGGCGCGACGGCTTGAGTCAGAAGACCTCGGCGCACCACGGCTGTACCGTGGTGCGGAAGAGCGCGTCACCTCGCTCGACGGCGCCCGGCACCGGCTCGCGGATCCGCGACGCGCGCACGAGGTCCGCGAACGAGAAGCCGCCGAGGTAGACGGAGCCGAGGTCGGCGACGTCGAGCTCGAGCTCGGCCGCCGCGTCCGTCCGCTCGGCGCCGTCGCTTCCGATCCGCCAGCGGCCGGCGTTCTCGGGGCGGAACGCGTCCGCCAGCTCGACGACGACAGCGCCCTCGGCCGCGAACTCCCGCGCGGCCGTCGCCGCCGGGAGATCGAGCAGCCGCACCCAGATCCCGTCGCCGACCTGGAAGTCCATCCGCCGCGGCTCCGCGAGCAGCAGGAAGAGCGGATGGTCGACCGGCAGCAGGTCGTAGCTGATCTGCGACGTCCAGTCGAAGTCGAGCAGCCACCGCCACAGCTCGCGCGAGCCCTCCGGCGTCGGCGCCATCGCCTCGAGCACGTTCAGCGACCCGGTCGAGTAGCCGCCCGGCGCCCATTCCTGCTTCACCGTGTAGATCGCGTAACCCGCCGCCTCGCCGTCGAGCTCGAGCAGCGCGAGGTTCTTCGGCGTCCGTGGGTCCCACGGGCTGGGGGCGAGCCGCCGCGTCTCCCACCACGCCTGCGTGCGCGTGAAGAGGCCCGGCCGCTGCGGGAGCATCCGCTCGTAGAGCGGCGGGAACTCGCGCGCCGCCTCCTCCGGCTCCACGAGACGGACCGTCCCCCGCGGCTCGAACGGGCGGGCGAAGGTGGACCGCTCGCGCGCGAGCTTCATCGAACCGGCTCGCGACGCGATCCCGTAGCCGAAGCGGCCGTAGATGGTCGCCTCCGAAGCCCACAGGTACGCGAGCGCGTCGCCGCGCGCCCGGCAGTCGTCGAGCTGCGCGCGCATCAGCGCGGTGAGGAAACCGCGGCGCCGATCAGACGGGAGCACGCCGACGACCGTCACGCCGGCCGCCGGAACCGTCTCGCCGCCGGGGACCGACATGCTGAACGTGAACGCGCCCGCCCCGCCGACGATCCGGTCGCCGTCGCGTGCGACGAGCATGCGCTCGACGTCGATCCACTGCGCGAAGCGCTCCGCGTCCTCCGGCTCGTTGCGATGCCCGAAGTAGTGGTTGATCGCGTCCAGGCCCTGCCGCAGCTCCTCGACGGAGCTGCACGCCCGCACGTCCACGGTCATGGGCGTCAGCCTACGCGCTCGAGAGGTGCGTACTCGAGCATCAGGCGACGCTCGTTCCCGTCCTCGAACCGGACGGTGACGACGCCGCCGGGCTCGATGCGCGTGACGATGCCGGTGCCGAGCGTCTCGTGCCGCACGGCGTCGCCCGTCGACAGATCCGGCAGCTGCTCGCGCGGCGCGAACTCGCGCTGCACCGCCTGCCGGCCGTAGCCCGACCAGGACGCCGGACGCAGCCGCTCGCGTTCCACTCCCAGGTTCGGCAACTCGTCGAGGAAGCGCGACGGCAGGTTGGCGTCGTAGCGGCCGTACAGGTTGCGCCGCATCGCGTGCGACATGGTCAACCGCTCCTGCGCTCGGGTCATGCCGACGTAGCAGAGGCGCCGCTCCTCCTCCAGGGTGTTCTCCTCGATGGAGCGCGAGTGCGGGAAGATCCCCTCCTCCATCCCGATCATGAACACCGCCCGGAACTCGAGGCCTTTTGCGGTGTGCAGTGTCATCAGCGTCACCTGGCCGCCGTCGTCGGAGTCGTCGCGCAGGGCGTCCTGGTCGGAGTACAGCGAGATCTCCTGCAGGAAGCCGCTGAGGCTCGGCTCCTGCGCGGCGGCGTCGTACTCGCGCGCGACGCCGACCAGCTCCTCCAGGTTCTCGATGCGGCCGCGCGCCTCGATCGTACGCTCCGTCTCGAGCGCCTCGAAGTAGCCCGTGCGCTCGAGCACCGCCTCGACGACGTCGGCGACCGTCGCATCGGTCGCGGTCGCCATCAGCGACTCCATCACGTTTCGGAAGCCGCCGACGGCGCGCACCGCCGCAGCGCCGAGACCGGCTTCCTCTGCCCGCGCCGTCGCCTCCCACAGCGAGATGTCGAGTCCGGTCGCGTAGGTCTGCAAGCGCGTCAGCGATGTGTCGCCGATTCCGCGTCGCGGCCTGTTCGCGATCCGGAGGAGCGACACCTGGTCGTACGGGTTGTCGATCACCTGCAGGTACGCGATCGCGTCCTTGATCTCGGCCCGCTCGTAGAAGCGCGGCCCGCCGATCACCTGGTAGGCGATCCCCTGCCGGACGAGCACGTCCTCGAGCACGCGGCTCTGCGCGTTCGTGCGGTAGACGACGGCGACCTCGCGGCTCGAATACCCCTCCTCGATGCAGCGCGCGATCTCGGCGGCGACGAAGCGCGCCTCCGCATGCTCGTCCTCGGTCTCGACGACGTGCACGGGCTCGCCCTCACCGAGATCCGACCACAGGTTCTTCTCCTTGCGCTCGCGGTTGTGCGCGATCACCTCGTTGGCCGCGGTAAGGATCGCGTTGGTCGAGCGGTAGTTCTGCTCGAGCGGGATCACCTTCGTGCTCGGGAAGTCCTTCTCGAACTCGAGGATGTTCCGGATGTCGGCCGAACGGAAGCTGTAGATCGAGTTGTGCGTGACGATCCCGTTGGCGATGAAGTTGTGTGTGCGTTCGACGTTGAGGTCGTAGACCGGCGCGTCAAGCTCGACTTCGTCGACCGATTCCACGAGGTCGAATCCACCGTCGTCGGTGAACATGACCATTCCCGGGCGGACTGCTGATGCTGGCATGAACGGGAGCGAATTCCGCTCTTTTCCCATCGCGCCTTCCGACGAAGCGATCCGCGCTGTGTAGCGGATCGAGACGTCGAGCGCCTTCGCGATCTTGTCGACGATCTCGTTGATCGAGCCAAGATCTGCGCTCGCGGTCTCGTACCTCCAGCCCGAAGAGCCCTTGGAGGCGGGCCGCAGCGAGAGCCCAAGCCCCTCGAGCACCCGGCGACCGTCGTCGTCGTAGCCGAACAGGCTGATTCGATGCAGCGGCTTACCGCCGCGGATGTCGCCGCACAGGCATACCGTCAAGCGGCGTCGCACCCGGGCGCCGACGGTGGTCGTCGCAGAGCTGAAGTGCGGGTGCTCGAACCGGAGACCGAAATCGCCGAGCAGGTCAACCGCCGCACCTTCCGTCTGCGTCTCGCGAGAGATGTGCAGCTGCGGAGTCCTCCCCACCGCGAACCCCGCGAAATGGGTGTGCTCCGGAGTCGACACGATCCGCCGGCCGCTGCGCAGCGTGATCGCTATGCCCTTGCGGGAAGCGCCAACGTGAACGTGCGACACCCGGGCGGGTGCGAACCTGCCGCTTCCGTAACCGGACATCACCTCGTCCCCGACGTGCACCTCTTCGATCGGCTTCTGCTTCCCGTCTCCCATCGTCACGAGGGTGCCCGCGACGAGGCACTGGTCCGGGTCCCCTACCGCCATCAGGTTCCGGTGCTCCTGCGCGAGCAGCTTCAGCAGCACGTACTGCGCGTGGTTCGTGTCCTGATACTCGTCGACGAGCACGTACCGGAACGCCTTCGCCCACATCTCGCGCGCCTCGGGAAAGCGCTGCAGCACATCGACCGTCAGCATCAGCAGGTCGTCGAAGTCGACGGCGTTCGAGCCGAACAGCCGCCGCTGGTAGAGCGCGTACGTGTCGGCGACGGTCTGGTCGTAGAAGCTCGCGACGCGGTTCGCGTACTCGTCGGGGCCGATCAGCTGGTTCTTCGCGTTCGAGATCTGCGCGTGGATGCCGCGCGGCACGAAGCGCTTCGGGTCGCGCTCGAGCTCCTCCAGGCACGCCTTGACAAGCCGCACCTGGTCGGCCTGGTCGTAGATCGTGAAGCTCGAGCGATAGCCGAGCCGCTCCGCCTCGCGGCGGAGGATGCGGCCGCACGCGGCGTGGAAGGTGAGGATCCAGATCGAGCGTGCGACGGGGCCGAGCAGATCTTCGAGGCGCTCGCGCATCTCGCCGGCGGCCTTGTTGGTGAAGGTGATCGCGAGGATCTCGTTCGGCTTGACGCCGTGAGCGGCGAGCAGGTGGGCGACCCGATGGGTGAGGACGCGCGTCTTCCCGGAGCCGGCGCCGGCGATCACGAGCAGCGG
>JAICYG010000002.1 GCA_025934335.1 Thermoleophilia bacterium | reverse complement strand
GCGATCACGATCACGAGCATCGGGACGAGGCCGACGTTCAGGACGTTGAAGAGGACGATCGCGAAGATCACGTAGAGCAGGCCGAGGAGCCCGCTCGTGAGGATCATCCGCATCGTCAGGCCGGCGTCGCGGCCGTATGACCTGCGCTTCATGCGAGGAATTGTACGGATGCCGCCGCACGTGTAGCCGGGCACTTAACCCGCCGTCAACAGCTCGAGGGCTGTATACACTCGCGCTCGTGCGCCGACTCCTCCCGCTCGTCCTCGCCGTCGTCCTCGTGGCGGCAGCGGGCTGCTCCTCCTCGAAGCCGGGGGAGAAGGTCGTCTCGCCGCTCCCGACGAAGGTGACCGGGACGCTCCCGAAGGAGCAGAAGGCGACCGTCCCCGCGCAGTACAAGAACGGCGACGCGACGGCGGGAAAGCAGGTGTTCGCGAGCGCCGGCTGCGTCGGCTGCCACACGCTCGCCGATGCGAACGCGCACGGAACCGTCGGGCCGAACCTCGACCAGGCGAAGCCGCCGCTCTCGCTCGCCGTCGAGCGCGTGACGAAGGGCGCCGGAGCCATGCCGTCGTTCAAGGGGCAGCTCTCCGACAAGCAGATCGCCGACGTCACCGCCTACGTCGTCAAGGCGACCGGCGGCAACGCGAACGGCTGAGCGCGCTCCGGCTTCCCGACGGCTTCCCCCGCGACGTCCGCGTCGTCGCGAGCGACTTCGACCGAACGCTCGTCTGGACGGACACCCTGCTGCATCCGCGCACGATCGCCGCGATGCGGCGTGCGCACGACGCGGGCGTGCCGGTGATCGTCGTCACCGGCCGGATGGTCAAGTCGGTGCGGCAGGCGCTCGAGCCGGCGGGCGTCGCGGCGCCGCTGATCGCGTACCAAGGCGCCGTCGTGACCGACGAGGAGGGACGCTGGCTGCGGCACGAGCCGATCCCGCTCGAGCTCGCCCGCGAGATCGTCGCGGTCGTCGGCGAGGAGGGCTACTCGCCCAACGTCTACGTCGACGACGAGCTGTACGTGGCGAGCGACACCGAGGCCGCGCGCGCCTACGCCCGGCTGAACCGCATCGAGTTCCACGTCGTCGGCCCTCTGCTCGACTGGCTCTCCGCGCCGCCGACGAAGCTCGTCTGCGTCGGCGAGCCGGCTGCGCTCGACGAGCTCGAGCCGCGGATGAAGGAGCGGCTCGCCGGCCGCGCGTACGTCTCGAAGTCGCTGCCGCACTTCCTCGAGTTCGCGCAGGAAGGCGTGACGAAGGGCGCCGGCATGGACTTCCTCGCCGAGCACATCGGCTTCACGAAGGCGCAGACGGTCGCGTTCGGGGACGGCGAGAACGACGTCGAGCTCGTGGAGTGGCCCGACTACGGCGTCGCCGTCGCGAATGCGCACGAGCGCGTGAAGGCAGTCGCACGATGGGTCTGCCCGCCCGCGGAGGAGGAGGGCGTGGCGCAGGTGCTCGAGGCGCTTCTAGACTCGAAGCCGTGATCGACCTGAAGGCAGCGCGCGCCGACCCGGACCGCTACCGCGCCGCGCTCGCCCGCAAGGGCGCTGCGGAGGCGTTCGACGAGTTGCTCGCCGCCGACGAGCGCTGGCGCGCGCTCGTCCCGCGAGTCGACGAGCTGCGCGCCCGCACGAAGCTCAGGGGGAAGCCGAGCCCGGAACAGCTCGAGGAGCTGCGCGGTGTGAAGGAGGAGCTCCAGCAAGTCGAGGCGTCGCTGGCCGGGGCCGAGCGAGACCGCGACCGGTTGGCGCTTCGCGTCCCGAACCTCCCGGCAGACGACGTTCCCGACGGCGCGACGGAAGACGACGCGCGCGAGCTCAGGCGTGTCGGCGAGCCTCCCGAGCTGGCCGACCCGAAGGAGCATCTCGAGCTCGGCCGGTTCGACATGGACCGGGCCGCGCGCATGTCGGGCGCCCGCTTCGGCTACTGGATCGGCGACACCGCCCGGCTCGCGCTCGCGCTGTACCGCTACGCGCTCGACCGGCTCGCCGCGCAGGGTTTCGTCACCGTGCTCCCGCCGGTGCTCGTGCGGGCGGAGGCGCTCGTCGGCACCGGCGCATTCCCGACCGACGAGCAGAACGTGTACGAGCTCGCGGGCGACGATCTCTTCCTCGCGGGAACCGCCGAGATCCCACTCGCCGGCCTGCACGCCGGCGAGATCATCGACAGGGACGAGCTGCCGCTCCGCTACGTCGCCTTCTCGCCGTGCTTCCGGCGCGAGGCGGGCGCGGCCGGTCGCGACACGCGCGGGATGATCCGCGTGCACCAGTTCAACAAGGTCGAGCAGTTCGCGCTGACCTTGCCCGAGGCGTCGTGGGACGAGCACGAGCGTTTGCTTGCGAACACGGAGGAGCTCGTACGCGACCTCGGGCTTCCGTACCGCGTCGTGGTGCTCCCGGCCGGCGACATGTCGGCGGCTTCGGCGAAGACGTACGACGTCGAGATCTGGTTCCCAAGCCAGGGCCGCTACCGCGAGACGGCGTCGATCTCGAACACGACCGACTTCCAGGCGCGCCGCCTCGGCATCCGCTACCGCGACGGCAAGGCGCTCGAGCCGGTGCACACGCTGAACGGCACCGCCGTCGTCGACCGGATGGCGCTCGCGATCCTCGAGAACTTCCAGGACGGGGACGGCTCCGTCACGGTGCCCGGGCCACTCGTCGCGCTCGGGGCTCCGCGCCGGATCGGCGGCGAGCCGGCGTCGACCGGCGACTGACGGTCTGTTACAAGAGCGCTGCGGCGGGGTGCTAGAGCGGTCGAATAGGGCGGCCTTGAAAGTCGTTGAGCCCGCGAGGGCTCCGTGGGTTCGAATCCCACCCCCGCCGCCTCATCGGCCTCTCATCGACGGCTGCGATCGTGCGGCCGACTGATCAACAGTCGCGAGCGGGATGACCCGACTGCCTGCCCGGGTCGTCCCGTTCTTTTTTCGTGCTCACGGCTCGTCGAGCAGCTCGACCTCGACGTCGACGCCCTTCGAGCGCAGCGCCTCCTGCCATGCGCGGACGCGCAGGAGGAGCTCGAGCTCCATCGTCTCCGCGCGGTACGAGCCGACGAGGCTCACGCGCAGCGTCACGGCATCGAGCGCCTGCGCCGCGACGTCGGTGCTGTCCCGCAGGTGCGCGAGCAGCAGCTCCGCCGCGAGGCCGTTGTCGAGTCGAAGGATCGTCAATCTGCCGCAGCGCTCCCGCCTGACCCTGCAGCCGGCGTGCGCCGGCGGCAATCGCTCGTTGTGATGAGGAGCAGCGATTTTACGACCGTCGAACGTTCGGGGCGCCCCACTGGCCGTCGCCGGGACCCGGCCTATACTGAGGCGAGTGCCCGGGCTTCGCGCAGCACCCCGCCTCGTCTTGGCGGTCGTCGTGGGTGCGTTCGTCGTGGGGGCCTTCGTCCTCGTCGGGCTCACCGCGGCCCGATCCTCGGGCGCGACCGGGCCGGCCGTTGTGCGGCTCACCGACCGGCAGACCACCTTTGCCTCGTTCGGCCGGTCCGTCGGCGGTGGCGAGATCGCGCGGCTGACCCTCTACGGCAGCAGCAACAAGAATCGCGCGATCGGCCACGGCGTGCTCGTGTGCATGTCCGTCGGCCAGGCGGAGCGGAGCTGCCAGGGAAGCTACGTGCTGCCCCGCGGGACGATCGAGACGACCGGGCTCCTCAAGTCGAGGCTCATCTACACACACGCGATCATCGGCGGCACCGGGCTCTACGACAATGCGCGCGGCACGTTGACGGTGACGGCGAGGGGCCTCCGGCCCCGCCGAGAGATCCTCGTCTTCCGGTTGTCGGGGTGATGATGGCAGCGCAAGCGCTGCGGCCGCTGATCCTCATCTGCGATGACGAGCTCCCCCTCAGAGAGCTGATCAAGGCCGTGCTGGGCGACCGCTACGAGTACCTCGAGGCGGAGGACGCCGACCAGGCGGACGCGGTGCTCGACCGTTTCGACCCCGAGGCGATCGTCCTCGACGTGATGCTCCCCGGCCGCAGCGGCATCGAGTTCCTGACGGAGCTGCGCGAGCGGCGGCGCGAGCGGCCGATCCCCGTCGTCGTCGTCTCGGCCTGGCAGAGCCAGCAGGACGCACAGGCTGCGCTGGGAGCCGGCGCCAACGCCTTCGTCGGCAAGCCTTTCGACCCGAAGGAGCTCGCCGATGTTGTCGAGACGCTTATCGCTGCGTAGCGTCGTCGGCCGCGTGATCGCGGTCACAGCCGTCGGCGCGGCGGCGATCGGCGCGACCCTCGGCCTCTTCTTCGCCGCGAACACCCGGCTGAAGGAGGCGAACGCGGACAGCGTCCGGGCGGCCAGGGTGAGCGCGGCCGCCTTCGACGTCCGCGGGAAGATCACGGAGCTGGGATCCGCGATCCGCGGCGTCGTCGCGAGCCCGGACCGAGCCTCGATCGCCCGCTGGCGCAGGGCCGAGTCGGCCTGGGAGCCTTCGCTCGAGACGCTCGCGCGCGCTGCGGCCACGAGCGAGGACCAGGAGCAGCGGACCGAGGCGCTCCGCTTCGAGATCCGCCTGTACGTGACGGATTACGGCGACCCGCTCGTCAGGATCGCGCAGCTCTCGCCGGCGGCCGCGCGTTCCTCGGACGCGAACACGGAGGGGTCGAGGCGGCTTCAGCAGATCCTGGACCACACCGACGGCGTCGCGCAGTCAGCCGCCGTCGAGGCCGCACAGCGAAGCGCCGACGCGAGCAGGCTCGCGCACCAGGCGACGGTCGCGGGCATCGTCGCGCTCGTCCTCACGCCCGTGCTCCTGATCCTGCTCGGCATCTGGCTCGCGCGGCTCGTCGCGGAGCCGCTGCGGCAGACGGTGGAGGCCGCGTCGGCCGTCGCGGCCGGCAACTTCGACGTCAGGCTTCCCGAGCGCCGCCGCGACGAGTTCGGATCGCTCGCCCGGGCGTTCAACGCGATGACGCAGTCGCTCGCCACGAGCAGGCGCGAGCTGATCGAGCGCGCCGAGAGCCTCGAGCAATCCGAGCGGCACAAGTCGGAGCTGATCACGATGGTCTCGCACGAGGTCCGCACGCCGCTCGCGAGCGTGCTCGGCTTCACGCGGCTGCTGCTCGAGCGCGACGTCTCGGAAGCTGAGCGCCGGCGCTACCTCGAGATCGTCGACTCCGAGGCGACGCGGCTCGCCGGGCTCGTGAGCGACTTCCTCGATGCGCGGCTGATCGAGGAGGGGCAGTTCGCGCTGCGCCGCGAGCCTTTCGATCTCGGCGCGCTCGTGCGCGAGCAGGCGGAGCTGACGCTCGCCCACGATGACGCGCACGAGCTGGCGCTGCAGTTGCCCGACGAGCCCCTGAGCGTCGAGGGCGACCGCGCGCGGCTCACGCAGGTCGTCGGCAACGTCCTCTCGAACGCCGTCAAGTACTCGCCCGGCGGCGGCACGATCACCGTAGGCGCCCGCGCGTCCGCGGGCGTCGCGCGCGTGTGGGTCGCCGACGAGGGCGACGGCATCCCGCCGGAGCATCGAGAGCAGCTGTTCGAGCCGTTCTACCGGGGCGGTGCCGCTGCGGCCGGCATTCCCGGCACCGGGCTCGGCCTCGCGGTGTCGCGCCGGATCGTCGAGGCGCACGAGGGCCACATCGGCTTCGACCCGCTCGAGCGCGGAACGCGGTTCTGGTTCGACGTTCCGCTCTACGCGGGCAACGGCAACGGCCGCTGAGCGGGCTCTTTCAGGCCGCTTTCTTGTACGCCGCGAGGATCTCGCCGACGATCTCGAGTGCGATCTCGGCCGGCGTCTCCCCGCCCAGGTCGAGCCCCACCGGGCCACGTACGGATGCCGCCAGGTCGCCGAGCTTCTCTGCCCGCTTCTCCTGCGCACGCCGTGCTCCGAGCGCGCCCACGTAGAACGCGCCGCCCTCGACGCCCGCTTTCAGCGCGGGCACGTCGATTCGCTCCTCGTGCACGAGCGAGACGAGGGCGGTCTCGGGGTCGATCTCGATCTCGTCGGGCCAGGCGACGACGATCTCGTCGGCGCTCGGCACCCGTTCGCGGGTCGCGAGCCCCGCGCGCGGGTCGACGACGACGGTCCGCCAGCCGAGCGGCTTCGCGAGCGCGCAGAGCGCCTCGGCGATGTCGCCCGCGCCGACGGCGACGAGCCGCGGCGGCGGGGCGACCGCCTCGGCGAAGACGTTCTCGCGCAGCGCCGTCTGGACGCGCTCGGGCTCCGTCCAGCGGCGGCCTGCCTCTTCGCCCGCTACGACCACGTAGCTCGTGCCGCGCTCCAGGTCCGGCGGCCCCTGGTACGGCTCGACGAAGACGTCGATCTCGCCGCCGCACGGCAGCCCGACGGTCCACGCCTGCTCGTCCTCGATCCCGTACGAGACGACCGTCGGCTGCTCGCCGTCGAGGATCGCCCGGCACCGCTCCGCGACGTCCGCCTCGACACAGCCGCCCGAGACGGAGCCGAACAGGAGGCCGGAGCGGGTGACGGCGAGCTTCGAGCCGAGCGGCCGTGGTGCGCTGCGGCGTGCCGCAACGACGGTCGCGAGCGCGACCTCCTCGCCACGGGCGCGCCACTCCTCGGCCTTCGCGAGAACGTCGTCCATGTACGTTCAGAGTAGATGAGCGAGGATGCGGTCCAGGCGGTGCTCGTCGAGGTCGAGGCCGGCGAGCTGGGCGACCCGCTGCCGGTGCTCGCCTACCTGGCGGGCCAGGGGGTCGAGCTCGAGGAGGCGGAGGTGAACGCGGCGCGCCGCCGCGCGCTCCTGCTCGTCGCTGCGGGCGGCGACCCGCACCGGGAGCTCGGGATCGACGACCGCGCCGTCAAGGCGCTCGCCGCCGATCTCTACACCGAGGAGCGCCGCGAGCAGCTGGCGCGGGCCGTCGACGCGCTCGTCCTGCGCGTGCGGGAGCTACCGATGGCACGCGAGGCCGCGCTCTTCCTCGCCGGCGACGTCGACCTCACGTGGCGGCTGTTCTCGCTCGCGCTGCTGGCAGAAGAACTGGCGGAATGACGCCGGCCGTCGAGGCGGCGAAGCGCGCCGGGATCGAGTACCGGCTGCACGAGTACGAGGGTGTCGAGGTGGCGGACCGCGACTACGCGCTCGCGGTCGCGGCCGCGCTCGGCCGGCCCGCCGGGCAGCTCTTCAAGACGCTCGTCGCCTCGGTCGACGGGACGCTGACCGTCTTCGTCGTCCCCGCCGACCGACAGCTCGACCTCCGCGCCGCCGGCAAGCGAACGACGCTCGCCGAGCGAGCACAGGCGGAGCGGGCGACGGGCTACGTCGTCGGCGGTGTCAGCCCGCTCGGCCAGCGGAAGCGCCTGCCGACGGCGGTCGACGAGTCGGCGCTCGAGTGGGAGACGATCCTCGTCAGCGCGGGCAGGCGCGGCCTCCAGATCGAGCTGGCGCCGCAGGACCTCGTACGGCTGACGGAGGCACGCGTGGCGAGGATCGCGGCGTAGCGGTTACGTGCCCCACCAGAAGCTCGCCGCGATCACGACGTAGAAGCCGACCAGAACGACCCCTTCCTGCCACGTCGACTCGCCGTCGTTCACGACGAGTGCGCCGAGCACGGCCGAGATGACGAGCACGAGCGCGAGGAGCGTGGGAAAGACGAGCGTCAGATGCGTCCCGAAGAAGAGCGAGATGAAGACGAGTACCGGTGTCAGCGCGAGTGCGATCTGCAGCGACGAGTTGACGATCACGGAGATCGCGAAGTCCGGACGGTTGCGCGCGGCGAGCTGCACGCCGACAACGTTCTCGACGGCGTTCCCGGCGATCGCGACCACGACGAGACCGGCGAAGTCCTCGCTCATGTGCAGCGTCTGGATCGCCGGTGTCAGTGCGCTCACGAACCAGTCCGACGCGAATGCCGCTCCCGTGCCGGCCCCGGCGAGGACGGCCGCCGTCGTCAAGACGGTCCAGCGTGCGGGCTCGTGCTGCTCGCCGACGGCGCCGGCGAGGAAGCTCGGCAGCGTCAGCAGGAACACCGCGAGCAGCACGCCCGCGCAGATGAGCGAGAGCGCGTGACCGTGTGCCTCGGCGGGTGTGTGGAACGAGTGCGCAAGCGACGGGAGCGCCATCGTCGCCGCGGCGAGCAGGGTCAGCGTCGAGATCATGCGCGCCCGCGACGAGTCGAAGCGCTGCGGGCCGTTCCTGAGCCCGCCGACGATGAACGCGAGGCCGAGCACCAGCACGCTGTTGGCGAGGATCGAGCCTACGAGCGCCGCCTGCACGACGCCCGTCAGGCCCTGGCGGAGCGCGAAGATCGCGATGAAGAGCTCGGGCAGGTTCCCGAGTGCCGACTGCACGACGCCGGCGCCGCCGGAGCCGAGGCGCGACCCGAGCTGGTCGGTCGCCGTGCCGACTACGCGTGCCAGCGCGGCGAGAGCGACCGCGGCGACGACGAAGGTCACCACGTGGCCGGCGGGCGCGAAGTGACAGACGGCGGCGGCCGCCAGGATCGCGAGGGTGACGCCGAGCTCGATCGTTTCGCGGCGGCTCACAGGCGCGAAACCGTAACGCCTCCACGCTCACTCGGACGGGGGACGAATCCTCCCGGGTGGCTGCCGACACTGCGGTCGACCGTCAACTGCGTGCCTCGGAGGTTTCCCGCTTGTCCCGTCTTCCTTACCTGCTCGCCGTCGTCCTCGCCGCCGTCCTCGCTTCGAGCGCGAGCGCGTCGCAGCTCGTCGACCGCAACGCCAAGGGCATCAAGCTCGAGGTGAACGCGAAGGGCGAGGCGCTCGTCACGTACACCGTGCACGGCACGGCCAAGCACGTGCTGGCCTGGGGAGCGGTGAACGCGATCGCACCGACGCGGTCACGCCCGCAGCTGGTTCTCAAGCTCGACTACGCCGGCGGCTGGGGCAAGTACCACACGACCTACTGGAAGACGTTCAAGAACGCTTGCGGCGCGTACACCGGCCCGAAGCTCGCGTGGTACGTGACGGCGTGCACGGCGCCGGACGGCTCTCACTGGGCGCTGCAGTCGTGGCAGCGGATGCTGCCGAACTACGGCCTCGCGCCGTCGGCCACGCAGGCGGTGTGGGAGCTCCGGCTCTCGCACTGGACGGGCGACCTGCCGGTGCTTCAGGTATCGACCGACTGGGCGTGGCACCAGTGGGATCACCTCTTCGGCACCTTCACCTACGACGGCAGCCCCGTCTACGGTTTCAAGGCGACGTCAGGCGGAAACCCGCTCGACTCGTTCGGGCGCAACATCTACGTCGACACCTTCGACTCCGCGTACGGCAACGGCTGGAAGCGCGAGAACAGCTTCCTCACCCACACCGGCACGGGTGTCTTCTGCTACAGCGTCAATCCCCACGGCGGCCACCCCGCGGGGAAGGGCGCCAGGTACCGCGCCACCGTCGAGGGCCCGGGCGTCACGCCGGACGTGATGTGGGAGGGCCTCGCGCCCGGCGCGTACGACAAGGCCGCCGACCTGGTCGCGAACGACGCGATCGCTCAGCTCGGCGACCGCCAGTGCCGGGCGAACTGACGAAGCCGGATAGGCTCGCCCCCGTGACGGCAGAGCGCGGGGACGAGCAGCGGGCCCTCTTCCGGCGCTGGCCGGCCGGCGTTTCGATCGTGATCGCGGAGGTCGACGGGATCCGGCACGGCCGGACGATCTCGTCGCTCGTCTCGCTCTCGCTCGAGCCCCCGCTCGTCGGGATGTCGGTGGCACAGTCGGCGTCGATCCACGAGCTGCTGCGGAGCGCAGACACGTGGGCGATCTCCGTGCTCGCGGGCGGGCAGGAGGAGCTCGCGCAGCGGTTCGCCCGGAGCGGCGTGCCGCCTCTCGTGCTGTGGGACGGCGTCGAGACGAGGGACGACGATCCGCGCCTGATCGTCGGCGCGGCGGGCTGGGTGACTGCGCGCACGGTCGAGATGGTCGTCACCGGCGACCACACGTTCTTCGTGGGGCACGTCGAGTCGGTCGAGGAAGGCCTCGCGCCGACGACGCTCGTCTACGCGTACCGCGAGTACCACGCCCTGTGAGTTGCCTGGCCGTCGTTTTCGATCTCGACGGGGTGATCGTCGACTCGGAGCAGGTCTGGGACGAGGTGCGCGAGGCGTACGCGAAGGAGACCGGCGGCGTCTACCCGGAGACGGCGACGCGCGACATGATGGGCATGAGCTCGCTCGAGTGGTCTTCGTACATGGCCGAGACGCTGCGCGTGCCCGGAACGCCGGAGGAGATCAACGCGGCGGTGGTCGAGCGGATGCTCGAGCGCTACGGCGAGGAACCGCCGCTGATCGCGGGGTCCGTCGACGCCGTGCGCCGGGTCGCGGCCCGCTGGCCGCTCGGGATCGCCTCGTCGTCGAACCCGGAGCTGATCGAGGTCGTCGTGCGCGCGTCCGGGCTCGGCGAAGTGTTCCGCGTGGCGGTCTCGTCTCAGGAGGTGCCGCGCGGGAAGCCGGCGCCCGACGTCTACCTCGAGGCGGCCCGGCGGCTGGGCGTGGAGGCGGCGAGCTGCGGCGCCGTCGAGGACTCCCACAACGGCATCCGGTCGGCGAAAGCCGCGGGCATGCGCGTCGTCGCCGTCCCGAACCCGCACTTCCCGCCCGACGAGGAGGCGATGGCGCTCGCGGACGTCGTCCTCGGCTCGATCGGGGAGCTACAGGTCGAGCACTTCGCCGTCTGACGGCACGATCGCGCCCCTGTACGCGGAGCGCGGCTCGAGGCAGTGGTTGATCGCCTCGAGGTGGACGACGACGACCGTCCCCGCGAGCTGCGCGACCTCCGCGGCCGTCATCACGATCGGCTCGCCCTGCAGGAAGCGCGCACCGCCGCCGTTCACGATCTTCACCCGAGGCGCGTGCCGCTCGATCGCCTCGTGCACCTCGTCGCAGAGGATCGTGTCGCCGGCGATGTAGACGTCGTCGACGACCCACCCGGAGACCGCTCCCATCGCGCGGCTGATCTCGCCCCTTCCGTGGCGGCCGCGCGTCATCGCGATCTTAGGATGCTCGGTGGTGACGTTGGTGTGGCCGCGGGCACGCAGCTCGTCCGCGCTCTCGGGCTGCGTGAGGATCGGCACGTCGAGCGGGACGAGGTCGTCGAAGTGGTCGCGGTGGAGGTGCGTCACGATGCACAGATCGACGCCGTCGATGACCTCTTCGGCGGCGAGCGGAAGCTCGACGAGCGGGTTCGGCCGTGGGTTCGGCGTGTTCTCGATCGGCGGCGACGAGCCGGCGGGGCGCAGCATCGGATCGACGAGGATCCGGCCGACGCTCGTCTCGAGCAGGAGCGTCGCGTGCCGGACGAGGGTGACCTTCACGCTGCGCGGCCGAGCAGCACACAGCCGTTGTGGCCGCCGAGGCCCATGGCGTTCGAGATCGCGACGTCGACCTGCGCGCGGCGTGACTCGTTCGGCACGTAGTCGAGGTCGCAGTCGGGGTCCGGCTCGCGGTAGTTGATCGTCGGCGGCAGCACGCCGTCGTGGAGCGCGAGCGCGGAGAAGATCGCTTCGATCGCGCCCGCCGCTCCGAAGGTGTGGCCGGTCATCGACTTCGTCGAGGAGACGGCGAGCCGGTACGCGTGCTCACCGAAGACGTCCTTGATCGCCTTCGTCTCGGCCGTGTCGCCGAGCGGCGTCGACGTCCCGTGTGCGTTGATGTAGCCGACACGCTCCGGCTCGACACCGGCGCGCGCGAGCGCGCCGCGCATCATCGCCGCAACCCCGGTGGCCTCCGGCTCGGGCTGTGCCATGTGGTGAGCGTCGTTCGAGGCGCCGTAGCC
The DNA here is from genome assembly GCA_025934335.1 of Thermoleophilia bacterium. Taxonomy (GTDB): domain Bacteria; phylum Actinomycetota; class Thermoleophilia; order Gaiellales; family Gaiellaceae; genus PALSA-600. The sequence continues at coordinate 30,958 of JAICYG010000002.1, read as the reverse complement.
GAGCACCTCGGCGTAGATATCGGCGCCGCGCGCCTCGGCGCGGTCCCAGTCCTCGAGCAGGAGTGCGCCGGCGCCCTCGGCCATCACGAACCCCGCGCGTGTCAGGTCGAACGGCCGGGACGCGTGGGGTGGGTGCTCGTCCTCCACCGCGAGCCCGCGCATCGCCGTGAACCCGGCGAGGATGAGCGGCACGAGGCACGCCTCCGTGCCGCCCGCGAGCACGGCGTCGGCGGCGCCCCGCTTGATCATCTCGGCCGCCTCGCCGACCGCGTGCGAGCCGGTCGCACAGGCAGAGACGACGGCGTAGTTGGGGCCGGTGATCCCGAGCGAGATCGCGAGCTGCCCCGACGTCGAGTCGACGAGCACGTTCGGCAGGAAGTTCGGCGACACGCGGTCCGGCCCGCGCTCGCGCAGCGTGTCGTGCTGCTCGAGGATCCCCGGCACGCCGCCGATCGCGGAGCCGAACACGATCCCGATGCGTGACGGGTCGAGGGCGCCGAGGTCGGCGTCGGCGAGTGCCTCCCGCGCCGCGGCCACGCCGAGCAGGACGTTCCGCTCGAGCTTGCGCGCCTCCTTGGCAGAAACCACCTGCGTCGCATCGAAGCCCTTCACCTCGCCCGCGATTCGCACCGGCAGCCCGTCGGTCTCGAAGGTGCTGATCCAGCCGATGCCGCTCTCACCGGCGAGCGCGGCGCGCCACGTCGACGCGGCGTCGAGCCCGAGCGGCGTGACCGCGCCGATGCCCGTGATCGCGACCCGCCTCACCGCGCGAACCCTACCCGCGCGTTTCGACGTCCCTCGAATCGGGGATGAACACCGGCCAGATGAAGGAAACATCGGGACGCGATTTGATCCAGAAGCCGCGGCTCGTGTACTTCCACTCCCGGGTGTCCGGCCGGTGTCGTCGCGTCGACGCCTACCTCGCGCAGGTGCTCCAGCGACGGCAGAACCACGAGACGTTCGCCTACTACTCCGTCGCGCAGGAGGAGCGGCCGGACCTGCTCGAGCGCTTCGGGGTCGCGCTCACGCCGACGCTGGTCGTGATCGAGGGGAAGTCCGTCAGCGCGCGGCTCGAGTCGCCGCGGAGCTCGCGGGAGATCGCCGGCTTCCTGGCGCCCTGGCTGAACTGACGCCTACGGCCGTGATGCCGCGACGCCGCTTTCTCGCAGCGACAGCTCGGCGAAGCGATCCCAGTTCGCGGCGATCGTCTCGGCGAACGCGCGCTCCTGCGCGATGATCTCGTCGCACGCGGCCGCGGTCTCCTCGTCGGCGGCGCGGCGTGCGATTCGCTTCAGGAGCTCGTAGCTCGCGATCTCCATGTGCTCGGTCGCGTAGCCGTCGCGCGCGTTTCGGCCTGCCTTCTCGCCGCGCACCATGTCGAGCGGCATCTTCGCGAGAGCGCCGAGGATGCCGCCCGCCTGCTTCACCATCGACGGCGTTGCGCCGTGCGCGGCGAGGCGGGCCTTCATCTTCTCTGCGTGACCCTCGGTCTCGACCCTGTGGTGCTCGAGCTCGCGCAGGATCTCCGCGTCGTCGGTCGTCGAGATCATCCCGTCGAGCATCCGGAGCACGTTCTGCTCCATTGCGTGCGCCTCGTCGATGTGCTTGACCAGTTCCTCGTTGACGGTGCTCATCGTCCCTCCCGGCTTTGCGATCAGCTCGAAGTGCCCGAACGTGCGGCCGAACGCGGTCGCACGGCCGCGAAAGCCGTCGGCGGCCGGCGTCAGCACGTCGACGAACCCGGCGAACGGCGCGCGGTAGCGCAGCTCGAGACCCACGACGTCGAACGGCACGCCCGCGACGCCGCGGATTCGCGTCTCCCCGCGGCGTCCCGCGATCCGCTTCTCGACGCCGCTGAGCGGCGGTAGCAGACCACCGGTTCGTTGCACGTCCCAGGTGCCGTCGAGCTCGGGCATGCCTCTAAGCTTCCGCCGCGCGGCGGCGGCAAACCTGGCGTCAGGAGAGGACGCCGGTGAAATACAGCGCTGCCAACCAGACGCCGGCGCACCAGAGGATGCAGAGCACGAGCCCGACGTTCGGATGGTTGCGACGCTGGGGGAGAGAGTTCACGTGCATGGGTCGTTCGACGCTCGTCGTCCGGTTCCCGCTGCTCTGACAAGGCTTCGGCGGGATTCGCGGTCAGGAAAGTGTGGGAAGTCTGCCAGGATGGTCAAGTGGGTGTCGGACAGACCCTCCTCCACGGCATCGTCCCGTTCCCGCCGATGGAGGCCGAGCTCGTCCGGGAGCTGCCCGAGGACGACGGCTGGCAGTACGAGCCGAAGTGGGACGGTTTCCGCGGCGTGCTCGAGAACGCGGGCGGCGAGCTGGCGCTCTGGTCGCGCAAGGAGCGGCCGCTGCTCCGGTACTTCCCGGAGCTGCGCCCTCTCGGGGAGCTGTTGCCGCCGCGCTCCGCGCTCGACGGCGAGATCGTGATCGCGCGCGACGGGGCGCTCGACTTCGACGCGATGCAGATGCGGCTCCATCCCGCCGAGTCGCGCATCCGCAGGCTGTCGGGCGAGATCCCGGCCGAGTACGTCGTCTTCGACGTGCTCGTGTGGAACGGTAAGGCCGTCTGGCAGGAGCCGCTCGAGGAGCGGCGCACGCGGGTGGAGGCGCTCTCGGGCTTTCGCGTCTCGCCGGCGACGCGTTCGCTCGACGACGCACGCGGGTGGCTCGACCGCTTCGAGGCTCTCGGCCTCGACGGCGTCGTCGCGAAGCGGCTCGCGTCGCCGTACCTGCCGGGCTCGCGCGACGGGATGGCGAAGGTGAAGGAGCACAAGTCGGCGGACTGCGTCGTCATCGGCTTTCGCTGGAAGGGTGACCGCTCTGCCGTCGCGACGCTCCTGCTCGGGCTGTTCCGGGACGACGGCGGGCTCGACTACGTCGGCTCGGCGGCGGTTGCGGCGCGGTCGCAGGCGGATGTCGCGCGCCGCGTGCTGCCGCTCGTCGACGAGGCGTCCGACCGACGCTTCTCGGAGCCGAACCGCTGGGGGACAGGCGAGCTGGAAGAGGTCGGCGTGCGGCCCGAGCTCGTCGTCGAGGTGCGGTACGACAAGGTGCAGGGTCACCGCTTCCGCCACGGCACGAAGCTCCTGCGGTGGCGGGAGGACAAGGATCCACGCGACTGCACCTGGCGCGAGCTGCGCCCGCCGCGCGACCCGGACGCCGCCGGCGTCGAGGAGCTGTTCGACGGCTGAGCAGCTAGCACACCCGTCCGCAAGTTCAGGCCGGTTCCCGGCGGCGTCTCGCCGCCCGTGGCCGCGTCCTCGGTTGCCCCGGTAGCTTCGGCTACCGGGGCGCCCTGTGTCCTTGCCACGAACGACGAGCCACTCGCCGGATAACCGACCAAACTTACGGACGGGCGTACTAGCACAGGTCCGGGGCGAAGAGCTCCTCGACGGTGACCCCGAGTGACCGCGCGAGGGCGAGTGCGAGCGTGACGGAGGGGATGGCGCGCCCGAGCTCGAGCCTCGAGACGGTGGTGCGGGAGGCGCTGACGGCGTCCGCGAGCTCCTGCTGCGACAGGCCCGCGCGCATGCGGAAGCTCCGGAGCATCGAGAGCTCGTAGACCCGCACCGGCCCGCCGTACAGCATCTGCACGGTGGCAGCTTCGAGCAGCCGCTGCGCGCGCGCAAGTCTCCGAATCCGCCGTGGCCACTCCCACCGTGCCCTCGTCGCCCGTGGCCGGGGTGTAGCGCGCACTGTACGACGGCTGCCACCATCACGAATCGCGCACAGGTTCGTGCCGGGACCGTGCCGGCTCAGCCGCGCAGGCGGAGCACCACCACCGCGGCGATGTAGGCGAGACCGCCGACGGCGCCGAGCCAGCTGTACGGCTGACCATCGTGGCCGCGCGCCACCTCGACGAGGAACGCGACGATGATCGCCACGATCACCGCGAGGCCGGCGAAAGCCGTGGCGTTGACGTCGAGCTGCCGGAAGCGCTCGTCGCGCCCGTCGCCGCGCAGGCCGCGGACCGTCTCGCTGCGCCCGCCGAGGAGGACGAGGAGCGCGAAGGCGAGCATGACACCGAAGGTTCCCAGTGCGCCGGCAAGGCTGCCGCCGGCGAGCTCCGCCGCGAACATCGCCGCCCCGAGCGCCACCGCGAACGCGGGCAGGAACCACTTCGACCTAGTCATCTGCATGGAACATCTCCTCCACTGCGGTGCCGAAGAACGACGCGAGCTGCAATGCGAGCGGAAGTGACGGCACGTACTTCCCGGTTTCGATCGAGTTGATCGTCTGGCGGGAGACGCCCACCGACTTCGCGAGCTCGCCCTGCGACAGCGCTCGCCGTTCTCGCAGCACGCGGATGTCGTTTCGCATCTCCTGTCAAGTTAGCTTGACAGGAGGTTGCTGTCAAGCCGACTTGACAGTGACGATCGCGCTGTAGGTGCGCTCGGCCGGGATCCAGATCCGATAGCGCGTGCCGGGAGCGGCGTTGACGACGCGGCGAAGGTAACCACGCGCGGTCGTGCGGCGGTCCTTGCCCACACGCACCCAGCGCCCGCTCGCCCGGTCGTAACGGAGGAGCCGATACGTCGCAGTGCCGCCGGGACGAACCTGGCCCCACAGCGTCGTGCGGCGCCCGATGCGCGACTGCTGAGCGAGCGGGAAGCGGAGCGCCTGGAGCGCGGGCTTGGGGAGCCCCGAGGCCGTGTAGACGCCGCTCTGCCAGCGCGCAGGGTCCGGCTCGTCCTGCACGAGGTAGTGGATGAGCATGTCGACACGCGGTGTCTCGTAGCTCCGCAGGGACGCCTCGCTCAGGTACCGCGCCTGCGCAGAGTAGGAGACGCCGAGGTACCGGTCGGGCGGGTTTGTCTGGTAGCCGTACTCGGTCAGCCAGATCCGGGTGCGCGTGCCGAACGCCTTCTGCACGTGCGTCAGCAGCCGCGGCAGGGTCGCCATGGTGATCGTCTCGCAGTGGTCGCACCCGCCGCTCGTCGGCGTCTCGCCGCGGCGCAGCGGGTAGGGGTTGTGCGCATAGGCGTCGAGGCGCGCCCGTGCCTTCGCCATGCCCGCGATCCAGTCGACGGGGGAGACGCCGCCCGTCGAGCCGCGGGGCGCCGTCACGCCGCCCGCAACCTGCGAGCCCGGGCTGACGGCGTGAATGGCCGCGTACGCCGGATTGAGCAGCTTCTTGACGTAGGTCGCAGGAGTCGTCGGCCGCAGCCAGCGCCGCTGGTTGGGCTCGTTCCAGATCGCCCAGAGCCGCACGTAGGGGTAGCGCGCAGCGATCCGCCGCGCGAAGGCGGCGAAGCTCGTCGTCGACCGCGGAGCCCAGTTCTCCGGCAGGCCGCCGTTCGCATAGGGCGGTGTCCCGTAGAGCGTGACGAGCGGCGCGATCCTGCGGGAGCGCAACCCGTCGAGCAGCGCATCTGTGCGCGTCCAGTCGTACACGCCGGCCCGCGGCTCGGTCAGCCGCCAGCTGACGTTCACGCGCACGATGTCGACGCCGAACGCCTCGAGCTGGTCGAGCCGGTCGTCGAGCGTCCCCGGCCCGTACTCGAGCCACGCGTCGTCCTGCACGCCGTACCGGACGTACGGCGACGCGCTGGCCGCCGCGGTGAGGCCCAGTGCCGCCACGAGGGCACCGAGCAGGACGAGACGCCGCATCGGGACACGATACGAGGACCGTTTGAGAACCATGTAAGGACCGCTTATGCATCCGATGGGGAATCGAGCCCCAACGCCGCGAAGCGGCGGCGGAGGGAGGGCGGGTTTCGCCACATCCCGCGCATCGGGTCGCCGGCGGTCGCGAGCCGCGCCGGCATCGTCTCGATGGTGAACGACCCGGCCTCCACGGCCGGCACCTCGTCCCAGCGGAGCGGCGCCGAGACGCGCGCGTCGGGAGTCGGCCGCACCGAGTAGGCGGAGGCGATCGTGCGGTCGCGCGCGTTCTGCCCGTAGTCGACGAACACGCCGACTCGCTCGGCGACGCGCCACGTCGTCGTCGCGACCGCCTGATCGTCGATGCGACGCTCCACCTCCTGCGCGAGCGCCTTCGCGAACCGCCGCACCTCCGGGAACGCAAGCTCGGGCCGGATCGGCGCCAGCACGTGCAGCCCCGTCGAGCCGGACGTCTTCGGGTACGACCGTAGCTCGAGCTCGTCCATCACCTCGCGAACGACGAGCGCGATCTCGCGAACGAACGGCCACTGGCCGTCGGTCGTCGGGTCGAGGTCGATCAACAGGTAGTCGGGCCGTTCGATCTCCGGCACGCGAGACGCCCACGTGTGCAACTCGATGCAGCCGAGATTCGCCACCCACGCGAGCGCCTCGACGTTGTCGACGATCGCGAAGACCGTCGAGTGCCCGCTGGGGAAGCGCACGAACACCTCGTCGACGAAGTCGGGATGCTTCGCCGGCACCCGCTTCTGGTGGAAGAACTCGCCGTCGACGCCGTTCGGGTACCGCTTCATGTGGAACGGCCGGCGCCGGAGGTGGGGGAGGACGGCGTCCGCGATGCCCGCGTAGTACGCGACGAGATCGCGCTTGCTCAGCCCGCGCGCCGGGAAGTAGACCTTGTCGGGGTTCGAGACTTCGATGGCAGGAGTATCGTGGAGGCGTGTTGGAGGGCCATCCGATCGCGGGAGTCACGCTCGAGCCGCTCGACGACTACCTCATCGTCGAGCCCCTCGACGAGTCGGAGCTCCCGAGCGGGCTGATCGTTCCGGCCAACGAGGCGACGCACGTGCGGACCGGCATCGTCGCTGCGGTCGGCGCCGACGTGACCGTCCTGGAGCCGGGCGACAAGGTGCTCTTCGCGCGTGACGCCGGCTACGAGGTTCGGCTCGCGCGCTCGTCGCACCGCGTCCGCGTCCTCAAGCGTGAGGACGTGATCGCGCGGATCCACGACTGAGCGACGGCTACACTGCGCCCGCTCGGAGGGGTGGCAGAGCGGTCGAATGCGGCGGTCTCGAAAACCGTTATCCGTCGCAAGGCGGATCGAGGGTTCAAATCCCTCCCCCTCCGTATCGTCCGAGGTGTCTGACACCACTGGTGTCAGACACCTGTGCGCGTGCGAGTCGTTAGCCTTCCCGGCCGTGAAGCGCTGGGACCTGAGCTCGCTGCCTCCGTCGACCGAGAAGCAGACGCCGCGCGAGCCGGGGTCGGATGCTCCGCGCGTGCCGCGGCGCGACGGACAGATCCCGCGCGTGCTCTTCAGCGCGCCCGAGTGCCGCGTCGTGGTGATCGAGCTCGCCGCCGGCGAGGCGATGGGCGAGCACCACGTCCGGGAGCGGGCGGTCGTGCACGTCCACCATGGACGCGTGTCCGTCGAGGCGAGCGGCGAGTCGGTGGAGTGCGGTGGCGGCTCCGTCGTCACCTTCGATCCGGGCGAGCGACACGCGGTCCGAGCGCTCGAGGACTCGATGCTCGTGCTCGTGCTCGCGCCGTGGCCCGCTGCGCAGCACTACGTCGAGGGAACCGTCGCCGTGCAGCACGTGCCCGCGAACGCGTCCGTCGAGCCGATGGGGACGCGAAGCGGCGAAGGCTAGGATGGCCTCCGCTCGGAGGGGTGTCCGAGCGGTCTAAGGAGCGCGACTGGAAATCGCGTACGTGCCGAAAGGTGCGTCGAGGGTTCAAATCCCTCTCCCTCCGCCTCGCCGAAAGCCCGCCTTCGCGCGGGCTTTCGCGTCCGGGGCACTGCGGTACGATGCGCGCGCCCGGAGAAGTGGCCGAGTGGCTGAAGGCGGCGCCCTGCTAAGGCGTTAGGTGGGGAAATCCCTGCCTCGAGGGTTCGAATCCCTCCTTCTCCGCTCCGGCGCAAATCACCCTTCTGGTTGATGCGCGGAGCCGAGACGATCGACGAGGATGCCCGTGCCGGCTCCCCCCTGACACTGTCCGGCGGACTGACGTGAACTGCGGCGATTCCCGCCCCTCCCCCGGGCGGGTTTCGTCTTTTCGGGGCCGCGTGCGCTAGGAGTGGGTGGACGCGTAGACGAACGCGGCGACGTCCTGGATCTGCTTCGCCGACAGCTGCCCCTTGAAGGCAGGCATCGCGCCGCCGCCGTTCTCGACCTGGTGGACGACCGTGTCCTCGGCGGGCTTCAGCTGGTCGAGGTCGGGGCCGACCTTGCCGCTCGCGTTCGCCGCCTTCAGCGTGTGGCAGCCGCTGCAACCGGCGCTCGCGAAGACCGCCTTGCCGGCGGTCGCGTCACCCTTCGTCGCACCACCGGCGCCTCCTGATTCGGTCGTGGTCGGCGCCGCGGTCGTCTGGCTCGGCAGCGGCTTGCTCACCGTCGCCGTGTGCGCCGGCGACTCGCTTGCCTCCGACCGCTCCTTCCCGAGCACGAGCACGGCCGCGAGCATTCCGACGAAGAAGAGGACGCACACCGTGACGTACAGACCCATGTGCTTCCCCGGGAAGTTCGGGCTCCGGCGCGGGAGGACGAACGACGAGACGAGCGCGAACGCAATGAACGCGATCGCGACGGCGGCGAGGCCGATCTTGTGGCTCGTCTCGAGCGCGGCGACGACGAACTGGGCGTCCGCGAGCATCGACGAGGAACCTAGCGGAAGGCCGGGCGCAGCGCCTACGAGGCTGCGGCGTCGCCGACGCGGGGCTCATCGATGCCCGACCCGGGCGCGCCGACGGGCCCCGGCCTCGTCGGGCGCAGGTACAGCAGCTCGTACAGCGACGCCGCGATGACGCCGCCTGCGAACGGGCCGACGTACCAGATCCAGCCGTGCTCCCAGTGGTTCCCCGCGAGCTGCGGCCCGAAGGCGCGCGCCGGGTTCATCGCCCCGCCCGTGAGGCCGTACGCCATCAGGACGTCGAACGCGATCACGAACCCGATCGCGAGCCCGGCGATCTGCTTGAACGTGCCGCGCGGGTCGACGGCCGTCGCGAAGACGACCCAGACGAGGAAGAACGTGAGCACGGCCTCGATCACGACCGCCTGACCCGAGCCGATGCCGGAGCCGAGCGCGGGGACGCCGAGCTTCGCGCCGTCCTCGACGCCCTGCGGCAGCACCCACTTGAGGAGCAGCGCCGCGAGGATCGCGCCGCCGAACTGCGCGACGAAGTAGACGACCGCGAGCGCCGCCGTGATCCGGCGCGTGACGAGAAAGCCCAGCGTGACCGCGGGGTTGATGTGGCCCCCCGAGATCGGGCCTGCGGCACAGACCATGACGGCGATCACGAGCCCGTTCGCGAAGGCGAGGTCGATCGGGGAGCGGGCATAGGCGGCGCCGCCTGCGGCGACGAAGATGAGGGCGAAGACCCCGACGAACTCCAGGGTCCCGCGGCGGAGGTAGTCGCGCTCGAGCATGCGCGGAACCATAGGACCCGCGTCGGACGGAGCGTCTAGATCATGAAGGCGCCGTTGTTGTGGTCGATCGCCTGCCCGGTGACGCCGAGCGCGTCGTCCGAGAGGAGCCAGGCGACCGTGCCGGCGATCTCCTCCGGCTCGCTCATCCGCGCGAGCGGCACCTCCTGCTTCGCGATCTCCCACGCCTCGGCCTCGGTCAGGCCCTCCCACAGCGACAACCCCAGCCGCGTCATGTCCGTGTTCACCCAGCCCGGGCAGACCGCGTTCACCTGGATCCGCCGCGGCGCGAGCTCGGCCGCGAGCGAGCGCACCAGCCCGAGCAGCCCCGCCTTCGACGCGCAGTAGCCGGTGTAGCGGGCGACGCCGATCCGCGCGAGGATCGACGACGTGACGACGATGCGGCCGCCGTCGGCGAGCAGCGGCTCGGCCGCGCGGGCGCACCAGTAGGTGCCGTAGAGGTTCGTGCCGACGATCTCGTCGAAGCGGTCTTCGTCGCCGGGGTCGTTCGCGCCGCCGATGCCCGCATTCGCGACGAGCGCGTCGAGCGGCTCCGTGAACGCCGCGAGGACGGCGTCGCGATCGCGGATGTCGACGACGCGCGTCGCCGCTCCCGCGACGACGTCATTCAGGCCGGTCGCGTCGCGGTCGAGCAGTGTCAGCCGTGCACCCTCCGCGGCGACCCGTTCGGCGATCGCGCGTCCGATGCCCCTGCCCGCCCCGGTGACGAGGACGTGCCTTCCCTCGAGCCGCTTCACAGAGCCGAGTCTACGGTCGCAGCGCGGAGCGACGACCGCTCTGCGATTGCGGCCGCCGCGAACGCGACGACGGCGATCGTCTTCGCGCCGAGCACGACGACGAGCACCGAGCGGGGGTCGTAGCGCGAGAGCGCCCAGCCGGCGAGCAGCAGGCCCACCGGCGAGGCGATGCACTGGAAGACGCCGAAGGCGGCGACTCCCTGTGTTCGCACCTCCTTCGGCATGCGCAGCATCGTCAGCGTCTGGATCGGCGCGTTCACGTTCGACATCGCGAAGCCGGCGAGCGCCATCGCGGCGAACGGCACGGGCCACGGCGCCGGCACCGTCAGGATCCAGAGCGACGCGATCTGGAGCGCGAAGGCGACGGTGCCGAGGGCGAGCGGGTCGTCGAAGCGGCGGACCGTCCACATCGAGACGAAGGCGCCGACGAGCGCACCGCCGCCGAGGGCGCCGAACAGCCAGCCGAGGATGCGCGGGTTCGCGTGGTAGTGCGAGACGACCAGTACGGGCAGCGATGCGAACAGCAGCATCCAGCAGACGTCGATGAGCGTGAACGCCGGCGTCCAGACGCGCAGGAGGCGGTCGCGCAGGAGGAACCGGACGCCCGCGAGCACGCTCGGCCGCTCCTCCGTCTCGACCTGCGGCGGGTGGACGAAGAGCGCGAGCAGCAGGAACGACAGAAGATACGACGCAGCATCGACGTAGAGGACGGGCGAGGCTCCGATCAGCGAGATCAGCACGCCCGCGAGCGGTGGGCCGACGAAGATCGTCAGTCGGTTCGCCGCCTGGAAGAGCGCGGTCGCCTGCGCGACGGTCGTCTGCTCCTCCCCGACGAGCTCCGGTACGACCGAGCGCTGCACCGAGAAGTACGGCGCCAGGAAGACACCGCTCGCTGCGACGATTGCGAGCAGCGCGGGGAACGGCAGGAGCCCGAGCGCGTGCAGCGCCGGGATCGAGGCGAAAAGCGGCGCCCGTGCGAGGTCGCAGACGAGCATGGTGCGCCTCGTCCCGACGCGTGCCGCGATCGCGCCGCCCCAGAAGCCGAGCAGCGCGACGGGGAGGACCTCAGCGATGATCACCCACGTCATCCGCTGCGGCGACCCGGTCGCGCGCAGTACGAACCACGGGATCGCGACCCACGTCATCTGGGTGCCGGTCGACGAGACCACCTCGGCCGCGAGCAGCGCGGCGAGGCGACGGTCGCGCAGCATCCTCATCTGTCTGCGACTGCGCCGAACGAGACGGCGACCCGCCGCGTGCCGCGCCGGTGCTGACGCCCGCGGAACTCGTCGAGGAGCGACTCGAATCGCTCGCCGAGCTCCTCCAGCTCGCGCGCGGTCAGCTCGAGCGTCGCCGCGGACGTCTGCGCCGCCCGCCGCCATGCGGCCGGGAGCTCGTGCTCGTTCCGGAGCGAGTCGCGCACGCGCTGCTGCTGCCGCGCGACGAGCTCGTCTCTGAGCACGGTCGCCTCGTGGCCGTCGGACGGGAACTCGATGCGGGTTGCCGTCGCGCGCCACGGCCGCTCGCGACCGGCGCCGCCGCCTCCCTCCTCGACGAAGCCCCACTTCGCGAGCGCGCGCAGGTGGTAGCTGCACGACGATGGGCTCTCGTCGACGAATTCCGAGCACTCGGTCGCGGTCGCCTGGTCGACCGCGTGCAGGTGGTCGAGCAGCGCGAGCCGTGTCGGGTGCGCGAGCGCCCGCATCGCGCGCGGGTCGGAGACGGTGAGCGAGCCTTCGAAAGAGATCTTTCGAAACTACTCTTTCGAGAACCAGGCGTCAAGCACCCGCTGCTCCTTCGCGCGCTCGAGCCCGGCGTCCGTCTCGGCGGGCGCCTCGCCGCGCTCGACCCACGCGAGCGTGTCGTGCACCGTTTCCTCGAGCGGGCGTGTCTCGAGCCCCGCGTCGAACGCGGGCGAGGGATCGACCGAGAGCATCCCGGCGTACTCGGGGCTCGCGAGCCAGAGCGGGAGCTCCATCCACTCGCCGACGTCCTGCGCGAGCAGGAACTCGCCGTCGACCCAGGCGAGCTCGGCGTCCGACCGCGCGACGCGGCGGCAGGTCTCGAGTAGCGTCGCCCGCGTCACCGGGCGGTCGACGGCGTTGTAGGTCCCGGCGAGGCCGCCCTCGCCGCCTCGCACGATCCAGCCGGCGAGGTCGCGCGCGTCGATCACCTGGGCGTCGGCGTCCGGCGGCGCCGGCGCGAGCACGCGGCCGCCGGCCGCGATCCGCGCGGGCCAGTACGTGAAGCGGCCGGTCGGGTCCCAGGGGCCGACGATCAGCCCCGGCCGCACCACGAACGCGTCGGGAAACCGCTCGCGGATCACGTCCTCGCAATCGGCCTTCAACTCGCCGTATGCCTCTCGCCAGTCCTCCGTCGGTTCCTCGAGCTCGCGCACCGCCGAGCTCTCCGTCGGCGCCGTCGAGAGATCTGCGTAGACGGAGATCGAGGAGACGAAGGTGTAGTGCCCGACGTCGCCGAGCGCGTCGGTCGTCTCGCGAACGACGCGCGGGACGTAGCCACTCGTGTCGACGACCGCGTCGAAGGAACGGCCGGCGAGCGCGCCAAGGTCGCCCTCGCGGTCGCCGTGCAGCTTCTCGACGTCGGGGAACAGCTCCGGGCGCGTACGCCCGCGGTTGAACGTGGTCACGTCGTGGCCGCGCGCGAGCGCGGCGTCGACCGTGTGGCGGCCGAGGAACTGCGTGCCGCCGAGAACGAGGAGGCGCATCCGGCCACCCTACGGGAGGTACAGTCGAAGTCGTGGCGCGTATCGAGATCCTCTATTGCCCGGTCTGAAGCGGCTATGACCGACGCGCCGCGAGTCTCGCGGCGGAGCTGAACGGGCTGGGGCACGAGGCGGAGATGCACGTGGGCGAGAACAGCCAGTTCGACGTGCTCGCCGACGGCGAGCTCGTCTTCTCGAAGCGCGCCGAGCGGCGGTTCCCGGAGCTCGCCGACGTGCTCGCGACGTTGAAGTGATCCGCCACGCCGAGCCTGCCGACTACGCCGAGGTGATCGGCGTGATCGACGAGTGGTGGGGCGGGCGGTCGATGGCGGCGATGCTCCCGAAGCTCTTCTTCGTCCACTTCCGCGACACCTCGTTCGTGGCCGAGGCGGACGGGAGCATCGAGGGCTTTCTCTGCGGGTTCCGTTCGCAGACGTTCCCCGACGAGGCCTACATCCACTTCGTCGGCGTCGCGCCGGAGAAGCGCGGCGATGGGCTCGGACGGGAGCTGTACGAGCGGTTCTTCGCCTCGGTCGCTCCGCGCGGCGTCGTCCGCGCGGTCACCTCGCCGGTGAACGAGCGCTCGGTCGCCTTCCACCGTGCGCTCGGGTTCGAGGTCGAGCGCGTCGACGAGAACTACGACGGACGCGGCGAGTCCCGCGTCCTCCTCCGCAAACTGCTCTAACGGGGGATGGGCGGCAGCCCGCGGACGCGCCGATACGGCGTCCGTGGGTGCACCCGTCTACCGGGGCACGTTCGGCGCGCCGCAGGCAGAGCGGCTGCTCTGGCGTGCCGGCTTCGGCCCGCGCCCGGGCGAGGCGAAGGCGCTCGCGAAGCTCGGGCTCGACGGCGCGGTCCATTCGCTCCTCAACCCCGGCGTCGAGAAGCTCGTCGGCCCGAGGCCGCACGACTCGAAGGGTCGGCCGCTCGCACCCGCCGATCGCTGGGGCCACGACCACTGCTGGTGGCTCGACCGCATGGTGCGCACGTCGCGGCCGCTCGTCGAGCGGATGGCGCTCGTCTGGCACGACTGGTTCGCGACGTCGAATGCCGGCGTCGGCGACCAGACGCTGATGCTCCAGCAGAACGAGCTCTTCCGGAAGCACGGGCTCGGGTCGTTCGAGCGCCTGCTCCTCTCGGTGACGGCGAACCCGGCGATGCTGCTCTGGCTGAACGGCACCGAGAACACGAAGGACGCGCCGAACGAGAACTACGGGCGCGAGATGATGGAGCTGTTCACGCTCGGCGCGAACCGCGGCGCCTACACCGAGCGCGACGTGCGCGAGCAGGCACGGTCGCTGACGGGGTGGACGAGCCGCTGGAGCCGCGGCCGCGGCGACTACGACTTCCACTTCGACGCGATGCGGCACGACCCGGGGACGAAGACGGTGTTCCACCGTTCGGGCCGCTATGCGTGGCGCGATGCGTGCCGGCTGTGCCTCTCCAACCCGAAGCACCCGTCGTTCTTCGTGCAGAAGCTGTGGGGCTACTTCATCCCGGTGCCGCCGAACGCGGCGACGACACGCGCGCTCGAGGCGGCATACACGCAGGGGCACGAGCTGAAGCCGGTGCTCGAGATCGTCCTCAAGCACCCGGCGCTGTACACCGGCCCGCGCATGACGAAGCCGCCGGTCGTCCACACCGCCGGCCTGCTCCGCCGGATCGGCGCCGGCGTCACCACCGACGCGTGGGCCTGGATCGGCTCGCTCGCCGGGCAGCAGCTCTTCTACCCACCGAACGTCGCCGGCTGGGACGACACGCGCTGGCTCGACACCGCCACGTTCCGCGGGCGATGGATCGGCGTCGCGCAGCTCCTGAACGACCGCCGGCTCGACCCGTCGAAGGGCAAGGCGCCGGCCGACGCACAGACGGTGCTGAAGCGCGCGCTCGCGTTCTGGCGCAACCCGCAGCTCTCCGATGCGACGAACCGGGCGCTGCTCCAGTTCGCGAAGGAGTCGCTGCGCCAGGCGGGCTCGCAGCGCTGGAAGCAGGTGCAGTACCCGGTGCTCGTCGAGAACGCGCTCCGCCAGCTGATCGCCGTGTCCCCCGACCTGCAGACCTCATGAGCGTAGGCTCGACGGAGCTCATCAAGGAGCGGAGGCACGGGCTCCGCCCGCGCCGGAGCGGGACTCTGTGAGCAGTCGCGTCGTCTGCGACGAGTGCACGCGCGCGGATCTCTTCCGTGCGGTCGCGGGGCAGGGCCTGCCGGCGATCGAGGCGGGCATGCCGATGCCCGCGGGTACCGGGCTCACGCGCCGCGGCTTCGTCGCGCGCTCGATCGGGCTCGCCCTGACGGTGTACGGCGCGGGCCGGCTCGGGATCTTCGACGAGGGCATCGCCGCCGCCGCGAGCGCGCCGCAGCAGCCGATCCTCGTCACCGTCTTCCTGCAGGGAGGGGCCGACGCGCTCACGCTCCTCTCGCCGCAGGCCGACCCCCTCTACCGGAAGCTGCGGCCGAACCTCGCCGTCAGCGGCGGCACGCCGTTCGCCGAGGACGCGTCCCTCTCCTGGCACCCGGCGCTCGCGCCGCTCGCGCAGCTCCACGGCGAGGGCAAGGTGAGCGTGCTGCCCGCGGTGGGTTACGACCATCCCGACCAGTCGCATTTCACCTCGCGCCACTTCTGGGAGGTGGGTGCGACCGACACGCGGCTCCTGACCGGCTGGCTCGGCCGCTACCTCGACGTCGCGGGCACGAAGGACAACCCGCTGCAGGGGCTCTCGCTGACGGGGTCGCTGCAGCCGGCGCTCGCGACGGCGAAGGTGCCGGTCGCGGCGATCGACGGCCCCGGCGAGTACGACTTCTGGACGCCCGGCGTGTGGGGCGAGGTGCAGGACCGGATGCTCGACGCGATCGGCCTCCTCGGCCGCGTCGGCGGGGACGATGCGGCGATGCGCACCGCCGCGAGCGTGACGGCGCAGGCCGCGACGCTCCGCAAGCAGCTCGCGCCGTTCGCGGGCGACAAGATTCCCGCACCGGCGGTGCCGTATCCGACGGGCGACTCGTTCCCGCAGCGGTTGCAGGGGCTCGCCGCGATGATCTCCGCCGGGCTGCCGCTGCGGTGCGTCGCGCTCGAGGCGACCGGCGAGTACGACACGCACGCGTCGCAGGTCTCGGCGCTCGGCCCGGCTCTGCAGACGACGGCCGCGTCGCTGTACGCGTTCCAGCGAGACCTCGAGGCGCGCGGTGTTGCCGACCGCGTGCTGACGCTCGTCTGGACGGAGTTCGGCCGCCGCGCGAAGGAGAACGGGTCGGGCGGCACCGACCACGGCGCGGCCGGGACCGGCTTCCTGATCGGCACGCACGCCGCCGGAACGCAGGTCGGCGAGTTCCCCGGCCTCGCCGGCGGCCTCGACGAGGACGGCAACCTGAAGGCGACCTCCGACTTCCGCGGCGTGTACGCGGCCCTGCTCGAGCAGTGGCTCTCCTTCGACGCGGAGCGCATCCTCCCGCACGCGAAGTCGTTCGCGCGGCCGACGCTCGTCAAGTGAAGCTCGCCCTCCTCGCCGGAGTCCTGCTGGCGCCGCTCGTGCACGCGTCGAATCCCGCGCCCGCGCCCGCGCAGATGCAGGTGGTGGCACGCGAGTACTCGTTCACGCTCTCGCGTCTACACGTGCAGGCGGGGCCGGCGGTGATCGAGCTCGCGAACTTCGGCCAGGACCCGCACGACCTGCGCCTGCAGCGCCGCGGCGCGCGCCACATCGCGGGTCTCGGCGTCGTCGCACCCGGGAAGCGGGTCGAGCTGTCGCTGAAGCTGCCGCCCGGGCGATACTCACTCTGGTGCTCCGTCGCGAACCACCGGCAGCTGGGGATGCGCGCGACGCTGATCGTGTCGCGTCGCTGAGCCTCGACGACGTCGGCGACCCGCAGGGGGCGCCGGTCGTCTACCTGCACGGTGGGGGCGACTCGCGGCTCTCGCGTCACCCCGACGACTCGATCGCTGCCGGGCTCGGCGTGCGCCTGATCGCGGTCGACCGCTGCGGGCCGGCGCGGCGGCTTCCCTCGCTGCGGGCGTGGGGGGAGGAGCTCGCCGCCGCGCTCCCGGTCGAGCGGTTCGGCGTCGTCGGCTGGTCGGCGGGCGGGCCGCACGCGCTCGCGCTCGCGGCCGTCGCGCCGGAGCGGGTGACCCGCGTCGCGCTCGTCGGCTCGATGCCGCCGCCGGACCTGACGCGCCACCTCGCGCGTGACGTGCGCGCGGTGATGCGCGTCGCCCGCGTCTCGCCGCGCCTCGCAACGCGCTCGCTCGAGCGGTGGGGCAGGAAGCCGACGCCGCCGACGGGGCACGCGTCCACGGACGAGGCGTACGCGCGCGGCCGGGCCGAGTCCTTCCGCCACGGCGGCCTCTGGCTCGCGCGCGAGCTCGCGTACCTCGGGCGCCCGTGGGGGTTCGAGCTCGGCGAGGTGACGGCGCCGGTGACGCTCTGGTGGGGAGAGCGCGACCGCGTCTGCCTGCCGCCGATCGCGGACGCGTATCTCGAGCGCCTGCCGCGTGCCGAGCTGCGGCTCGTCGACGACACCCATCAGCTCCTCTTCACCCGCTGGCGCGAGATCCTCGCGGACGTCAGCGCGGGGGCCTGAGCGCCGCGAACTCGTCCGTCACCTCGAGGTGCTGCGAGGCGAAGCGGAAGAGGGAGGCGGGGCGACCGCCCGTGCGGCCCGGCGCGCGCCGACCCTCGACGCGCTCCAGCGCGCCGCGGCGGAGCAGCACGCGCTGCAGGTTCGTGGCAGACACATCGTGACCGAGCGCCGCGCGGTACACGTCGCGCAGCTCCGAGATCGTGAACACCTCCGGCGCGAGCGCGAAGCCGAGGTTCGTGTACGAGAGCTTCGCGCGCAGCCGCGCCTGCGCCACGGCGACGAGCTCGCGCTTGTCGGCCGTCGAACGCGTGGCGGCGCGGCGCCGGTCGGAGCCCGCAAGCACGTCGGGCCGCGCGAGCCCGAGGTAGACCGTCGCCAGCGTCCCGTCGCGCAGCACGCGCGTCTCGAGCTGCTCGACGTGCGCGAGGGAGGGGACGTCGACCGCCCGTCCGAGCGCCGCCTCGAGCGGCTCGCGCGGCTCCCGCTCGACACGCCGCACGAGCGTCGCGAGCCGCCCCTCGTGCACGCTCATCGCGACGGCGACGACGGCATGGGAAGTACAATCCCCCATAGGTTTTCGTCCCGCAGTCTAAAACCCCGGGAGGTTCCGTGAAGCGTCTCATCTCGCTCGCCGTGCTCGCCGTCGCGATCGCGGCCGTCGCCGCCGGCTGCGGCTCGAGCAAGTCGGGCTCGGGGACGACCACCACGACCGCGACCACGACGTCACAGGGCGGCGGAACCTTCAAGGTCGGCCTCTCCACCGACACCGGCGGCCTCAACGACCGCAGCTTCAACCACCTCGCCTACGTCGGCCTGCAGCGGGCGGGCAAGGAGCTCGGCGTGCAGACGCGCGTCGTCACTGCGGCCTCGCCGGCCGACTACATCCCGAACCTGACCGCGCTCGCGCGGCAGCACTACGACCTGATCATCGGCGTCGGCTTCACCGAGATCAACGCGATGAAGGCGGTTGCGAAGAACTTCCCCAACAGTCATTTCGCGATCGTTGACGTGTCGAATGCCGACGAGGGGGGCCTGAAGAACGTCGAGGGCCTGCTCTTCAAGGAGCAGGAGGCGGGCTATCTCGCCGGCTATGCCGCCGGCCTCGCCGCCAGGGACCGCGGCGGCAACACCGTCTCGTCCGTCGGCGGCATGAAGCAGCCGCCGGTCGACCGCTACATCGCCGGCTACCAGGCCGGCGCGAAGGCGGCGTTCCCGGGCGTGCAGACCCTCAACGGCTACTCGCAGGACTTCGAGAAGCAGGCGCTCTGCAAGGAGGTCGCGCTCAACCAGATCGCCGCGGGCTCCGTCGTCGTCTTCCAGGTCGCCGGCGGCTGCGGCCTCGGTGCGCTCGACGCGGCCAAGGGCAAGAGCGTCTGGGGTGTCGGTGTCGACGCCGACCAGTCCTACCTCGGCGACTACATCCTCACCTCGGCGCTGAAGCGCGTCGACACGTCGGTCTTCGACGCGATCAAGGACGCCAAGGAAGGCGACTTCAAGGGCGGCACCGACGCGATCTACGGCCTCGACGTGAACGGCGTCGGCATCGGCAAGTTCTCGCCGAAGACGCCGAAGGGCATCCCGGCGAAGGTCGCGCAGGTGAAGCAGCAGATCGCCTCGGGCAAGATCAAGAACATCCCGACGACGGTCAAGTAGCGGGCCGCGATTACGCTGCGTCGATGAGCCGCTCGGCAGGGATCGCGCTCGTCGCCGTCGCGGCGGCGCTCTGGGGTCTCGACGCCTGGATCCGCGCGCCGCTTGCGCAGACGACGGCGGTCGCGACGATCGTCTTCGGCGAGCACCTCGTGCTGGTCGTGCTGACGCTGCCGTTCCTGGCCGGTGCGACGGCGGCCGTCCTCCGGCTCGGCTGGCGGCACGTGCTCGCCGCGCTCGTGATCGGTGCCGGCTCCTCGGCGGTCGCGACGATCCTCTTCACGCAGGCCTTCGTCGACGGCCACGACTTCGTGACGCCGGTCGTGCTGCAGAAGGTGCAGCCGGTGATCGCGGTCGTCGCGGCCACGATGGTGCTCGGCGAGCGCCCGCACGCCCGCTTCGCCGCATTCTTCGTCCCGGCGCTCGTCGGCGCGTGGCTGATCGGCGTCCCGCATCCGTTCCACCCGTCGGTGCACGGCCTGCGGCCGACGCTGTACGCGCTCGGGGCCGCCGCGCTGTGGGCGCTCGGCACCGTGCTCGGCCGCTACCTTGCGCGCGACTTGCGCTTCGAGCACGTCGCGACGCTCCGCTTCGCATTCGGCCTGCCCGCGAGCGCCGTCGCGCTGCTCGTGCTCGGCACTCCCGCGTTCGCGTCCGGGCACGACACCTTGTGGATCGCGTTGCTCGCGTTCGTCACGGGCTTCCTCGCGCTCGGCCTCTACTACTACGGCCTGCGCTCCATCCCGGCCGTCGCCGCGACACTCGCCGAGCTCGCCTTCCCCGTCAGCGCGATCCTCGTCGGCTACTTCAAGTTCGGGCAGGCGCTCTCCGGGTGGCAATGGACCGGCGTCGCGTTGACGAGCCTCGTCGTCGTGCTTCTGCCGGCGAAGCCGGTCGAGCGGACGGCGCTCGTCCCGGCGACGGCTGCGGTGTAGCCGTGGCCCGCGCGAGCGTGCTGCCGGGCGAGCGGCCCGCCTGGTGGCTCGAGGATGCGGACGACGGCGAGCGCTCGGCGCCGCTCGCGGCCGACCTCGAAGTCGACGTCGCCATCGTCGGCGGCGGCTTCACCGGCCTCTGGACCGCGCTCGCGCTCCGAGCCGGCGACGACGCGCTGCGGGTCGCGCTGCTCGAGGCGGAGTTCTGCGGCTGGGGGCCGAGCGGCCGTAACGGCGGCTTCTGCCACGGCTACTGGTCGTACCTGCCGACGCTGCGCGAGCTGTTCGGAGACACCGCGGCGCTCGAGCTCTGCCGCGCCGGCGACCGGATCGTTCCGGGTATCCGCGAGTTCCTCGCCGCGCGAGGAGAGGACGCGTGGCTGCGCGAGGGCGGGATGCTGCAGGTCTCGGCGACGCCTTCGCAGGACGCGGTCGTCAACGGGCACGTGACGGCCGCAAGCGACGTCGGTCATCCGGCCGAGGCGGTGCTGCGCGAGCGGCCGGGGATCTCGCCGCGCTTCCGCCGCGGCGTCTTCTACCGCGACGGCGCCACCGTGCACCCGGCGCGGCTCGTGCGCGCGCTGCGCCGCGCAGCACTCGCCGACGGCGTCGAGCTCTACGAGGGGACGCGAGCGAGGCTGCGGCCCGACGGCACGCTCGACGCCGGCGGACGCACCGTCCACGCGCGTGACGTAGTCGTCGCGACGAACGCTGCTGCCGCCGAATGGCGCCCGGTGCGCGGTCGCCTGACCGTGTTCGGAAGCTACGTCGTCCTCACCGAGCCGGTCCCCGACGTGCTCGCGGAGATCGGGTGGACGGGCGGCGAGGGGATCTACGACTCGCGGATGTTCCTGCACTACTTCCGCACGACCGAGGACGGGCGGGTGCTGATGGGCTCGGGCTCGGGCCCGATCGGCCGCGGCGCGCGCATCGACCGGCGCTTCACGCACGACGCGCCGACCGCGGCACGCGCCGAGGAGGGGCTCCGCCGGCTGCTGCCCGCGCTCGCGGAGGCGCGCGTCGAGAGCGCGTGGGGCGGCCCGATCGACGTCTCCGCCGACCACGTGCCGTTCATCGGCACCGTGCCGGGCACGCGGCTCCGCTACGCACTCGGCTTCTCGGGGCACGGCGTCGGGCCGTCGTGGCTTGCGGGTCGCGTGCTCGCCTCGCTCGTTCGCGGGCTCGACGACGAATGGACGCGGCTCCCGCTCGTCGACCGCCGCGTCGCCACGGTGCCGCGCGAGCCTTTCCGGCACCTCGGAGGCGCTGCGATTCGCGCAGCGATCCTGGCCCTCGAGGAGGCGGAGGAGCACGGACGCCGGCCGCCGCGCGCGGCGCAGGCGGTCGCCGCGGTGCCGCGCCTGCTCGGGATACGGCTCGGCCAGCGCTAGCCGGCGATCCTTACGATTTGCACAGCGGACATGCCTGTCGGTTGACGAAATGCGCAGCGATCGTGTAGAAACCCGCGCGTGCCGCTGCCCGATCCGACGCGTGGCCCGGTCACCCGCCCCCGGTCGCTCGATGCGACCGACCGCGCGATCATCGAGGCGCTGCAGGCGAACGGACGGGCGTCGTTCCGCGGTGTGGCCGCGCTGATCGGCGTCGCCGAGGGAACGGTCAGGGCCCGCTACGCACGGCTCGTGGAGGACGGGATCCTCCAGGTCACGGGCGTCACGAACCCGCTCGGCCTCGGCTTCGAGGCGATGGCGATGATCGGGATCAAGACGACGGGCAGCCCGGAGCCGGTCGCCGATGCGATCTCGGGGTGGGAGGAGGCGAGCTACGTCGTCGTCACCGCCGGCAGCTTCGACGTGCTCGTCGAGGTCGTCTGCGTCGACCGGCGTCACCTGCTCGAGCTGACGACACGGGCGCGCGCCACCCCCGGCGTCGCGACCACCGAGACGTTCCTCTACCTCGACCTGGCGAAGCAGGTGTTCGCGTGGGGGACGCACATGGAGAACGGGGCGGCCGCATGACGGTCCACGACGTGAGGCTCGAGAACGTCACGAAGCAGTTCGCCGAGGTGACCGCCGTCGACGACATGTCACTCGACGTCGAGAGCGGCAAGTTCTACGCGTTCCTGGGGCCGTCGGGCTGCGGCAAGACGACGACGTTACGCATGATCGGCGGCTTCGAGGAACCGACGGAGGGGACGATCTACCTCGGCGACCGAACCGTCACCGGGCTGCCGCCGTACAAACGGGACGTCAACACCGTCTTCCAGAGCTACGCGCTCTTCCCGCACCTGACGGTCTTCGAGAACGTCGCGTTCGGCCTGCGGCGCCGGGGCGTGAAGAAGCAGCTGTTGCGCGGGCAGGTCGACGAGATGCTGCGCATCGTCGGGCTCGAGGGCTACGGCGGGCGCCGGCCGAAGCAGCTCTCCGGCGGGCAGCAGCAGCGGGTCGCGCTCGCGCGGGCGCTCGTCAACCGGCCGCGCGTGCTGCTGCTCGACGAGCCGCTCGGCGCGCTCGACCTGAAGCTGCGCAAGGAGATGCAGCTCGAGCTGAAGCGCATCCAGCACGAGATGGGCTTCACGTTCATCCACGTCACGCACGACCAGGAGGAGGCCATGACGATGGCCGACCGGATCGTCGTCATGAACCGCGGGCGCATCGAGCAGCTCGGCGACCCGGCCGAGCTGTACGAGCGGCCGCGGACCGCATTCGTCGCGAGCTTCCTCGGCGTCTCCAACCTGC
Source organism: Thermoleophilia bacterium (assembly GCA_025934335.1). Classification (GTDB taxonomy): domain Bacteria; phylum Actinomycetota; class Thermoleophilia; order Gaiellales; family Gaiellaceae; genus PALSA-600. The sequence continues at coordinate 8,346 of JAICYG010000002.1, read as the reverse complement.
TGCCCGGAGTCGTGGCGGGGCCGGAGCTCGTCCGGCTCGAGAGCGGGCAGGAGTTGCGCGTTGCGGCCGGTGTGCTGAACGGGCACACGGGGGCCGTCTCGGTCGGCATCCGGCCGGAGAAGGTGAGGATCGGCGGCGACGGCGCGAACCGTCTCGCCGGGCAGATCGTCGAGCGCGCCTACGTCGGCGTTTCGACGCAGTACGTCGTCAAGACCGACGTCGGGCAGGTGAGCGTGTACGTGCAGGGAGCGGGCGCGCACGTGCCCGGCGAGCAGCTGCAGCTGTCATTCGACCCCGAGTCGGCATTCGTCGTTTCCAGATCGGAGGAGGATCGCCCATGAGCGAGACCCAGTTCACCCGGCAGGATCTGCTGCGGCGCGCCGTCGCGGGCAGCGCGCTCCTCAGCGTCCCAGGCCTCCTCGCTGCGTGCGGGGGCGGCTCGAAGTCGGGCGCCGGCACGACCGCAGCAACGACCACCGGCGGTGGCGCGAAGACGCTGCCGAAGACGATCACGTTCTCGAACTGGCCGCTCTACATCGACGTGGACGAGAAGACGAAGACGCACCCCTCGCTCGTCCAGTTCCAGAAGCACTACGGGGTCAAGGTGAAGTACCTCGAGGACATCAACGACAACGACAGCTTCTTCGGGAAGATCGAGGGGCCGCTCTCGCAGGGTCAGTCGATCGGCCGCGACATCATCGTCCTGACCGACTCATCCGGCCTGCCCGGCCGCATGATCGAGCTCGGCTGGCTCGAGAAGCTCGACAAGTCGGCGATCCCGAACTTCAAGAACCTGCAGCCGACGCTGCGCCATCCGAACTGGGACGAGAACCGCGACTACAGCCTGCCGTGGCAGTCGGGCATGACCGGCATCGGCTACGACCCGAAGCTCGTCGGCGGCGACGTCACCTCCCTGAAGGAGCTCCTCACGAGCCCGAAGCTGAAGGGGAAGGTGACGATGCTGACGGAGATGGCCGACTCGGTCGGCGCAACGATGCTGATGAACGGCGACGACCCGTCGCACGTCACGGACGCGACGTTCAACAAGGCTATCGACACGCTCAAGAAGGCGGTGTCGTCGGGGCAGATCCGGCAGTTCACCGGCAACGACTACGCGCCGCTGCTCGCGAAGGGCGACATCCACGCGTGCCTCGCGTGGTCGGGCGACATGGTGCAGCTGCAGGCGGACCACCCGGGCCTCAAGTGGGTGCTGCCGGACACCGGCGGGATGATCTGGACCGATCAGATGCTGATCCCGAAGGGCGCGAATGCCTACGCGGCGTCGGTGCTCATGAACTGGTACTACCGCCCGCAGATCGCGGCCGAGGTCGAGGACTACGTCAACTACATCTGCCCGGTCGTCGGCGCCGACAAGGTGCTCGAGAAGTCCGATCCCGCGATCGCGAAGAACCCGCTCATCTTCCCGACGAAGGCGATGCTGGCGAACACGCATCAGTTCGACTCGAAGGCGCTGAACAACCAGAAGTACAAGAAGGCCTTCCAGGCGCTGATCGCCGGCTAGACGGAAACCGGATGCGCCTGCTGCATCGCCAGAAGGGAGCGATCCCGTACATGCTGCTCGCGCCGGGCATGGCGTGGCTGCTCGTGTTCTTCGTGGTGCCGATGTGGTACCTCGCGAAGATGTCGCTCTCGTCGGGGCTGTTCCCCCTGTTCAACTTCGGTTGGGCGTGGGGGAACTTCCACGACGCGATCAGCCTCTACAAGCCGCAATTCGTCCGCTCGGGCCAGTACGCGGCGATCGCGACCGCGATCGCGCTCGTGGTCTCGTACCCGCTCGCGTACTGGATCGCGTTCCGCGGTGGCCGCTGGAAGAACCTCTTCCTGCTGCTGGTGATCGCGCCGTTCTTCGTCACGTACCTGATCCGCACGCTGGCGTGGCAGACGATCCTCTCCGACAACGGCGTGATCGTGAAGACGCTGCAGCACGTCGGCATCCTCGGCTCCGACGGGCGCCTGCTCGCCACGTCGGCGGCGGTGATCGCGGGCATCACCTACAACTTCCTCCCGTTCATGGTGCTCCCGCTCTACGTGAGCCTGGAGCAGGTGGACCAGCGCCTGATCGAGGCGGCCGAGGACCTGTACGCGTCGAAGCCGCGCGCGTTCATGCGCGTCACGCTCCCGCTCTCGCTGCCGGGCGTCTTCGCCGGCGTGCTTCTCACGTTCATCCCGGCGGCCGGCGACTTCATCAACGCGCAGCTGCTCGGCACGCCGCGCCAGTACATGATCGGGAACGTCATCCAGTCGGAGTTCCTCGCCGTGCGCGACTACCCGACGGCGGCGGCGCTCTCGTTCGTGCTGATGGCGGCGATCCTCGTCCTGGTCCTCGTCTTCGCGCGGATCCTCGGCACCGAGCGGCTGACGGTGTCGCACGTATGAGGTGGGTCCGGCGGCATGTCCTGACGGCGTACGCAGTGCTCGCGCTCGCGTATCTCTTCCTGCCGATCGCCGTCGTCGTCGCGTTCTCGTTCAACAACCCGAAGGGCCGCTTCAACTTCACGTGGTCCGGCTTCACCTGGAAGAACTGGGAGAACCCGTTCGCGTTCCCGGGCATCGGCCCGGCGCTCCGCGTCAGCATCGAGCTCGCGCTCCTCTCGTCACTGATCGCGACGGTGCTCGGCACGCTGATCGCGCTCGCGCTCGTTCGCTATCGCTTTCGCGGCAGCGCGACGACCAACATGCTCATCTTCATACCGATGACCACGCCCGAGGTCGTGATGGGCGCGTCGCTCCTGACGCTGTTCGTCAACTGGCGCATCGCGCAGGGGTTCGGGACGATCCTGATCGCGCACATCCTCTTCAACATCAGCTACGTCGTCGTCACTGTGCGCGCACGGCTCGTCGGCTTCGACCGCCACCTCGAGGAGGCCGCCATGGACCTCGGCGCCAACGAATGGGTGACGTTCCTGCGCGTGACGCTGCCGCTGATCATGCCGGGCATCCTCGCGGCGGGGCTGCTCGCCTTCGCGCTCTCGATCGACGACTTCGTGATCACGTACTTCAACGCCGGCGCGACGACGACGTTCCCGCTCTTCGTGTGGGGGGCAGCGCGCGTGGCGACTCCGCCGCAGATCAACGTGATCGGAACGGCGATCTTCGTCGTCGCCGTCACCGGGATGCTGGCGAACATTCTCTTTCAGAACTACCGCGCACGGAAAGGAGCAGTGCTCGCATGACCTTCGATCTCCAGCAGGCGGCACGGGACCACCTGTGGCTGCACTTCACCCGCATGGGCACCTACGGAAGCACGGACGTGCCGATCATCGTGCGCGGCGATGGCTGTTACCTCGAAGACGCGAACGGCAAGCGCTACCTCGACGGGCTGGCGGGGCTGTTCGCCGTCCAGATCGGCTACTCGTACGGCGAGGAGATCGGGCAGGCGGCGCTCGCGCAGATGAAGGAGCTGCCCTTCTACACGAACTGGTCGTACGCGCACCCGCGCGCGATCGAGCTCGCGCACGAGGTCGCGCAGCTGGCTCCGGGCGACCTGAACAGGGTGTTCTTCGTCTCGGGCGGCTCGGAGGCGGTCGAGGCGGCGTGGAAGCTCGCACGGCAGTGGCACCTCGTGCGCGGCGAGCGGCGCTGGAAGGCGATTGCGCGTCGCACCGCGTATCACGGCACCACGATGGGGGCGCTCTCGATCAACGGCATCCCCGCGCTCAAGAACACGTTCGAGCCGCTCGTCCCCGAGACGCTCCACGTTCGCAACACGAACCGCTACCACCGGCCGCCCGGGGAGGCGGAGGAGGACTTCACGGCGTTCCTGCTCGACGACCTCGAGCAGGCGATCCTCGCCGCGGGGCCGTCGACGGTCGCGATGGTGATCATGGAGCCGGTGCAGAATGCGGGCGGCTCGTTCACGCCGCCCGCCGGCTACTTCCAGGGCGTGCGCGAGATCTGCGACCGCTACGGGATCCTGCTCTGCGCCGACGAGGTGATCACCGGCTTCGGCCGCCTCGGCGACTGGTTCGGCTCGCAGGTGTACGACATCAAGCCCGACCTGGTCACGTCCGCGAAAGGCCTGTCGTCCGCCTACGCGGCGATCGGCGCCGTGCTCGCGACCGACCGCGTCTTCGAGCCGTTCCTGGACGAGAAGGCGATGTACACGCACGGGATGACCTTCGGCGGGCATCCGGTGATGTGCGCGATCGCGCTCAAGAACATCGAGATCATGAAGCGCGAGCGGGTGATCGAGAACGTGCGCGAGAACGAGTCGTACTTCCGCGGCGCGCTCGAGCAGCTGAAGGAGCTCGACATCGTGGGCGATGTGCGCGGGACGGGCTACTTCTACGCGGTCGAGCTCGTGCGCGACAGGGAGACGCGCGAGACGTTCACGGACGCGGAGAGCGAGACGCTCCTGCGCGGGTTCCTCTCGCCGAGGCTCTTCGAGCGCGGCCTGATCTGCCGCGCCGACGACCGCGGCGACCCCGTCGTGCAGATCTCGCCGCCGCTCGTGGCAGGCCGCGCAGAGATCGACGAGCTGACCGGGACACTCGGCGACGTGCTCGCCGAGGCGCAGGAGCGCGTGGACGTCCGTCGCGCGGAGCCGGCGACGCGCACGCCCGGACAGCGCGTTCCGTGAGGGTCCTCGTCGTCGGCACGGGCGGCGTCGGCTCCGCGGTCGCCCCGATCGCGGCACGCCGCCGCTTCTTCGAGCGGATGGTCTTCGCCGACCTCGATCCCGCGCGGCCGCAGGCGCTGGTCGCGCGGCTCGGCGACGACCGTTTCGGCGGCGCGCAACTCGACGCGTCGGACGGCGGCGCGATCGCGGAGCTCGCGCGGGCCGAGCGCTGCGACGTGATCCTGAACGCGGCCGACCCGCGCTTCAACCCGCCCATCTTCGGCGCCGCGCTCGAGGCCGGGTGCACCTACCTCGACATGGCGATGACGCTCTCGGACCGGGACGGGACGAAGCTCGGCGATCTGCAGTTCGCCCAGGGCGACGAGTGGCGGGAGCGGGGGCAGCTCGCGCTCGTCGGCATCGGCGTCGAGCCGGGCCTCTCCGACGTGTTCGCCCGCTACGCCGCCGACCACCTCTTCTCGGAGATCGACGAGATCGGCGTGCGCGACGGCGCTGACCTCGTCGTCGAGGGCTACGCATTCGCGCCCACCTTCTCGATCTGGACGACGATCGAGGAGTGCCTCAACCCGCCGGTGATCTGGGAGCGGGAGCGCGGCTGGTACACGACGGAGCCGTTCTCGGAGCCCGAGGTGTTCGACTTCCCGGAGGGGATCGGCGCGATCGAGTGCGTGAACGTGGAGCACGAGGAGGTGCTGCTCGTGCCGCGCTTCATCGACTGCAACCGCGTTACGTTCAAGTACGGCCTCGGCGAGGAGTTCATCGACGTGCTGAAGACGCTGCACAAGCTGAACCTCGACTCGACCGAGCCCGTCTCGGTTCGCGGCGTGCAGGTGGCGCCGCGCGACGTGCTCGCGGCGGCGTTGCCCGACCCGGCGACGCTTGGCGACCGCATGCGCGGCCGCACCTGCGCCGGCACGTACGTGACGGGGAAGGGGAAGGACGGCCGGCCGCGCGCGAGCTACCTCTACCACGTGGTCTCGAACGAGGAGTCGATGGCACGCGACGGCGCGCAGGCGGTCGTCTGGCAGACGGCGGTCAACCCGGTCGTCGCGCTCGAGCTGCTCGCCGAGGGCGTCTGGTCGGACGAGGGCGTGCTCGGCCCCGAAGCGTTCGACGCAGTGCCGTTCCTCGACCTGCTGGCCGAGCACGGCGCCCCGCACGGCATCGACGAGCGCAACCCCGCGTGAGGGAGCGCGCGCAGGCGCTGCTCGAGCGGGAGCTGCGCCGCTTCGCCGAGACTCACCCGCGCTCGCGCGCGCTGACCGAGCGCGCGCACGCCACGCTGCTCGGGGGCGTGCCGATGCACTGGATGCTCCGCTGGGCAGGCGGCTTCCCCGTCTACGCCGCCGAGGCGCGGGGCGCCCGCTTCCGCGACGTCGACGGGCTCGAGTACGTCGACCTGTGCCTCGGCGACACCGGCGCGATGACCGGCCACTCGCCCGAGCCCGTCGTGCGCGCCGTCTCCGAGCAGCTCGCGCGCGGGATCACGCTGATGCTGCCGAGCGAGGACGCGCTCTGGGTCGGCGAGGAGCTGACGCGCCGCTTCGGCCCGACGCGCTGGCAGTTTGCTCTCACGGCGACGGACGCGAACCGCTTCGCGCTTCGCCTCGCGCGGCACGTCACCGGCCGACCGAAGGTGCTCGTCTTCAACTGGTGCTACCACGGCACCGTCGACGAGACGTTCGCGGCGCTCGCGAACGCCGCCGTCGTCGCGCGCGAGGGCAACCTCGGCCCGCCGGTACCGCTCGACGAGACGACGCGCGTCGTCGAGTGGAACGACCTCGAAGCGCTCGAGCGCGAGCTCGCCCACGGCGACGTCGCGTGCGTGCTGACGGAGCCCGCGCTGACGAACGTCGGCATCGTGCCTCCCGAGGCCGGCTTCCACGACGCGCTGCGCGCGCTGACGCGCGGGCACGGCACGCTGCTCGTGATCGACGAGACGCACACGTTGTGTGCGGGCCCCGGCGGCTACACCGCGGCGCACGCGCTCGAGCCCGACGTGGTCACCGTCGGCAAGGCGATCGGAGGCGGCATCGCGTCGGCCGCCTACGGCTTCACCGACGACGTCGCGGCGAGGATCGACGCGTCGATCGCCGTCGACGACTCGGATATCGGCGGCGTCGGCGGCACGCTGGCCGCGAACGTCCTCTCGCTCACCGCGATGCGGGCAACGCTGTCGGAGGTGCTGACGGACGACGCGTTCGCCCACATGATCGCACTCGGCGAGCGCTTCGAATCGGGCGTCGACTCCGTGATCGCCGACCGATCGCTGCCGTGGCACGTGACGAGGCTCGGCTGCCGCGCCGAGTACCTGTTCCGCCCCGATCCGCCGCGCACCGGGAGCGAGGCGGCGACCGGCATCGACCACCTGCTCGACCGGCTGATCCACCTCTACGCCCTGAACCGCGGCGTCCTGCTGACGCCGTTCCACAACATGGCGCTGATGTCGCCTGCGACGACCGAGTCGGACGTCGACCGCCACACCGAGGTCTTCGCGGCGGCCGTCGACGAGCTCGTCGAGTAAGCGTCAGAGCGCCGTCTCGAGGTGGGCGCGCGCGACGCCCTCGGCGATCGCGGCCTCCGCGACCGCGCGTGCGACCGCCGGCGCGACCTCACGGTCGAAGACGCTCGGGATCACGTAGTCCGCGGCGAGCTCGTCGGGCGAGATCACGGTCGCAAGCGCCCGGGCCGCAGCGATCTGCATCTCCTGCGTGATCGTGCGCGCGCGAATGTCGAGCGCGCCGCGGAACACGCCGGGAAACGCGAGCACGTTGTTGATCTGGTTCGGGTAGTCGGACCGTCCGGTCGCGATCACGGCAGCGAGGTCATCGATCTCCTCCGGGTCGATCTCGCTGCGGGGGTTGGCGAGCGCGAAGACGATCGAGTCTCGCGCCATTCGCTCGACGCCGACGCGCGTGATCGCCCCCGGGACGGAGAGGCCGATGAAGACGTCGGCGCCCTCGAGCACCTCGTCGGCCGGCCCCTGCACGTTTTCGGGGTTCGTCAGCTCCGCGTAGTCGAGCTTCGGCCCGGCGAGGCCGGGGCGGCCGCGATACAGCGCGCCGTGCTCGTCGCAGCCGACGATCAACCTCGCGCCCGCGGCGAGCAGGATCTTCGTGACGGCGGTGCCGGCGGCGCCGCAGCCGGTGGTGACGATGCTTACGTCCTCGAGGCGCTTGCCGACCACGCGCAGCGCGTTCAGGAGCGCGGCAAGGACACAGATCGCCGTCCCGTGCTGGTCGTCGTGGAAGACAGGGATGTCGAGGTCGGCCTGCAGCCGCTCCTCGATCTCGAAGCAGCGAGGGGCCGCGATGTCCTCGAGGTTGATGCCGCCGAACCCGGCCGCGATCGCCTTCACGGCCGCGACGATCTCGTCGGTGTCCTGCGTCGAGAGGACGATCGGGAACGCGTCGACACCGCCGAACTCCTTGAAGAGCATCGCCTTGCCCTCCATGACCGGCATCGCCGCCCGCGGGCCGATGTCGCCGAGCCCGAGCACGGCCGAGCCGTCGGTGACGACGGCCACCATGTGCTGCTTGGCAGTCAGCGTCCACACCTTCGCGGGATCCTCGGCGATCGCCTTCGAGACGCGCGCGACACCCGGCGTGTAGGCCATCGAGAGGTCGTCGCGCGTCTTCACCGGCGCGCGCGGCACGACCTCGATCTTTCCGCCGAGGTGCATCAGGAACGTGCGGTCGGAGACCTGCAGGATCTCGACGCCGTCGACGTGCCGAACGTTCTCGACG
>JAICYG010000006.1 GCA_025934335.1 Thermoleophilia bacterium | reverse complement strand
GCTCGCGGTCCGCAGTTTCTCCACCTCCGCGAGCACCGCCTTCTGCGCGTCGGTCCCGGCCGGCCGGACGTCGAGCCGCGGGTCGCCGCCGGTGTAGTCGAACCAGCGCGCGTGGATGCCGGTGTCCGTTCCCTTGCCCGCCACGTGCAGCGCGTCGAAATGCCCGCCCCCGACGCGACGCGCGTACCACACCGCCGCCTCGGCGGCGACGTCGAGCGCCTCGGCGTAGACCAGGACCCGGTTCCGCATCCGGGGAAGGTACCCGCCGTCAACGGAAGAGCTGGTACGGGACGCTCGAGAGGATCACGTGCCGCTCGAACAGGAGCAGCCGCTTGATGTAGAGCGCTCGCTGGTTGTGAAGTAGGCGTGCCCAGCCACGCACGAGGAGCTCCGGCATGACCACGTTCACCGCGGTCTCGCCGTCGGCGGTGAGCGTGCGGAGGTAGGCGAGGAGCGGCGTCCCGACGTCCCGGTACGGCGCGTCACTGAGGTCGAGCGGCATCGGCACGCCCGCGCGCAGCCAGTCGTGGCGGAAGCGGTCCGCCTCGCGGGGATCGAGCGCGAACGACACCGCACGCGTGTCCTCGATGCCGAGCGTCCGTGCGTATTCCGCCGCGCGCAGCGTCCCCGCGTGCACGTCCGCCACGAGCACCCGCACGACGAGCCGCTTCGGTGGATCTGTGGGTCCGTCGCCCACCGCCGGCACTCCGGTCACGACTACGCCCGGTTCCGAGAGCAGCCGAAGCTTCATTCGGAAGGTCGAGCGGATGGCCGCGGAAGCGAGCGACGGCCGCCGGAACTGCTCCGGTACGACGACGGTAACAAAGTCCGACTCGCCGCGAGGAAGGCGCCAAACCTCCTCGAGCAGCGCCTGCATCCGCCCCTCGTCCGGCCGCACCACCTCGAGCAGCGGCTGCTCGTGCGCGAAGTCGAACCAGCGCGCACGGATGCCGCTGTCGCTTCGCCTGCCCGGGATGTGCAACGCGCGAGCTCGGCCGCTTCCCGTCACGCGGCGTGCGTACCAGAGCGCGTTCTCGGTGGCGGCATCGAGCGCGTCGACCGCAAGGAGCACCTCGTTCGTCGTTGGACGCGCGGCGAGGACGGCGCCCGCGCCCGCGCGAAGCCTGCGCGCGAAACGACGGTAGTGTCGGTTGATGCCGATGAACGCCAGGACGAGCAGCGGGATCGCGACGATCACGAGCCAGGCTCCCTCGGCGAACTTCGTCCAGACGACGACGATCGTCACGAGGCCGGTGGCAGTCGCACCGACGAGGTTGACCACGAAGCGGTGTCGCCAACCCGAGTCGTGGGTGCGCAGCCAGTAGCGCACCATGCCGACCTGGGAGAGCGTGAAAGCGGTGAAGACGCCGATCACGTACAGGTGGATGAGGGAGTCGACGCTCGCGTCGTACGCCCAGAGCAGCGCCATGGCGACGGCTGTCAGGACGACGATCCCGTTCGAGAAGACGAGCCGGTCGCCGAGGTTCGTGAACTGCCGGGCGAAGAAGCGGTCGCGCGCGAGCAGCGCGGCGAGCCTCGGGAAGCCCTGGTACGACGTGTTGGCGGCGAGCACCAGCACGGCGAGCGTCAATGCCTGCAGCGCCCAGTACATGAACCCGAGCGCGGATGACGATGGGAAGACGGCACGCGCGATCTCGGAGAGCACGGACGGGGTCCCGGTCGCCGTCGGCCGGGCGTGCGTATGCACGGCGAGCCACGAGACGCCGACGAACATTGCGATCGCGGTCGAGCCGAGGATCAGCATCGTCGTCGCGGCGTTCCTGCCGTGCGGCCGCCGGAAGGCGTTGACCCCGTTCGCGATCGCCTCGACACCGGTGAGCGCCGTCGAGCCGGAGGCGAACGCGCGCAGGACGACGACGGCGGTGACCGCGCCCGCGCCGGTCGCGAGCGGGTGCGGCGTCACCGCCTGTGGGCACGTGCCGTCGGCGCAACGCGCGACGCCCACGCCCACGAGCGCGAAGATCGACACCACGAACCCATACGTCGGCAACGCGAAGAGGAGGCCCGCCTCCCGCACGCCGCGAAGATTCGCCAGCGCGATCAGTCCCACGCAGGCGAGCGAGAGCGTCAGCTCGTGTCCCCGGAGCGAGGCCACGGCGGACGTGAGCGCGAGCACCCCGGCGGCGACCGACACGGCAACGGTGAGGACGTAGTCCGTCAGCAGCGCGGCGGCAGCGACAAGGCTCGGCAGCTTGCCAAGGTTCTCCTTCGCGACGACGTATGCACCGCCCGAGCTCTCGTAGACCTGCACGGTCTGCCGGTACGAGAGGACGACGATCGCGAGCAGCGTTGCGATCGCGAGGGCGACCGGGAACGCAAAGTGCGCCGCGCTCGCCGATGCGGCGACGAGCACCACCAGCGCTGCCTCCGTGGCGTACGCGACCGACGAAAGGGGGTCGGAGGCGAAGATCGGCAGTGCGAGCCATTTCGGAAGCAGCGTCTCGTCGACCTCGTTGGAGGCCATGGGCCGGCCGACGACGACCCGCTTCAGCCGCGGGCGGTGGCGCTCGACTCCGGGAGTCGTCATTCGTCGCCGTCGACCGCCGCCCGCGCCTGCCGGACGGCGGCGAGCAGCCGCTCGGCGCCGCCGCTTCCGTACAGCACCCCGCCGCCGTCGCGTAGCAGCCGCTCGATGCGGAGCATGCCGCGCGCCGTCACCGGCAGCGACAGGTCGTAGAGCCGCGCGGCGAGCTCGAGCAACTGCGGGCGGCACTCGCGGACGGCGGCGCGGGCGAGCGGCGCGGCGGCCGGCAACAACCGTTCGTCGGCCGCGTGGACGACCTCGGTCAGCGACCGCGCGAGCTCGAGGCGGTTCGCGTCCGTAGTGAGCTCGGCCGCGCGCCAGGCGAGCCGCGGCGAGGGCAGGCGGCTTGCGATCAGCTCCTCGTCAGCGGCCCTGCGCGCGCTCCGCAGGGCGCGCCTCGCTTCCCATGAGCGGACGGGGGCGAGCAACTTCGAGGACATGCCTCGACGGTAGGGCCGAGCGCCTCAAAGCCGGCTCAGGATGTACCTGTCCCGGCTCAAGATTCCCTCAAGAGACCAGGCGATAGCCTGCACCGGGCTCCGTCAGCAGGTGGCGCGGCCTGCCGGGGTCGGCCTCGAGCTTGCGGCGGAGCTGCGAGACGTAGACGTGGAGGTAGTTCGACTCCTCCCCGTACGACGGTCCCCACACCTCACGCAGGATCGCGCGGTGCGTCAGCAGCTTTCCCTCGTTGAGCGCGAACAGGCGGAGGATCCGGAACTCGAGCGGCGTCAGGTGCACATCCCTGCCGTCGACGGAAATCGCGGACTTCTCGAGGTCGACGCGGATCGGCCCGACTTCGAGGACGGGCTCGGTCGTGGGACCGGCACGTCGCAGCACCGCCCGCAGCCGCGCGAGCAACTCGCCGATCGCGAACGGCTTCGTCACGTAGTCGTCGGCACCCGCGTCGAGCGCGGCGATCTTCTCCTCGTCGTCGCCGACCGCGGAGACGACGATCACCGGTGCGTCGGTCCATTTGCGCAGACTGCTGCAGACGTCGCGCCCCGACCCGTCCGGCAACCGCAGATCGAGCACCACCGCCTCGGGCGGACGGAAGCCCGCGGCGGCGAGCGCGCCGGCGGCCGTCTCCGCCGTCTCGACGTCATAGCCGGCGCCCCGGAGGTTCGTCGCGAGAGCACGCAGAAACTGCGGCTCGTCGTCCACGACGAGCACGCGCGTCGTCATGCGAGTGTCGCCGGGACGCTCTGCGCCGGAAAGACGAGCCGCGCGGACGTGCCGCCGCCCTCGCGCACACCGACCCACAGCGTTCCGCCGTTTGCCTCCGCAAATCCGTGGGCGATCGCCAGGCCGAGGCCAAGGCCGCGTCGGGAGGTCGGCGCCGCGTCGATGCCACGCCCACGGTCGAGCACCTCGATGACGACGTGAGCACCGTCCGCGCGTGCCTGCAAGCTCACCTCGTCCGACGAGAACTTGAGGGCGTTGTCGAGCAGGTTCACGAGCACGCGCTGCACCTGTACCGAGTCCACCGAGATCACAGGCAGACCGTCTGCTGCGGCAATACGGACGCGCGCGCGATCCGAGAGCTCCGCGACAGCGCACGCGAGCAACCCGTCCACGTCCCACAGCTCGAGTCGCGGCGCTGCAACGCCTGCCTGTAGCCGCGAGAGGTCGAGCACATTCTCCACGAGCCGGGCCAGCCGCGCCGCTTCCACGGAGATCGTCTCGAGCAAGGCCGAGCGGTCCGACGCGTGCAGCTCGAGCTGCGTGTCCTCCAGACCACCGACCGCGGCCTGGATCGTCGCGATCGGTGTCCGGAAATCGTGCGACACCGTCTGCAGGATCACGGTCTTGACCGCATCCGAACGCCGCACCTCCTCTGCCCCGCGCCGCTCGTCCGCGAGCGCGAGCAACGACGCGAGTCCGGCGTCGAAGCGGGCGCGCGCATGCGCTCCAGCGCCTTCGAGCACCGCCGCCGCGCGCGCACCGATCTCCGAGAGCGGCTCCTCGCGTAGAACCGCCGCCGCGGCGTCTGCGAGCAGGGCCGCCTCGCGCTCCCGCTGACGGGCCTCCGCCGCGCGTCGTCGGGCGCTCGCCGCGAGCTGGCTCGCGACGACCGCCGTCGTCAGGTAGACGCCGAGTGCGGCCCAGTTGCGTGCGTCGGCGAGCGTCAGCGTATGCACCGGCGGCAGGAACAGGTAGTTGAACGTGACCATCGACGCGAGCGCAACGGCGACTCCGTACGACGCGCCGAAGCACACGGCGCACACGAGCACGGCGAGCACGTAGACGACGCCGAGGCTGAGGACGGGCGCGATCGGCTTCAGCGCGTAGACGAGCCCGGTCGCGACCGCGACCGCTGCGAGCGAGCCTGCGACCGCCCTCGTCTGGCGGTTCATCGAGCGAGCGTAGCGCGGGAGCCCGGCCTCACCGGGCTCCCGCCGAACGCAAGTGGGCTCTTACCCGTGGATCGAGACGATCAGCGGGATGATCAGGATCGCGACGAGGTTCGCGATCTTGATCATCGGGTTGATCGCGGGGCCCGCCGTGTCCTTGTACGGGTCGCCGACGGTGTCGCCGGTGACGGACGCGGCGTGAGCCTCGGAGCCCTTGCCGCCGTACTCGCCGTCCTCGATCGACTTCTTCGCGTTGTCCCAGGCGCCGCCGCCCGAGGTCATCGCGATCGCGAGGAAGAGGCCCGTGACAATGGTGCCGATCAGCAGGCCGCCGAGCATGCGCGGGTTGATGATGCCGACGACGATCGGGAAGCCGATCGGGATCAGCGCGGGTGCGAGCATCGACCTGATCGCCGAGCCGGTGACGATGCTCACGGCACGGCTGTAGTCGGGCCGCTCGGTGCCCTCCATGATCCCGGGGTGCTCGCGGAACTGGCGGCGCACCTCCTGCACGACCTCGCCGCCGACGCGTCCGACGGCCTGCATCGCGAGCGACGCGAACAGGAACGGCATCAGGCCGCCGATGAACAGGCCCGCGACCACCCAGGCGTCCGAGAGGCTGAACGACGTGCCGAGGCCGTTGTCGCGCAGACCGGTCGAGTACGAGTCGAAGAGGACGAGAGCGGCGAGCGCAGCGGAGCCGATCGCGTAGCCCTTCGTGACCGCCTTCGTCGTGTTGCCGACCGCGTCGAGCGGGTCGGTGATCCCGCGGACCTCTTCGGGCAGGTCGGCCATCTCGGCGATGCCGCCCGCGTTGTCCGTGACCGGGCCGTACGCATCGAGCGCGACGATCAGGCCGGTCATCGAAAGCTGCGCCATCACGGCGACGCCGATACCGAACAGCCCGGCGAAGTGGTGCGCGACGAGGATGCCCGCCGCGATCACGATCACCGGCGCGGCCGTTGCCTGCATGCCGACAGCGAGGCCTTCGATGATGTTCGTCGCGTGCCCCGTCTGGGAGGCGCGCGCGATCATCTTCACGGGACTCCAGCGGGTGCCGGTGTAGAACTCGGTGATCGCGACGAGCAGAAACGTGACGACGAGACCGACGAGCGCGGAGATGTAGAGGTCCCAGAACCCGTAGGCGCCCTTGTCGAAGCCCATCGTGATCGGGATGAAGCCGAGCGCCGACAGGAACGTGGCCACGAGCACGGCCTTGTAGAGCGCGTTGATGACCGCGTTCTCGCCCTTGCCGAGCCGCGCGAAGAACGTGCCGATCACCGACGCGATCGCGGACACGCCGCCGATCGCGAGCGGGTACAGGTAGAGCCGCGCGTCGGCGAGGCCCTCGAGCGTGCCGAGGAGCATGACGGCGACGGCCGTCACCGCGTAGGTCTCGAACAGGTCGGCCGCCATGCCGGCGCAGTCGCCGACGTTGTCGCCGACGTTGTCGGCGATCACGGCGGCGTTGCGCGGGTCGTCCTCCGGGATGCCGGCTTCGATCTTCCCGACCAGGTCGGCGCCGACGTCGGCCGCCTTGGTGAAGATGCCGCCGCCGAGACGTGCGAACACGGAGATGAGGGAGCCGCCGAAGGCGAGGCCGACGAGGTCGTCGATCGCCGACGCCGGTGAGTTGTGCAGCGCCCCCGTCAGGAACCAGTAGTAGCCGGTGACGCCGAAGAGGCCGAGCCCGACGACGAGGAGGCCCGTCACGGAGCCGGCCTTGAACGCGACGTCGAGCGCGGGCTTCAGCCCGCCGCGCGCCGCCTCCGCCGTGCGGGAGTTCGACCGCACCGCCACGTTCATGCCGATGAAGCCGGCCGCCGCCGACAGCACCGCGCCGACGAGGAACCCGAACGCCGTCCCCCAACCGAGCTTGTGGTAGACGCCGAGCAGGATGAACGGCACGACCGCGACGACCGCGATCGTCGTGTACTGCTTCTTGAGATAGGCGGCGGCGCCTTCCTGCACCGCCGCCGAGATCTCGCGCATCCGCTCGTTCCCGGCGGGCTGCCTGAGCAGCCACCACGTCAGATAGAGCCCGTAGCCCACGGCGACGCCGGCGCCGACGAGACCGAGGAGCACGGGATGGTGCCTGAACCAATCCATCAGTTTCTATCCCTCACAAAGTCAAGCGCCGAAGGGCTTCGGCGCGGGAGATTGTGTATCACAAGCTGCGGCCGGACCTGGAGGTTTGATGCGTGTTAGGCATCGTCGTGGGGCTGATCCAGGCCAAGCCAGGCTTGGCGTCCGCAGCCCGGGCCGGTGGCCTGGGTAAGGACGACAAGACGGCATGGCGCCGCGCCTGGGGCGGCACCACGAACCACGGCTGATGCGCATCAAGCTTCTAGGCCGAAGCAGCCTGGGCGAAGGCGACCTGGAGGCTCGTCAGGGCCGCCTTCAGCTCCCCCGCGAGCTCGCCCTCGACGTGCGGGAGGAGGCTCGCGAGCGCGTCGATCGCCTGCTTCGCCTGGGCCAGGTCGCCCGTCTCCAGCTTGCCGGCGGCGAGGCTCGCGAGCGTCGAGGCGGCCGAGACGACGAAGTCGGACACGGCGAGTGCCGCGAGCTGCTCCTGCAGCTGCCGGAGCTCGTCCTCAGCCACCGATCGGTTCAGCTCCCCGCTCCCGGCGCCGTCCGCGCCGGCGCCTCCGCTCCTGCAGGCTCCGTCGAGCCTACGCCTGCGGCCCGCACCTGCTCGGCGTAGATCTCCCGCAGGCTCGCGCCCTCCTCGTGGCGGGCGATCTGGCGCTCGGCCGCGTTCCGCTCGGGGACGCCCAGGAAGGGCGCCGCGCCGATCTCGTCGGCGACGGGCGCAACCCAGTCGAGGAGCTGCTCGAGGCGCGCCCGCGCCGGCACCGGCTCCCCGCGCTCGAAGTCGAGCAGCTCGCCGGAGAGGCCGTAGCGGATCGCCCGCCAGAGGTTCTCCTCGACCAGCCGGTGCGGCAGGTTCGGCAGCGGCTCGTGCTCATCGTGGGCGCGGGCGCAGCGAGCCGCGAGCGCATGGCAGAACGCGGCGAGCGACTGCGCCTCCGCCAGGTCGGGCTGGCCGTCGGCGATCCGGATCTCGACTGTCGGGTAGGCGAGGTGTGGGCGCACGCTCCACCAGATCTGGGTGTGCTCGTTGATCGACCCGGTGCGGTAGAGGAACCCGACGTAGTCCTCCCACGCCTGCCAACTGCCGTACGCGTCGGGGACGCCGCAGCGCGGGAACATGCGCGTGAAGATCTCGGTTCGCGCCGAGTGGAGGCCCGAGTTGACGTTCTCGACGAACGGCGAGCTCGCGGACAGGGCGAGGATCTCGGGCAGGAAGTTGCGGAGCACGTCGTGCACGGCGATCGCACGCTCCGCGCCGGCGATGCCGACGTGCACGTGGAGGCCGAAGGTGTTGTTGCGCCAGACGACGTAGCGGAGGATCTCGTCGTTCCGGCGGTAGTGCGGCGTGTCGATGATCCGCTGGTCCTGCCAGCGGCTCCACGGATGCGTGCCGGTGGCGCCGAGCGCAATATGTCGCTCGCGCGCAAGCCCGTGAATCTGTGCGCGCCGCTCCGCCATGCGCGCGGCCGCCTCCGCGAAGTCGGTACAGCGTCCGGTTCGCACCTCGATCTCGGACGCGATCAGCTCGCCGACGACGTGCTCGGCGAAGTCGGTGCGGTCGGCTGCGGCTTTCAGCTCCTCGAAACGATCGGTCAGCTCGAGTGTCTCGGGATCGAGGAGCGCGAACTCCTCCTCGACCGCGACGGTGAAGTCGGTGCCGGACTCGAACTCCTCGCGGTTCCGCGCCAGCAGCTCCTGCCAGGTGCCCCTCTGCTCGTCGCCCATCCCGCGGAGCCTAGCCACGGGAATCAGGCGTGCGGCACCGGCTGGAGCAGGCGTCTGGCGACGCCGGCCCACGACCACCGCTCGACGACGGTGCGGCGCCCAGCGTGCCGCAACGCGTCGTGATCCTCCCGCGACAACGCGAGGATCTCGCGCAGCTTCGCGCGCAGGTCGTCGGCGTTTCCCGTATCGAACGATGCGAGGTGGCGGAGCTTCTCGGGGTAGGCCGCCTCGAGGCCCGCCGCCACCTCGGCCAGACCGGAGTGTCTCGCGACGAGCGGCGGCGACCCCGCGGCCGCCGCCTCGGCCGCGACCATCCCGAACGCTTCCGGGAAGATCGACGGGACCACCGTCACGGCGGCGAGGGGCAGCAGGTGCACGAGGTGGCGGTGCTCGAGCGGCCCGGTGAAGAGCGTGCGTCCCGGCGCCGCAGCCTCGAGCGTCGCGCGGTACGGCCCGAAGCCGACGACGACAAGGCGCGCGTCGATCCCGCGCATCGCTTCGAGCAGCACCTGCGCGCCCTTCTGCTCGATCAGCTTCCCGAAGTAGACGACCGTGGGCTCGTCCCCTGCGAGGAACTGCGCGAGGCGCGCCGCGTTGCCGTCGTCGGGGAGGCGCTCCTCGCGGTTGCCCGGGTTCGGCGGGTCCCTCCGCGCCTCCTCCAGCAGCGCCGCGAGCGCCTCGTCGCGCTCCTCGAGCATGAACTCGTCGACGTCGACGCCCGGCGGCACCTCGTACACGTCGTGGACGTGACTGACAACGTCCTCGAGCACCTCGCGGATGTGCGCGGAGCCAACGTAGGTCGCGTCCGCCTGGGCAAGCGCTTCGGCGCCCCATCGCTCGAGCTCCGGCCGCCCGCGCATCGAGTACTCGAGCTCGGAGCCGTGCGCCTTGACACGGAACGGCGCCCCGGTCATGGCTCCGACGGGCCCGCCCATCAGCACATGGTTCGCGAAGACGAGGTCGGCGGGCAGCAGGTTTCGCAGCGCGGCCGCGTTCGCCTCGACGTAGGCCGCCCTCTCGGCGTCCGTGAAGTCCTGCAGGAGCCTCGGCTCGAGACCCGCGTAGCGGTCGAGCACGAACACCGGCAGCAGCTCGCCCGGGAGGTCGACGTTCACGACGCGCGCGCCACCGAGGTCGTACTGCTCCGGCGCCCGTTCCTGGCAGACGACGACGACCTCATGGCCGCTCCGGCTCCACTCGCGCGCAAGCGCTCGGGTGTAGACGTTCGAACCCGTCCCGCCGAGCAGGTACCCGTGCCAGACCAGAATTCGCACGGCCGGAGTATCGCCGTCGAAAAAGGACGCCGATGTAGCTGTACAGCTACATCGCTTTGCGGACTTCCGTCACAACCTCGCCACGGTTCCTGCTCGAAAGCCATGGCCCGCACGGCCGCCGAGCCGGGGAGCCGCTACGCCAGGTGGAAGTAGAGCGCGTGAAGAAGCTCGACGGCGGGGTTCGACGTGTGCACCGTCACATCCGCCGGGACGTCGAGGAGCGCCTCCGAGTAGTTGAAGATGATGCGAACGCCGGCGTCGACGAGGTCGTCGGACACCTTCTGGGCGGCACCGGCGGGGACGGCGAGAACGCCGACCACGATGTTCTTCTCACGCACGGCCGGCTTCAGCAGCGCCTCGTCCTCGACGAGGATGCCGCCGATCTCGGCGCCGATCACCGACGGGCTCGAGTCGAACACCGCCGCGATGTTGATGCCGTGCTCCGCGAAGATCGGCGAGCTCGCGATCGCCTGACCCAGGCGGCCCGCGCCGACGAGCGCGATGTTGTGCTGTCCCTGCGTGCGGAGGATCTTCCGGATCTCACCGAGCAGCGAATCGATCGAGTAGCCGACGCCGCGCTTGCCGAACTTGCCGAAGTTCGAGAGGTCGCGGCGGATCTGCGTCGCGTTGATGTTCGTGTAGTCGGCGATCTCCTGGGAAGAGATGCGCTCCTTGCCCATCTTCTGGGCCTGCGTCAGGACCTGCAGGTACCGGGAGAGGCGGGCGGCGACGCCGACGGTGACCCGATCGGAGGAGCCGTTGCCGGCGGGACTTTGCAACATCACGAAGCTATTGTGCCCGAGGCTCCGCTACGACGGTCCGGTTGTCACAAACCCTTACGTTTGTGACAGCTTGCGACGCAGCGCAGCCTCGTCGACGAAGTAGACGAACGCGCGCTCGCCGTCGATCTCGACGACCGGCAGCCATTCACGGTAGCGCCCCTCGAGTTCGGGCGCGCCGGTGATGTCGACGCTCTGGTACGGGACGCCGACGCGGTCGAGGACACCCCGGGCACGGTCGCAAAGGTGGCAGCCCTGCGCGTGAAACAGGACGACGCGGCGGCTACGGGTAAAGGCCACGCGTCACGGTCGCCTCGGCGACGCGCTGCACGGCGACGCCGTAGGCGGCGAGGCGCATGGAAGTCGAGCGGTCGGAGCGCGTCGCCCACGTCTCGTCGAACGCGCGGGTAACGATCTCGTTGAGCTGCGCGTTCACCTCGTCCTCCTTCCAGAAGTACTCCTGGAGGCCCTGCACCCACTCGAAGTACGAGACGACGACGCCGCCCGCGTTCGCGAGTACGTCGGGCAGGATCAGCACGCCGCGCTCCTCGAGGATGTCGTCCGCCGCGGGCGTCAGCGGGCCGTTCGCCGCCTCGACGACGACACTCGCTCTGACGGCATCCGCGTTGTCCTCGTTGACGACCTGCTCGAGCGCGGCCGGCACGAGCGCGTCGCACGGAAGCGCGAGCAGCTCGTCGTTCGTGATCCGCTCGCCGCCGCCGAAGTCGGCGAGCGAGCCACCGTCGCGCTTGTGCGCGAGTGCCGCCGCGACATCGATCCCGTTCGCGTCGTGCGCGCCTCCGCTCGAGTCGGAGATGCCGACGATCTTCGCGCCTCGCTCGGCGGCGATCGACGCGAACTGCGAGCCCACCTTTCCGAACCCCTGCACCACGACGGCGAGGCCGTCGAGCGTGCGGCCCTGCTTCCCGAGCGCGGCCTCGAGGGTGAAGAGCGCACCCCGCGCGGGTGCGGCGTCGCGCCCGAGCGAGCCGCCGATGGTCAGCGGCTTCCCCGTGACGACCCCGAGCACCGAGTAGCCCTTGTTCATCGAGTACGTGTCGAACATCCACGCCATCGTCGACGAGTCGGTGCCGACGTCCGGCGCCGGGATGTCCTTCTCCGGGCCGATCTCGTTGATGATCTCGGAGGTGAACCGGCGCGTCATGCGCTGGAGCTCGCTGCGCGACAACGATCTGGGATCGCAGACGACGCCGCCCTTCGCGCCTCCGAACGGCAGGCCCATCAGCGAGCACTTCCAGGTCATCCACATCGCGAGCGCCTTGATCTCGTCGAGGGTGACGGCCGGGTGGTAGCGGATGCCGCCCTTCGAGGGGCCGCGCGCGATGTTGTGCGTGACGCGGTAGCCGGTGAACGCGCGCACCCTGCCGTCGTCGAGCGTCGTCGGGATCGAGACCTCGACGGACTTCTTGCACTCCGACAGCACGGAGACGAGACGGTCGTCGAGCCCGAAGGTCTCGGCGACGTTCGCGAGTTGCTGCCTCGCGATCGCGTACGGGTTCTCGCGCAGGTGCGATTCGGGTGCGGCGGTCGCCATCGCGCGGGAATGCTATTCGAGCCGGAACTTGACCTGCGCGCGTACCGGCTTCGCGTCGAGCGGCAGCGTCGGCCAGGCCGCGAGCCGCAGCTCGTAGGCTCCCGCCGCCAGGCGTGCACTCGTCGGGCCGCGTCCCGTGATGCCGAAGCTGTACGAGCCCGGCAGCAGGTCGCGCAGACGCGCCATCACGCCCAGAAACTTGCCGCTCGCGCTGTAGAGGAGGATGTCGAGGCGGCGCACGGGCTGGATCTGGATGCCACCGTCGCGCACGAGCGCGCCTGCCTGCACGGTCAGGATCGCGGGGTCGGTGTCGGAGGCCGGGAACGATGCACGGCTGATCGCCGCGCTGCCGATCAGCTTCCCCTGCGTCTCGCCGAAGAGGAGCGCCCAGGGGACGCGCAGCGTCTGGGTGCCGGTCGCGGAGGCGACGATCGAGCCGGTGACGAGGCGGACCTGCGGTGCCTCCGGTGCCGTCAGCGTCACCTTGACGCGCCGCGCGCGACCGGCGCGCACCGTGACGCGGTCGGGAACGATGCGGAAGCGCAGCGAGGCGGTGGCGCCGTCCGGGACCGCCGCCAGCGAGAGGGTCAGGCGACGGCTCGAGACGTTGCGCAGCGTCAGCACGCGCGTCGCGTGCCAGTGCGGGCCCTGCCAGACGCCGAACCCGAGCGACATCGGCTCCGCTGCGACCTCGGCGGACGCAGAGGCTCCGAGCCTGAGCACGCCGCCGCCGACCGACACCGGTTCGGCCCGGCCGCGTTGCGCGTAACCCGCGAGCAGGCTGCCGACGGCTCCGCCGTCGAGGTCGGGTCTCATCTGCGCGAGCAGCGCGGCGGCGCCGGCGACGATCGCAGCCGCGGCACTCGTGCCGTTGACCGTGCCGTAGAGCGCTGAGCCGTCGGACGCCTGCCCCGGCTCGGAGGTGGCGACGGCGACGCCCGGCGCGGCGATGTTCGGCTTGACGCCGCTGTCGTAGGCGAGGCCCCGGGATGAGAAGCCGGTCGCGACGCCACGCTCCGGGTTCGTGCCGTCGTGCGCGGCGCCGATCGCGATGCCGACGTCGATGCCGGCGCGACGGGCGGCGAGTAGCTCGACGGCTGCGGCGGTCGGCACGACGACTGCCGGCGCGGTCGCGTCCTCGGAGAGATTGAGCGAGCCCGCGGGCAGCGCTTGGCCGTAGAGCACCACGGCGGCGGCGCCGGCGCGTGACGCGGCGACCACCGTGTCGGCCGGGTCGGCGCCGGCAGGCACGACGACCGCGCGCCCGGCGACGAGGCTGAGCCCATGGGCGTCGAAGTAGTCGGCGCTCGAGGCTCCCGTGAGGCCGCGTGTCGACCTCGGCACCGCCACGCGCAGCGTGCGCGCGCGGTCCGGCGCGACGGGGCCGACGAGCGGCAGCCGCTCGTCGAGGATCACGTCGAGGCCGCGCCGCAGGACGACACGAACCTTCGGCGTCGCGCTGCGCGAGTCGGTGGCCGCGACGGCGAGCGCGGCGGGCGCTCCGGCCGGCCCGGCGACGGAGCCGAAGGCGGGGCCGGCGTCGCCGTCGTTCCCGGCCGGCGCGACGACGAGCGTGTTCAGGTCGAGCGCGCCCTGCACGGCCAGTGCCTCGGGACCGTCGGTGAATGCGGCATACGGCTCCGCGACGCCCACCAGCGCCACCCGGACGGCATCGTGCGTGTCGCCGTCGCCGTTCGGGTCGACCGCCCGGTCGAGTCCCGCGATCAACTGGTCGCTGCGCGAATAGACGACGTAGCCGCCGTCGGAAGCCTGCTGCCAGCCGGCGACGCGGATCGGCAGGATCGTCGCGCCGGGCGCGACGCCGTGCAACCCCGCCGGGCCGCCGCGGCCGACGAGGATCCCGGCGAGCTCCGTACCGTGGTCTTCACGCTGCCCCGGGTTCTGGGGGTTCGACCGAACGCCGGCGGCGGTCTCCTGTCCCAGCACGTCGATGCCCGGCAGCACGCGACCGGCGAGGTACGGATGCGTCAGGTCGACGCCCGTGTCGAGCAGCGCGATCGTGACCCCGTGTCCGTCGAAGCCGGGCAGCCCGGCGTCCGGTCGATGCCCGCTCGCGGAGGCGAACTCCTTCTGCGAGAGAATCTGCTCGGACACCGATGCCGGGAAGGCGGCGCGTACGGGGTAGATCCCGGCGACCTCCGGCATCTGCTCGAGCAGGCTGACCGCACGCGGGTCGAGCGCGGCGCTGAAGCCGTCGAGCACGCGGTAGTAGCTGTAGTCGGGACGCACCGTGATGCCCAGGCCGGCGAGCTTCAGGAGCACCTGCTTCTGCGCCGCGTACGCCGATGCCCACCAGGCGCGCTCCTGCGCCTCGGTCGCGTAGTGCGCCTGGCGGAGCCGCTGCGCGACCGAGGGTGTCGAGAGCACGACGATCATGCGCTGACCGAGCGGCACCTGCGCGCGCGCACCGCCGACCAGCCCGCGCCAGCTGCCGGTCCCGGTGCCGGACGTTCCCTCGCGCCCGCCCGCCGAGACCGCGAGCGCTCCGAACGCGAACAGGGCGGCGAGAACGGCGAGCGCCGCGAGGTTACGCGGAGGGGCGCGCATCGAGCGAAAGGTAGTCGGGGTACGGGACGTGCTCCGCGTACCGCGCGGCCGACGCGATCATCGCCGCGTTGTCCGTGCAGAGCGCGAGCGGCGCGAGCGCGGCGTCGGGAAGCGAGGCGCGCAGCTCGGAGTTCGCCGCGACGCCGCCCACGACGGCGACGCGCGCGGCCCCGGTCGCCTCGACGCGCTCGACGAGCGCGCGGACGATCGCGCGCTGGTAGCTCGCCGCGAGGTCGGCGCGCCGCGCCGCGAGCTCGTCCGGCGGTAGGTCGCGCACGGTGTAGAGAAGCGCGGTCTTGAGGCCCGAGAAGGAAAAGTCGAGGCCGGGGACCCGTGCCACCGGGAAGTCGTAGGCAGTGGGGTCGCCCTGTCGCGCCAGCAGGTCGATCTCGCGCCCGCCGGGGTAGCCGAGCCCGAGCAGACGGGCGCCCTTGTCGAACGCCTCGCCGGCGGCGTCGTCGAGCGTGGTGCCGAGCACGCGGTATCCCCCACGCTCCTGCACGTCGAGCAGCATCGTGTGCCCTCCGCTCGCGAGCAGGCACGTGAACGGCGGCTGCCGGTCGAGCGGCTTCAGGTACAGCGAGGCGACGTGCCCGTGCAGGTGGTCGACCGGCACGAGCGGCAGCCGCCGCGCCCACGCGAGCGCCTTCGCCGCGGAAACGCCGACGAGCAGCGCGCCGATCAACCCCGGCCGCGACGTGACCGCGACAGTGTCCACCTCGTGCCCGTCGAGCGCCTCCTCGATCACGGGTGCGATCAGCTCGAGGTGGCGGCGCGAGGCCACCTCGGGAACGACGCCCCCGAATCTGGCATGGAGCTCGGCCTGAGAGGCGACCACGTTCGAGACGATCTCGCCGTCCCGGGTGACGACCGCGGCGGCGGTCTCGTCGCAGCTCGTCTCGATCCCCAGGATCACTGCGCGGCGGCGGCATCGCGCCACATGATCAGAGCATCCTCCCGGTTGTCCGTGTAGTAGCCGCGGCGGATGCCGCGCGCCTCGAACCCGAGCTGCTCGTAGAGGCGGATCGCGCCGACGTTCGAGATTCGCACCTCGAGCGTGTAGCCGCGCCGCTCGTCGTCGAGCGTCAGCTCGAACAGCCGCCGCAGAAGCGCCGTCGCGATCCCGCGCCGGTGGCGGTCGGGAGCGACGGCGACGTTCATCACGTGCCACGCGTCGACGTAGCGCGAATTGATCACGTAGCCGACGAGCTCGTCCCCCTCGAACGCACCGAGGCAGATCGACGTCGGCTTCGCGAGCTCCGACGCGAACATCGACCTCGACCACGGGGTCGGGTACGCGAGCTTCTCGATCGACTCGATCGCGCTCAGGTCGCGGAGCTCGAGCGACCGGACGCGCAGCGCGACCGCCGTCATCGCTGCGGCCTCGCGTCCGGTTCTCGCACGTAGAGCGGCTCGACGAGCTCGGCCGGTCCGAACGCGCCCGCCCGCTCCAGCAGCAGCAGCGGGTCGGGCAAGTGCGCCTCGTCGTCGTCGGGCGGCACCTCGGCGCCCCCCGCCTCGAACACCTCTCGGTAGCGAACGGCGCCGTCGCCGACAAGCCGCCGCCCCGCCACGTCGAGCTCCCCCGGACGGCAGACGACGGGGCCCGGCGCGAAGACCTCGCCTCGCCGCGCGTCGATCACCGGCATGGCGCCTGCGTAGGCCTCGAGCGTCGAGGCGCCGGCGACGGGCACGCGCAGCGCAAGCGCGAGCGAGCGCGCCGCCGCGAGGCCGATGCGGATGCTCGTGAAGCTGCCGGGGCCGCGTCCGACGACGATTGCCTCGAGGCTCGCCGGGTCGCCGACGAGCCGGTCGACTGCGACCAGGAGGTCGCCTGCGCGCTCGGCACGGGCACGGGCGCCGGTGGAGGTGCCGCAAAGAGCGCCGAAGGACGTGGCGGTGTCAAAGGCCAAGATCACTGTCGATCCTCACGATGCGGTGGGTCTCGTCGACGTGTCCGAGGGTAACGACGGCGCGCGCCGCAGGGAGCCAGTCACCGCCGTGCTCGGGCCACTCGACAAAGGCGACGGCGTCGTCGAAATAGGGCTCGAGGTCTCCCCACTCCTCCGGGTCGATGCCCTGCACCCGGTAGAGATCGAGGTGCGCGACGGGCGTCGGCGCCTCGTAGCGGTGCCCGATCGTGAACGTCGGGCTGGACACGGGCCCGCTGACGCCGAGCGCCCGCGCGGCGCCGCGCACGAACGTGGTCTTCCCCGCGCCGAGCTCGCCGGACACGGAGACGACGTCCCCCGGCTCGAGCAGCGCCGCGAGCCGCGCGGCGAGACGCTCCGTCTCCTCCGGAGACGCGGTCACCACCTCCATGGACGGGAGGCTAGAAGAGACCGAGCTGAACCGGCTGCTCGAGCACGGGCTCGGGCGCAGGCGCAGGCTCGGGCTCGGCGACGGATCGCCCGAGCAGCTCCGGGATGCGGGCGAAGTCCTCTTGCAGCACCTGCAGCATCCGCGGCGTGTACAGGGCTGCCGCGGGATGAAAGATCGGGTAGAGCGTGACGGGGTTGCCGCCGAGGACGACGTCCTGCGGCCGCCCGTGCACCTGGGTGATGCCGTTCGGCTTGCCGGAGAGGAGCTTGGTGGCGAAGTTGCCGAGAGTGCAGATCAGCTTCGGCTGGATCAGCTCGATCTTCTTCCAGAGGTGCGGCTCGCAGGCCTCGATCTCGTTGGGCTGCGGGTCGCGGTTTCCGGGAGGGCGGCACATGAGCACGTTGTTGACGTAGACGTCCTCGCGCGCGATCGCGATCTCCGCGAGCAGCTTCGAGAGCAGCTGCCCCGCCGCGCCGACGAACGGAACGCCCTGCTTGTCCTCGTGGAATCCGGGCGCCTCGCCGACGAACATCAGCTCGGCAGTCGGGGACCCCGATCCGAACACGACCTGCGTGCGGCCCTGCGCGAGGGCGCACCTCGTGCAGTCGGCGACCTCGTCGCGGTAGGTGAGAAGATCAGCAGCAGCCACAGGATCCCCCGCAACAGCCCCCACCGCCGAAACTGGGCTGCCCGGAGGTGCCGTGCGCTGCGAACGACGTGCTGAACTGCTTCGCCACCTTCGCGTTGCCGCAGTCGGGGCAGACGGGATCCGGATCGGACATCCCGACGAGCTCCTCGAAGTGCGACTCGCAGCTCATGCAGACGTATTCGTAGATCGGCACGCGACAGACCCTAGCACCGGCATGTTGACGGCCCGCGCGGACGGATCGCGGGCAGGTACGCTGACGGCGCCCGGTACCCGCAAAGGGACTGGAGCGTCAGATGTTCGAGAGCGTCACCGTCATCGGCGCCGGCCGCGCCGGCACAACGATCGCAGCGCGCCTGCGCGAGCGCGGCGTCCGCACGCGCGACGACGGAGAGCTGCGCCTCCTCTGCGTGCCCGACCGGGCGATCGCCGAGGTGGCGGGCGGCATCGAACCGGGCCCCTGGCTGGCCCATGTTTCCGGCGCGACGCCGCTCGCCGCACTCGACCCGCACGTGCGCCGCTTCTCGGTGCACCCGCTGCAGACCCTGACGAGAGAGGGCGGGCCGGAGCAGCTGGACGGCGCCTGGGGCGGCGTGACGGCGGAGAGCGCCGAAGCGGAGGAGCGGGCGCTGTGGCTCGCGGAGACGCTCGGCCTGCACCCGTTCGCGCTGGCGGACGATCGCCGTGCCCTCTACCACGCCGGCGCGGCGATCGCGTCCAACTTCCTCGTCACGCTCTATCGCGTGGCGTCCGATCTCGTCGCGCCGGCGGGCGCGCCGCCGCAGGCGCTCGTGCCGCTGATGACGCGGACGATCGAGAACGGCTTCGAGCTGACCGGCCCGATCGCCCGAGGCGACTGGGAGACAGTCGAACGGCACCGCGACGTGCTGCGCGACACGGAGTACGCACAGGTCTATGACGCGCTCGCCGAGGCGACACGGCCGTGATCGTCGTTCGCTCGCTTCGCGAGCTCGACCTGCCGCGCCACGGCACGGTCGGCCTCGTCCCGACGATGGGCGCCCTGCACGGGGGTCACGCCGCTCTGCTCGCAGCCGCGCGCCCCGCGTGCGACGTCCTCGTCGCCAGCCTGTTCGTGAACCCGGCACAGTTCTCCGAGCCGTCCGACCTCGCCGCCTATCCCCACGACTTCGAGCGCGACGCGGCGTTCGCGGCCGAGCACGGCGTCGACGTCCTCTTCGCTCCTCCGGCCGAGGAGATGTACCCGCCCGGCTTCGCCACGTGGGTCGACCCCGCCGGCGCCGCAGAGGGGCTCGAGAGCGCGCATCGCCCCGGCCACTTCCGCGGCGTGGCCACGGTCTGCCTGAAGCTGTTCAACATCGTCCGACCGCAGATCGCGTGGTTCGGCCGCAAGGACGCGCAGCAGGTCGCGGTCGTGCGGCAACTCGTGCGCGATCTCAACCTGCCAATCGAGATCCGCGCCGTCGACACGGTGCGCGACGCCGACGGGCTCGCGCTCTCGTCGCGCAACGCGCGTCTCTCCGCCGACGAGCGGGAGCGGGCACGCGCCATCCCGCGCGCGCTCGAGGCGCGTGACGCCGCCGGCGCCCGCGCGGTCCTCGAGGCGTCCGGTCTCGAACCCGACTACGTCGAGGTCGCCGACCTCGACGGCCCCACCCTGGTCGTCGCCGCGCGCGTCGGTGCGACGCGGCTGATCGACAACGTCCCCCTCCCGGAAGGAGAACGCCGATGACCACGCGCCCCCGCAACCCCGCCCCCGGCACCCCCGCCCCGGGCAAGCTGCCGCTGCCCGAGCTCGCCGGAATGAAGCGCCGCGGCGACCGGATCGTGATGGTGACCGCCTACGACGCGCCGTCCGGCCGGCTCGCCGACGACGCCGGCGTCGACCTGATCCTCGTCGGCGACTCGGCGGCGATGGTGATGCTCGGGCACGACTCGACCGTGCCTGCGACCGTCGACGAGATGCTCGTGCTCACCCGCGCCGTCAACCGGGGGGCGCGGCGGCCGCTCGTGATCGCCGACCTGCCGTTCGGCTCGTATCAGGTCTCCGACGAGCAGGCGCTCGAGACGTCGGTGCGCTTCCTCAAGGAGGCGGGCGCCGACGCCGTCAAGCTCGAGGGCGCGGGACCGATGCTTTCGCGCGTCCGCGCGCTCACCGGGACCGGGATCCCGGTCGTCGGGCACATCGGGCTGACGCCGCAGACGGCGACGGCACTCGGCGGCTTCAAGGCGCAGGGCCGGAACGCGGCGAGAGCGGTCCAGCTGTACGAGGACGCAATCGCGCTGGAGGCGGCCGGCTGCTTCCTGCTCGTGCTCGAGGCGGTGCCCGCGCCGGTGGCGGCCCGGATCACCGAGGCGCTCGAGATCCCGACGATCGGCATCGGCGCCGGCGCCGAGTGCGACGGGCAGGTGCTCGTCTGGCACGACCTGCTCGGGCTGTACGAGGGCACACCGCCGCGCTTCGTCAAGCAGTACGCCGACCTGGCGCCCGTGATCCGCGACGCGCTCGGCCGCTATGCAGCCGATGTCCGCGACGGCGCGTTCCCGGAGCCGAGGCACACCTACTCGATGTCCGACGCTGAGCTCGCGCTGTTCGAGCACGAGCTCGCCGAGATGCACCGCTAGTACTTGTGGACGGGCGTACTAGACGAGAAGCTCGTTGTCGAGGGCCCAGCGGACGACGCCCGCCCGGCTCTCGACTCCGAGCTTCCGCATCGCGTTCGCGCGATGCATCTCGGCGGTCCGGACCGAGATCTCGAGGCGCGCCGCGATCTCGCCGTTCGTGTGGCCGTAGGCGATCAGGGTCGCCACCTGGAGCTCGCGGGGTGTGAGCTTCGACCGGGTCGTGAAGGTCGCGATCATGGCCCCAGGATGCGCGACCGAGACCGGGGCAGCATCGGCGCCGCCCACGACCCGGCCACGTAGTTCCTACGGGTTCGGCCCCGGTCCGTCCATGCCCATCATGCCGTTGTGAGCGACGATCGCCGGATCGACGCGGACGACCTCGCAGTCGACTGGGAATGGGCGCTCGATGCTGCCGCGCGGGCCGTCGAGGGGGCGCGGAGCGAGCACGTCCGCGCGGAGACGCTCGTGCACGAGAAAGCGCTCCAGGCGGACGAGCGCGACGACGTGGCGGCGCTTCTGCAGCGCTGGCTGCCGCCGCGAGCGCCGACTCCCGCGATGCTCGGCCTGCCGCGCAGGGCGAGGGCGGTGATCCTCGACCTCGACGGGGTGCTCACCGACAGCAACGTTCTCCACGCCGCCGCCTGGGCGGGTGCCCTCGATCCCGTCCTCCAGCAGGCCGCTCACGCCCTCGACGTCGCGTTCGTGCCGTTCGACCGCCACGAGGAGTACAGCCTCTACTTCGAAGGCCGACCGCGCCTCGAAGGAATCGATCTTCTCCTCGCGAGCCGGGGCCTCCGCCTGCCGCCGGACGGCGTGAACGCGATCGCGGCGCGCAAGGCGTCGCTGCTCGAAAGTCAGCTCCGCGCGGGACGGCTCGTCGCTCTCCCGGGGGCACGACGGTACGTGCAGGCGGCGGCCTACGCGCACCGCGCGCGGGCGGTGGTCTCCGCGAGCGAGCGGACGCGATCCATGCTCGAGCTCGCGCGGCTCGACCACCTGGTGGACGTCGTCGTCGACGCCGACACGATGCGCGAGCGGTCACTGCGGGCGCGACCGGCCCCCGACGCCTTGCTGGAAGCATGCGCCGAGCTGGGCACCTCGCCGGCCGACGCGGTGTCGCTCACGAGCAGCGGCCCCGGCGTACTGGCGGCGCTGGGCGCAGGCCTCATCGTGCGCGGGATCGGCGACGCGGACGCGCTGCAGGCGTGCGGCGCAGAGACCGTCGTTCCCTCGCTCCTCGCGCTCCTCGACCCCTCGATCCGTCCGCGGCCGGCGTAAGCGGCCGCGGACGGACGCGAGCGTCAGGGCGTGAAGACGACGCGGGCCACGACGCGGCCGCTCTCGACGTCCTCGATCGCCTCGTTCACCTCGGCGAGCGGACGCACCTCGTGGATGACGTGGGTACGGCCGGCCGCGTGGAGGGCAAAGACCTCACGGAGGTCCTGCCGGGTGCCGACGATCGAGCCGACGACGGTGATGCCGTTCAGGACGGTCTCGAAGATCGGCAATTCGACGTGGTTGTCCTTCGGCAGCGCCACGAACACGAGCGTGCCTCCGCGCCGAAGCGAGCGGTACGCCTGCTCGAACGCGGACGGCACCACGGCGAGGGCGATTGCCTGGTGTGCCCCGCCGAGCTCCTGGATCGCAGCAGCCGGATCCGTCGTGCGTGCGTCGACCGTGTGAGTCGCACCGAGCTCGCGGGCCAGCTCGAGCTTCTCGTCGACCACGTCGACCGCGACCACGGTGCCGCCCGCGATCGCGGCGTACTGAATCGCGAGATGCCCGAGGCCGCCGACGCCGAACACCGCGACGAGGTCGGACGGCTTCGTGCCGGCAACCTTCACCGCCTTGTAGGTCGTCACACCGGCGCACGTGAGCGGCGCTGCATCGATCGGATCGACCCCTGCGGGGACGGGCACGACGTAGCGGGCGTACGCATTGACGTACTCCGCGAAACTGCCGTCCATCGAGTAGCCGGTGTTCTTCTGCGCGAGGCAGAGCGTCTCCCAGCCGCTGACGCAGTAGTCGCACGTGCCACAGGCGTAGCCGAGCCACGGCACCGCGACGCGGTCGCCGACGGCGACCTCCGTCACTCCCGTTCCGAGCTCCTCGACGATGCCGACGCCTTCGTGACCGGGCGTGAACGGCGGGTGCGGCTTCACGGGCCAGTCGCCGTGCGCCGCGTGAATGTCCGTGTGGCAGAGGCCGGACGCCTCGACCCGGACGAGCACCTGGCCCGGCCCGGGCACCGGCTTCGCCGCCTGCTCGACGACGAGGGGCATCTTGAAGTCGTGCACGACGGCCGCAGTCATCGTCCCGGCGCCGGCGATCGCGCGCTCGGGAGCCATCTGGGTGGCCATTCCTCCTCCTTTCGTTTCGTCGCGGTCAGCGTCGCGCAGGACGCGTGCCCCCGCGTCCGCGAAATCGCTGACTACAACGCGAGCAGCACGGTCACCGCGACCGGCAGAGCGAGCGCGAGCGCGGTCGCCGCGAGCGCGCGCGGCCAGGCCCAGCCGTGCACGGAGCGGACGCCGGTCGCCAGCAACACGATGCTCCAGGCGAAGAAGCCCGCCGTCAGCACGTCGCAGGCCACGCCGCCCGGGCCGGCATCGCGCCCGCCCGTGCGAAACCAGTCATCGCCGTAGAGCGCGAGCTTCACCGGCCACAGGACGAGCGAGAGCGCGACGGGCACCGCCGCGAACGCGAGCACGTGCCGGGCGCGGCGGTAGCTGCCCTGCGATCCGAACGCCTTGCCGACCCGGTGGAGGATCGCGCCGACGACGAAGTAGGCGAAGCCGCCGGTGATACCGCCGGCGAAGAACGCCCAGATGGCGAGGTCGAGCCCGGCGCGCGTCCCGTCGTCGAGATAGGAGCCGGCGTCGGCGAGCACGGCCGCGATGCCCGCGAGCCAGACGACGAGCAGGATCGGTTCGGCGCGCTCGCCGGCAGCCTCGGGGGTGTCGTCGCGGAGGGCGACGAACACCGGGCGCGGCCGCTGCAGCACGAGCAGCGTCCGCAGCCACCAGTCGCGCGCCGCCGACGACGAGGGCTCAGCTTGCAGTGGTGACGACGCGGCCATCGTGGCAGCGGTACTCCGTCTGCCCGAGCAGGCCCCCGCGCTGCGACACGGGCGTCTTGCCGTCGGGGCAGATCGTGTGGTGGCGGTTGTTCCAGGCGGCAACCATGCCGCCGACGAAGACGATCGCGCAGATCGCCGCGATCAGGCCGAGCACCGCTCGTTTCGAGTGCCAGTTCACGCCGCAACCGCCGAGCGCTCGAGCAGCGGGCGCAGGAACGCGCCGGTGTACGACTCCGGCACCGCCGCGACCTCCTCGGGCGTGCCGACGGCGACGATCTCGCCGCCCGCCTCGCCGCCCTCGGGGCCGAGGTCGACGAGGTAGTCGGCCTGCTTGATCACGTCGAGGTTGTGCTCGATCACGAGCACCGTGTTGCCGCCGTCGACGAGCCGCTGCAGCACCTCGAGCAGCTTCTCGATGTCGGCGAAGTGGAGGCCGGTCGTCGGCTCGTCGAGGATGTACAGCGTGCGACCCGTCGCCACCTTGCACAGCTCGGCCGCGAGCTTCACGCGCTGCGCCTCGCCGCCGGAGAGCGTCGTCGCCGGCTGGCCGAGCGTCATGTAGTCGAGCCCCACGTCGTGCAGCGTCTGCAGGCGACGGCGAATCTTCGGGATCTTCGAGAAGAACGCGAGCGCCTCCTCGACCGACATCTCGAGCACGTCGGCGATCGTCTTTCCCTTGAACCGCACCTCGAGCGTCTCGCGGTTGTAACGCTTCCCCTTGCAGGTCTCGCACGGCACGTAGACATCGGGCAGGAAGTGCATCTCGATCTTGATCTGGCCGTCGCCCTTGCACGTCTCGCAGCGGCCGCCCTTGACGTTGAACGAGAAGCGGCCGGGCTTGTAGCCGCGCACCTTCGCGTCGGGCGTGAGCGAGTACAGCTCGCGGATGTGCGTGAACAGGTCGGTGTACGTGGCGGGGTTCGACCGCGGCGTGCGGCCGATCGGCCGCTGGTCGATCTCGATCACCTTGTCGAACGCCTCGATCCCCTCCACGCCCGCGTGAGCGCCCGGCTTGGTCCGCGTCCGGTGCAGCCGGTTCGCGAGCGCCTTGTAGACGATCTCGTTCACCAGCGTCGACTTGCCGGAGCCCGAGACGCCGGTGACTGCGATGAACTTCCCGATCGGGAGCTCGACGTCGATCCCCTTCAGGTTGTTCTCGGCGGCGCCGAGGATCGTGAACCAGCCGTTGTCGTCCGTTCGCCGCGGCGGCACCGCAATCTCGCGCGTCGCGGAGAGAAACTGCCCGGTGACGGACTTCCTGTTGCGCATCACCTTCGCCGCCGTCCCCTCGGCGACGACATGACCGCCGTGCTCGCCGGCGCCCGGCCCCATGTCGACGAGCCAGTCGGCGGTGCGCATCATCTGCTCGTCGTGCTCGACCACGACGACCGTGTTGCCCAGGTTGCGCAGGCGCTCGAGCGTGCCGATCAGCCGGTCGTTGTCGCGCTGGTGGAGCCCGATCGACGGCTCGTCGAGGATGTAGAGAACGCCGACGAGCTGCGAGCCGATCTGCGTCGCGAGCCGTAGCCGCTGAGCCTCGCCGCCCGACAGGGTCGCGCTCGCGCGATCGAGGTTGAGGTAGCCGACGCCGACGTCGTCGAGGAACGTCAGCCGCTCGCGGATTTCCTTCACGATCCGGTGGCCGATCAGCTGCTCGGTCTCGGTCAGGTCGAGCCCGTCGAGAAACCGGAGCGCGGCCGTGATCGAGAACTTCGTGAACTGGTGGATGTTGATGTCGCCGACCGTGACGGCGAGCACCTCTGGCTTCAGCCTCGCGCCCTTGCACACCGGACAGGGGCGGAACGACATGTACTCCTCGATGCGCTCGCGTTGCGTCGACGAGTCCGTCTCGCGGTAGCGGCGCTCGAGCGAGGCGACGATGCCCTCGAACGCGATCATGTACGAGCGGCGGCGCCCCATGCGGTTGCGGTACTGGACGTACACCTTGTCGCCGTCGGTGCCGTAGAGGAAGCGGTCCTGCTGCTCGTGCGTCAACTCGCGCCACGGCACGCCGGTCGGGATCTCGTAGCGGTCGGCCACCGCCTGAATCACCGACTCGTAGAAGCCCGAGCCGCCGACCGACCAGGGAACGAGCGCGCCGTCGTCGATCGACAGCGACGGGTCGGGGACGAGCAGGTCGGGGTCGATCTCCTGCTGCGCGCCGAGCCCCGTGCAGCGCGGGCATGCCCCGTGCGGCGCGTTGAACGAGAAGATGCGCGGCTGCAGCTCGGGCAGCGAGACGCCGTGCTCCGGGCACGCGAAGTTCTGCGAGTAGGTCGTCGTCTCGCCGCCGTCGACCTGGTCGACGACGACGAGCCCCTCGGCGAGCGTGGCGGCCGTCTCGACCGACTGCGTCTGCCGCGTGCGCAGGTCCTCCTTCATCACCAGTCGATCGACGACGACCTCGATGGTGTGCTTGAACTTCTTGTCGAGCGTCGGGGGCTCGTCGAGCGTGTGCTGCTCGCCGTCGACCTTGACGCGCGAGAAGCCCTCGTTGCGGAGATCCTCGAACAGGTCGCGGTACTCGCCCTTCCGGTCGCGCACGACCGGCGCGTTGACGGTGAACCTCGTGCCCTCCGGCAACGAGAGGATCTGCTCGACGATCGAGTCGATCGACTGGCCGGCGATCGGCCGCCCGCAGACCGGGCAGTGCGGCCGCCCGACGCGCGCGTAGAGGAGCCGCAGGTAGTCGTAGATCTCGGTGACGGTGCCGACGGTCGAGCGCGGGTTCCGCGACGTCGTCTTCTGGTCGATCGAGATCGCGGGGCTGAGCCCGTCGATCGAGTCGACGTCGGGCTTCTCCATCATCTGCAGGAACTGGCGCGCGTACGCGGAGAGCGACTCGACGTAGCGGCGCTGCCCCTCCGCATAGATCGTGTCGAAGGCGAGGCTCGACTTCCCCGAGCCTGAGAGGCCCGTGATGCAGATGAGGGCGTTCCGCGGGAGCCGGACCGTGATGTCCTTCAGGTTGTGCTCCCGGGCGCCGTGGACGACGAGCTCGTCGGCAGCCATGGGAGCACCAGTGTATCGCGCGAACAGACGTTCGCATAGTGGTTCGTCTGTGATTTGTGGGAATGTCGCGGCCGTGACGCAGACGGCGAAACGGGTCGCGATCGGGACGCTCGTCGCGGGCGGCATCGTGGTCGCGGCGCTCGCACTCTGGAAGCTGCGGCTCGTCGTCGCGCTCCTCTTCTCTGCGATGATCATCGCGGCCGCGATCCGTCCCGGGATCGACTGGCTCGCGCGCCGCCGGGTGCCGCGCCCCCTCGGGCTCGCGCTGCACTACGGCGTGCTGCTCGCGGCGGTCGGCGTCGCGCTCGCGTTCGCGGTGCCTGCCGCCATCCACCAGGTCGACCACGCGCTCAGCCCGAGCGGCAAGGCCGAGGTCGCGCGCGCGGCGCAGCACTCCACCGGCTTCAAGCACCAGCTCCTGACCGAGCTGAAGAAGCGGCTCGACCACCTGCCGAAGCGCTCGGAGCTCGTCAAGCCGGCGACGGAGATCGGCCGGAAGGCGTTCGAGATCCTGATCGGGATCTTCTTCACGTTCGCGACGGCCGCGTACTGGATCTTCGAGCGCGACCGGACGGTGGACGTCGTCTGCACGCTCTTACCCCGACCGAAGCGGAAGAAGGTGCGCGACACCTGGACGCTCGTCGACCTGCGCCTCGGGGCCTTCGTGCGCGGTCAGGCGCTGCTGATCGTGGCCGTCGGCGTGGTGCTCTCGCTCCTCTTCTGGGCGATCGGCGAGCCGTACTGGATCCTCGTCGGCAGCTTCGCCGGGCTCGTCGAGATCGTCCCCGTGATCGGCCCGCTGAGCGCCGGCGCGATCGCCGTCGTCGTCGGCTTCACGGCCTCCGTCCACGTCGCGGTGCTGGCCGCGATCTGCGTGCTCGCGGTGCGGCTCGCCGAGGACTACCTCGTGATGCCGAAGGTGCTCGGCGAGGCCGTGGGGCTGTCGCCGCTCCTCGTGCTCGTCTCCGTGACGACGGTCGGGATCCTCTTCAGCGGCTGGGCCGTGCTGCTCGCCGTGCCGATCGCCGCCGTGCTCGTGACGCTCTTCGACGTCGTGCTCCGCGACGTCGATCCGGCCGAGGAGGAGGTGCCGGCGGTGATCTTCTCGCCGAAAGAGGAGGGCACGGCGAACACGGGGTAGTAGGAGGAGCCCGCCTCCTCCGTTAGATTCGGCGGGTGGCCGTCCACGACCGCCACCTGCGCGTGCTCGCCGCCGCGATCGCGGTCTCGGCGATCGGCGACTGGGTGGCGGTGATCGCCCTCGGCTTCCGGGCGAACGAGATCTGGGACGGCGGCGTCGCACTGCTCCTGATCTGCCTCTGGTCGCCGTCCGTCCTCCTGGCGGGCCACGCCGGAGTCGTGGTCGACCGGCTCGAGACGCGGACGGTCGCGGTGGTCGCCGGCCTCTTCCAGGCGGCGGTCGCGGCGACGCTCGCGTTCGCGTCGTCGCTGGGCGCGATCCTGGTGCTCGCGTTCGTGCTCGGGATCGGCGTGGCGATCGCGTCGGCGGCTGAGTTCGCGCTCGTGCCGCTGCTCGTGGGGTCACGGCCGCTCGAGAAGGCCAACGGGCTCGTCGAGTCGGCGCGCGGCCTCGGCTTCGTCGTCGGCCCGGCGCTCGCAGGCGTGGTCGCCGGCAGCGCCGGCACGAGGTACGCGATGGTGGCAGACGCGGCGACGTTCCTCCTCATCGCGGCGGTCCTCACCGCGCTCCCGGTCCGGCGCCGTGTCGTCCACGCCGCGGAGGCGAAGCCGCGCGCACGCGAGGGGCTGCAGCTGCTCTTCAGCGAGCGCGTGCTCGCGGTCACCCTCGGCACCGGCGCCGTCGGCCTGGTCTTCATGTCGGCGTCGATCCCGGGCGACTTCGCGTACGCCGCGAACTCGCTCGGCGTCGGCAAGCTCGCGTTCGGCTTCGTGCTGACGGCGTGGGCCGTCGGGATGGTCGCCGCCTCGAACCTGATCGCAGCACGCATACCGCCGGCCCTCGTCGCCACGACGACGCTCCTCGGCGCCGCCGCGCAGGGGCTCGCGAAGTTCGCGGCGCCGTTCTGGCAGCTCTATGCGGTGATGGTCGTCGCCTGGGCGATCGGCGGCATGGGGCACGGGATCAAGAACACCGGGTTCCGGACGCTCATCCACCGGCGCGTCTCCCCGGACCGGCACGGCCGCGCCTTTGCGGCCTTCAACGGCCTCCGGAACGGCGCCGAGCTCGCTGCCCTGGGCGGCGGGGCGCTGCTCGTCTCGACGGTGGGCGGTCGCGGCACGCTCTGGATCGCGGGCGGCGTCTCCGCGGTCGCCGCGCTCGCGGGCGTCGTCGCGCTCGGGACGCTCCGCGATCAGCCCGAGGCGGCCGCGGCGAACGCGTCGTAGGCCCGGTCGCCGAAGAGCACGAAGCGCACGAGCTCGAGGTCGTGCCCGTGCTCGCGGGCCGCGGTGACGGCGACCGCCGCCGCGAGCTCCGGCGGATAGCCGTACAGGCCGCACGAGATAGCCGGGAACGCGACGCTCCGCGCACCGACCTCCCGCGCGACGTCGAGCGAGCGGCGGTGGCAGGAGTCGAGCAGCTCGGGCTCGCCGCGCCCGCCGCCGCGCCAGACCGGCCCCACGGTGTGGATCACCCAGCGCGCCGGCAGGCAATAGCCGCTCGTCGCCTTCGCGTCGCCCGTGTCGCAGCCGCCGAGGAGACGGCACTCGGCGAGGAGCTCCGGGCCGGCGCCGCGGTGGATCGCGCCGTCGACGCCGCCGCCGCCGAGCAGCGACTCGTTCGCGGCGTTGACGATCGCGTCGACGCGCTCGTCGGTGATGTCGCCGCGCGTTACCTCGACGGACGCCATCGTCCGAAGACGAGACCGCCGAGCGTGAAGCCGAGGCCGAAGGTGCCGACGGCGAAGCCGCCGATCGCGATGCCCTTGCGCCACGGCGAAAGGCGCTGCCAGCGACCGAGCGCCTCGCGCTCCTCGGGCGTCAGCGGCTCGCCCCGGCGCTGCTTGCGCATCGCGCCGCCGGCCCGGAGCCCGAGATAGAGGTCGTCGAAGATCTCGGTCGTCTGCTCGTCGGCCATTTCACTCACTGTATAGCCTGCTTCGCCGGTGTCTACGCGCATCCTGCACGTATCGGATCTCCACTTCGGCGCGCGCGACGACCCGGTGCTGGAGCGCGCGCTCACGGCCCTGGTCGAGCGCGTGCAGCCGGATCTGGTGATCGCGAGCGGGGACCTGACGCACCGTGGGCGCGCCGAGGAGCACGATCGCGCGGCCGCGTTCCTGCGCCGCCTCGAGCTGCCCGTCGTCGCCGTGCCGGGAAACCACGACATCCCGTACACCTTCCCGGCGCGCTTCACGCAGCCGTGGCGCGAGTTCGAGCAGCGGTGGCAGACGACGGAGCCCGTGCACACGACGGACGGCGTCCACGTGGTCGGCGTCAACTCGGTGCGTCCCTGGCGGCACCAGTCGGGCGGGGTCGCCGACGCCCAGCTCGACCGCGTCGCGGCGCGGCTGCGGGAGGCGCCGCCGGGGGCGCTTCGCGTCGTCGTCCTCCACCACCAGCTGATCGGGGCGCCGTGGCGCACGCGGAAGAAGCCGGTCGCGAAGCGCAACCACGTGCTGGCGCGGCTCGTCGATTCGGGCGCCGAGCTGATCCTCGGCGGCCACATCCACCAGTCGACCGTCAGCGAGCGGCACGAGTTCGAAGTGATCACCGGGGACGCACGCGGGGTCGTCGTCTCGATCGCGCCGGGTCTCGGCCGGCCCCGCCCGAAGCGCCGCGGCGAGGCTCGAGGCTGTGTCGTCTACCGCGCCGGCGAGACGTCGATCACGGTCGAGACGTCGATCTGGCGCGAGGACGACTGGGGGCTCACGGCCGTGCGGACGTTCCCGCGCGGCCGCCGGCCCCTCAGCGTCGAATCGGTCTAAACCGTGCGAGGCGAGCGGTTCGCCATCACGCGGCCGTAGATCGCCGTCAGCACGACCGCGATCACGACGCCGATCACGAACCCCCAGAAGCCGCCGGCGATCAGCCCGCCGATGATCAGCGAGACGATGCCGAGGACGATCGTCACGATCCAGCCCATCGGATCGGGCCCCGGGTGGAACAGCCGCCCGAGCGCACCGACGATGGCGCCTACGATGATCAGCCAGATCCAGTGCATGCGCGGCTACCTCTCCGGGTGCGCGGTCGCCAAACGCGAGAGCTTGTCGTCGAGCTCCTCGTCGTCCAGCAGCCCCGCCCGGTGCAGCTCGCGCAGCATCGCCTCGTGCTGCGCGCGCTGGAACTGCCTCGGATCGGGCCGCAGCCGGTCGGGGTCGATGCCGAGCTGCCTCAGCTTCTCCCGCTGCTGCGCGACGCCGAGCCCGCGCTCGGGGAAGGCGAGCGCGCCGGCGCCGAAGATCGGCCGGTGCTGCACGAAGCGACGGTACGCGGCGACGAGCGCGATCGCGACGGCGAAGGAGAGGAAGGAGACGACGTAGCCGTTGCCGTCGGAGAGCTCCCTGCCGACGACCGCGCCGACGATCGAGCCGGCGAGGCCGATCGCGATCG
The DNA here is from genome assembly GCA_025934335.1 of Thermoleophilia bacterium. Taxonomy (GTDB): domain Bacteria; phylum Actinomycetota; class Thermoleophilia; order Gaiellales; family Gaiellaceae; genus PALSA-600. Next base: position 327 of record JAICYG010000006.1, on the reverse strand, counting down.
TCAGCCAGATCGGCATCGGGTCCGGCCCCGGGATCGCGAAGCGCGCGAGCGCGCCCGTGACGAGCCCGGAGAAGAGGATCGCGAGGACGAGCCCGAGGCTCACGTCGAGGCGACCTCGGCGAGCGCGTTCAGGTCGCGGCGAAGCTCCTTGATCTCGTCGCGCAGCTTCGCCGCGTACTCGAAGCGCAGCTCCTCGGCCGCCTGGAACATCTCCTCCTCGAGCGTGACGAGCAGCTTCTCCAGCTCGTCGCGGTCCATCCCCTCGACCTTCTTGCCGCCGCGGCGGCGCGAGCTCGGCACGTGCGGCTGCTCGAGCGCGAGGAACTC
>JAICYG010000213.1 GCA_025934335.1 Thermoleophilia bacterium | reverse complement strand
TGCCGAGGCAGATGCCGAGGTACGGGATCTCGTCCTCGCGCGCGACGCGGCAGGCGAGGATCTTCCCCTCCCACCCGCGCGACCCGAAGCCGCCCGGCACGAGCACGCCGTCGACGCCCGCGAGCTCTGCACGCGCTTCCTCGAGCGTCATGTCCTCGGCGTCGACCCAGCGCACGTGCACGCGGCAGCCGTTGTGGATGCCCGCGTGCTTCAGCGCCTCGTGCACCGACAGGTAGGCGTCGTGGAGCTTCACGTACTTCCCGACGAGCGCGATCTCGATCGACTCGCGCCTCCGCTTGATGCGCTCGGTCAGCTCCTCCCAGTCCGCCATGTCGGGCTCCGGCGCGTCGATGCCGAGCTTGCGGCAGACGAGCTCGTCGAGCCCCTGGTCGCGCAGGTCGAGCGGCACGAGGTAGACGTCGGGGACGTCGGCGTTCGAGATGACGGCGTCGACGTCGACGTCGGCGAAGAGCGCGATCTTGTCGCGGATGTCGTGCTGCAGCGGCTCGGTCGAGCGGCACACGAGGATGTCCGGGTGGATGCCGATGCGCCGCAGCTCGTTGACCGAGTGCTGGGTCGGTTTCGTCTTCAGCTCGCCCGCGGTGTCGATGTACGGGACGAGCGTCACGTGCAGGTAGACGACGTTGTCCGGCCCCGCCTCGCGCCGGAACTGGCGGATCGCCTCGAGGAACGGCTGCGACTCGATGTCGCCGACGGTGCCGCCGATCTCGGTGATCACGATGTCGGTGTTGGACGCCTCGGCGACCGATCGGATGCGCGACTTGATCTCGTTCGTGATGTGCGGGATCACCTGCACGGTCGAGCCGAGGTACTCGCCCTTCCGCTCCTTGCGCAGCACGCGGTCCCACACGGCGCCCGCGGTGTGGTTCGCGGCACGCGACAGGTTCTCGTCGATGAACCGCTCGTAGTGGCCGATGTCGAGGTCGGTCTCGGCGCCGTCCTCGGTGACGAAGACCTCACCGTGCTGGAACGGGCTCATCGTCCCGGGATCGACGTTGATGTACGGGTCGAACTTCTGGACCTGCACGTTGAGGCCGCGCGCCTTCAGCAGCCGCCCGAGCGACGCCGCGGTGATGCCCTTGCCGAGAGACGAGACGACGCCGCCGGTGACGAACACATACCTGGCCACCTACCTGCGCCTCTCCGCGAGATCGCTCACGGGATTCCAGTCTAGCGATACGACCCCTCGGCTCACGAGGACGATCGTAGGGACCGGGTCGGTCAGAGCTCCGCGGCGGTCTGAACGAGGTCGTAGAGCCGCTTCACCGCAAGCGCCGGGTTGCCACGGCTGACACCGACGGTGACGCGGGTGCGATCCTCGCCCGTCGCCTGCAGCCGCACCTCGACGTCAGTCGCCGGCTGGAGCAGGTGCCACGTCCAGCGCTCGTACGGGTCGATCTCGCGAACGAGCAGCATCGTCTCGACGACCCGGCTACCCGTGAAGACGTTCCGCTTCCTCGAGTGCGCCTTCCACCGCGCCCCGGGCGCGAAGCCGCGCCGGTCCGGCTCGACGCCGGTGATCCCGGGCCACCAGTCGGAGAGGTGGTATGGCTCGGCCAGGAAGCCCCACACGTCGGCGCGCGGCGCGAGCAGCTCGAGCGACGCCTCCCTCATACGCGAGCCTCGTCGGCGCGGTCGAGGATCGCGTCGACCGTCTCCTCGGGTGTCAGCGCCGAGTTGTCGATCCAGAGCCCGAGGCGCGGCGTCACGTCTCTGAGTGCCCTGTCCAGCTCGTCGAGGCTCCAGGTGCGATAGCCGCTCTTCACGCATCCCGCGTCTCTCGCGGCAACGACGTCCGCAGACGGCGCCAGCACCACGAGACGGCAGGGCGAGGCCAACCGGGCGAAGTACCCCAGCCACCGCCCGAGAACGACGTCCTCGACGACGGCGCTGCGTGAAGCCGCCGCGAGCCGGCAGTATCGCTCTTCAGACGGCCCGTCGCCCTCCGGCCGGACGGCGTCGCCCTCGACGAGCGCAAGGCCTACGCGCGCCGCGAGGAGACGCGCCGCAGTCGTCTTTCCGGCGGCGCAGACCCCCGTGATCGCCCAACCGGCCGGCACATCACTCACGTCCTGCCTCGAGCGAGGCGAGGAACTCCGCGCCCCCGAGCATCCGCTCCAGTTCGTCCCGGCGCTGTGCGTCGTCGAGCGGCTCGATCCGGGTATGGGTCGGGTCGCCCGGCACCTTCTCGACGCGGAAGTGGCGGTCGGCGACCGTCGCGATCTGCGGCAGGTGCGTGATCGTGAGCACCTGGGCGCGCCCCGCGAGGCGCCGTAGCGTCTCGGCGACGGCGTGCGCGGTGGTGCCGCCGATACCGGCGTCGATCTCGTCGAAGACCATCGTCTCGCCCCCGGCGACGGCCGCGATCGCAAGCGCGACACGCGACAGCTCGCCGCCCGACGCCGTCTCGGCCACGGGCCCGAACGGGAGGCCCGCGTTCGGCCGGATCAGGAACGAGACGTCGTCGGCGCCACTCGCTCCCGGCTCCCGCTCCGAGAGGACGACCCGGAACTCGCCGTCGCCCAGGCCGATCGCCCGTAGCTCGTCGGCAACCGCGGCGGCAAACGGCTCGGCGGCGGCCCGCCGCGCGTCGCGCAGCTCCGCGTGCACGCGGTCGACCTCGGCCTGTGCGGCGGCGAGCGCCGCGTCGGCGGCCGCCGCCGGATCGTGCCCGCCGCCGAGCGCCTCCAGCTCGCGCCGTGCCTCCTCCCCGCGCTCGAGCAGCTCGCCGTAGGTCTGTGCGCGGTGGCGCCGGCGCAGGTCGGCGAGCTCGTCGAGCTCGCCCTCGACCTCCTCCAGCCGCCCCGGCTCGGCCTCGAGCGACGCGAGGAACGCGCGCAGGTCCGACGCCGTCTCGCGCAGCTGCAGCTCCGCCTGCCGCAGCGCGTCGCCCGCGGCGGCGAGCTCGGGCGCGAGCC
>JAICYG010000089.1 GCA_025934335.1 Thermoleophilia bacterium | reverse complement strand
GTCTGCGCGTGCTTCGGCAGGTACGCGGCGTTGTAGATGACACCGACCGCGACGGCCACCATCGAGGCGGCGCCGATCTCCGTCACCGGCGGCAGCTTCCGGTCGACGAGGCTCGCGGGAAGGGCGTGCTCGCTCACGAGACCAGCCTGGTCATGATCACGAGCGTGGCGACCTGCATCACGCCGGTGATGCCGGCGGTGTAGACGAACCGCTTCATGAGCTTCTCGATCACGCGCCCGTCGGGCTGCGGCTTCTTCAGCTCGAACAGCACCGCGACGTTCGCCGGCTCGAGGTAGGCGAGCGCGATCACGGCCATCACCCCGACGACGCAGAAGGACGCGACAACCCATGCGTGCCTGGGGTTCGAGGTGTCGAGGAACGCGTCCTGGCGCGCGAGCTGAAAGCCGGCGGCGAGCGTCATCGTGACGATCGTCGGCATCAGCAGGAGCATCTTCGGCATGAACCTCGTCGAGAACTCGATGCGCGCCGGGATCGACATGCGGCCGATGATCGGCCCGACGACGAACCCGACGAAGAGGTCGATCGCCGTCCAGAGGCCGCCCCCGACGACATGGCAGAAGACGAGCCCCCAGCGCGCATCGCGCGCGATCGCGACGACGACTCCGGCGAGCACGAGCGCAACGATCGGCAGCCCCTTGACCGGGACGATCTGGACCTGCGGCCGCTCGCCGATCGCCGGTGCGTGCGGTGCTTCGGCGATCGCGCTCATCCGGCGAGTATACGAGCGTCCCCGGCGAATTCAATCGATCAGCTTGCGCTGCATCGCGAAGATCGCGAGCCGCCAGATCGCGAGCCCGAACACGATGAGCGCGCCGACCCTCAGCAGATCGACCCAGCCGAGCACGCCGAACGCCGAGTCGCGCACGAGCTGGACGCAATGGTGCAGCGGGTTCACCTCGCCGAGCACCTGCGCCCACCGCGGCAGCCGGTCGAGCGGAAAGAACGTCCCGGCGACGAGGAAGAGCGGCGTCAGCACCGCGCTGACGATGTAGCTGAAGTTCTCGATCGACTTGGCGAAGCCGGCGACCATGATCCCGAAGCAGCCCCAGCCGAAGCCCGCCAGCCAGCCGACGAGCGGCACGACGAGCATCTCCCAGCGCGGGTCGAGCCCGAAGAACATCGCCACGATCATCGGCACGCAGCCGTAGACGCCGGCGCGCGTCGCGATCCAGAGCGCCTCCGCCGTCACGAGCTCCTCCGTGTCGACCGGCGCGGCCAGGATCGCGTCGTAGGTGCGCTGGAACTGGTACTTGACGAACGTCCCGAACATCGCCGGGAACGCGCTCGAGAAGAGCACCGCGGTCGCGACCGTGCCGGTGCCGACGAACTGGACGTAGTCGTAGCCGCCGACCTTCGCGACGAGCGAGCCGAAGCCGAACCCGAACGCGAGCAGGTAGATCGTCGGCTCGACGGTCGACGAGAACGTCGCCGACCGCCAGTACGACGAGAAGTTGACCACCTCGCGCACGAGCACGCCCGCGAGCGCCGAGCGCTCGAAGCGATGCAGCCGCTCCGGCCGGGCAGTGACGGCAGACATCAGCCGATCTCCTCGCCGGTCAGCAGCACGAACACGTCCTCGAGGTTGGCGGGGCGGCGCTCGCCCTCCAGGCCGTCCACACTCCCGGCGCCGAGCACGGCGACGCTCGTCCCGGTGCGGCGCGTCGAGAGGCCGTGCGCCGCCGCCTCGCGCTCCACCTCGGCGAGCCGCGACGGCGCGCCGTACACCTCGAGCACCTCGCTGCCCGCGTGCTCCAGCACGAGCTGCGCCGGCGGTCCGGCGGCGACCGCCTTCCCGTGCGACATGATCAACACGGTGTCCGCGAGCCGTTGCGCCTCCTCGATGTAGTGCGTCGACATGAGGATCGTCGTCCCCTCGCTGCGCAGGCGGTCGATCAGGGCCCAGAGCTCCTGACGGATCTGCGGGTCGAGGCCGACGGTCGGCTCGTCGAGCAGCACGAGCCGCGGCCGGTGGACGAGCGAGCGCGCGATCAGGAGCCGGCGCCGCATGCCCCCGGACAGCTTGTCGACGCGCGTGTCGCGGCGGTCCTCGAGCCGCGCGAGCTCGAGCGAGCGCTCGATCGCCTCCTTCCGCTCGCGCCGCGGCACGCGGTAGAGATAGGTGAAGACGAGCAGGTTCTGCTCGACGGTCAGCGTCACGTCGAGGTTGTCGAGCTGGGGCGTCACACCGAGCTGGGCGCGTGCCTGCTTCGACTCGCCGGGCATTCGAAAGCCGAGCACCTCGAGCTCGCCCTCGTCGGCGATCGACTGCCCGGTCAGCATGCGCATCGTCGTCGACTTGCCCGCACCGTTCGGGCCGAGCAGGCCGACGCACGTCCCGGCCGGCACCGAGACGTCGAGCCCGTCGACCGCCGTGATCTGGCCGTAGCGCTTGACGACGCCTCGGAGGCTGATCGCGAGCTCGCTCATCCGGCCGAGGCTACCGTCAGGAGAAGAGGCGGCGGGCTGCCGCGAGCGACGTCTCGAGCGGCCACGTGCGGCCCTCGTCGCGCGCTCGCTCGACCTCGCCCTCGGGCAGGTCGAGCGCCGCGAAGATCCGGGTGAACGCACGCCGCTCGCCCTCGGGCACCTCGCCGCCGATCGCCGCGAACGCCGCTTCGGTCGCGCCGATCAGGCGTCCTGCGAGGGCCGAGTCGCCGTCACACGCAGCGAGCTCCGCCGCGACGGCGAGCGTGTGCGCGAGCAGCAGCCTGTGGCCGAACCCCTCGCCGAGCTCCACCCCCTCACGCAGGAGCGCCCGGCCGCGCTCGACCTCGCCGAGACGAAGGACGGTCGGCGCAAGGTTCGTGAGTGAGACCGCGAGGTTGATCGGATCGTCGATCTCTCGCTGGAGCGCGATCGCCCGCTCGCTGTAGTCGACGGACGCCGCCAGGTCGTCGTCCTGGTCTGCGATCGCGGCCAGGTTCGAGAGCGCGACGCTCTCGCGGACCCGGTGACCGAGCCGGTCGAAGCGCTCGACCGCGTCCTCGTACAGCACGCGGGCCCGCTCGAGGTCGCCCTCCGCGACGGCGACGCTGCCGAGCTCCGCAACGCACCGCGCGACCTCGTCCTCGTCGCCGCGTGCCCGGTAGATCTCGAGCGCCTCGTTCCACTGCTCGCGGGCGCGCGCGGTCTCTCCCTGGTGCGCGGCGAACGTCGCCGCGCCGTTCAGGGCCGCGGCATGCAGCGTGGGCTCCACGCGCGCCTCCGCCGCCGTGTCGAACGCGGCGCGGGCCTCGACGAACCGGCCGCGCACGAGCCAGAACCAGCGCTGGGCAACGGCGAGCCGGACGGTCGTCTCGCCGTCGCCGCTCGCGCTCGCCCACGCGAACGCCGCGCGGAGATTGTCGGCCTCGCGCTCGAGCACCGCCATGCCCTCCGGCTCGCTCGCGCCGCCGGGAAGGATAAGCTCCCAGGCGCGCTCGGCGACCTCCAGGTACCGGGCTGCGTGGCGCTGGCGCAGGTCGTCGACCTCGTCCCGCTCGGCGAGCCGCGCGAGCGCGTACTCGCGAATCGTCTGCAGGAGTGTGAAGCGCTCGCCCCTCCGGCGGACGAGGCTCGCCTCGACGAGTGCGGCGAGCGGCTCGCCAGTGTCTGCCCCCAGCACCACCTCGAGGTCGTCGAGCTCGACCCCGCCCGCGAAGACTGCGAGGCGGGCGAGGAGGGACTGCGCCGGCTCGGCGAGCAGCGCGAAGCTCCAGTCGAGCGTCGCCCGCAGCGCCTGCTGGCGCGTCGGCAGGTCGCGCGCCCCACCGACGAGCACGTCGAGCGCGTTCTCGAGCCGGAGCTCGAGCGCGCGCAGGGGCAGCACGCGGACTCGTGCCGCGGCCAGCTCGAGCGCGAGCGGCAGCCCGTCCAGCCGCGCGCAGATGCGGGCGACGAAGGGCGCAGTCTCCTCGGTGAGCGCGAACTCGGCGTCGACCGCCGTCGCGCGCGCCGCGAAGAGCGCCTCCGCTTCGTGCGCGGGCAGCGGCGGCACCGCGTACTCCTGCTCACCGCTCACGCGCAGCGGGACGCGCGACGTCGCGAGTAGACGAAGGCGCGGTGCGTTCGCGAGCAGCTCCGCAAGCGCCGGCGCCGCGTCCGTCGCGACCTGCTCGAGGTTGTCGAGCACGAGCAGTAGCGACGAGTCCGCCAGGCGCGCCTCGACCGCATGCGTCTCCTCCCCGAGCACCTGCCCGATCGTGGGCACGATCAGCCCGGCGTCGCGGACGTCCGACAGGTCGACGAACGCCGCGCCGTCTCGCGACTCGTGCGCGAGCCGCTCGGCGACCGCCAGCGCGAGCCGGGTCTTGCCGGTTCCTCCCGTGCCCGTGAGCGTCACGAGACGCACGCCGTCCCGACCGAGGATCGCCTCGACGGCGGCGATCTCGAGGCGGCGGCCGACGAGCGGTGTCGCCGGCGCCGGCAGTCGCGGCCGGGCCGTCGCCTCGCGCCGCTCGAGCGTGAGCGACGGGTCGTGCCGGAGGACGGCGCGCTCGAGCTCTCGCAGCGCCGGCCCCGGCTCGACGCCGAGGTTGTCCGCCAGCGTGCGGCGCGCATCCTGGTAGGCGGCGAGCGCGTCCTCCTGCCGGCCCGAGCGGTAGAGGGCGAGCACGTGCTGCTCGCGGAGACGCTCGCGATACGGCTCGGCGGCGATCAGCTCCTCGAGCTGCGAGACGACCTCGCGGTGCTCGCCGAGCGCGAGACGGGCGTCGATCCGCAGCTCGAGCGCCTGCAGCCGCAGGTCCTCGAGCCCGGACGCGGCGGCGCGCACCGGGCTGTCGCCGAGGTCGCCGAGCGCCTCGCCGCGCCACAGCGCGAGCGCCGCTGCGAGCAGCTCGTCGGCGTGACCCGGCGTGCCGCCCGCGAGCGCCGCCCGTGCGTCGGCGAGCAGGCGCTCGAAGCGCGCGACGTCGAGCTCCTCGGGCTCGACCCGCAGCCGGTAGGCGGCCCCGCGCGTTTCGAGGCGGTCGGCGCCGACCGCGCGCCGCAGGCCGTGGACGTACACCTGGAGCGACGCGATCGCGCTCGGCGGCGGCCGTTCTCCCCAGAGGACGTCGACCAGCCGCTCGCGGGGAACGGCGGCACCGCGCCGCAGGAGCAGCTCGGCGAGGAGCGCGCGCTGCTTCGGGCCGCCGAGCGCGAGCGCGGCTCCGTCGCCCACCACCTCGACCGGACCAAGCAGGCGGAACTCCGTGCCGACCCCCTCCCAAGAAAGACCCAAGCGGATCTTAAGCGGCTCCCCCGATCGTGACCAGCGTCCCGTCGAGAAAAGGAGCCACGAATGATCCGCGCAGGAGACAGCATCCACAACCCCGTCACCGGCGAGCGCATCGTCTTTCGCCAGACCGCAGCCGACACGAACGGCGAGGCCGTCGTGATCGAGACGTTCGTCGAGCCCGACGGCTTCGTCGCCGCGGCCCACGTGCACCCGTCGCAGGAGGAGCGCTTCCAGGTGCTTCGCGGCACCGTCGGCTTCAAGATCGGCCGCAACGAGCAGGTCGCCGGCCCGGGCACGCGCGTGACGGTGCCGCCGGGCACGCCGCACCGGTTCTGGAACGCGGGCGACGACGTCGCACAGTTCGTCTGCGAGATCCGGCCGGCGCTGCAGTTCGAGTCGCTGCTCGAGACGATGTTCGCGCTCGCCGGCGACGGCAAGACGAACCGCAAGGGCATGCCGAACCCGCTGCGGCTCGCGGTGATCGCGAACGCGCACTTCGACACGGTGCGGCTGCCGTTCCCGCCCGCCGCGCTGCAGAAGCTCGGCCTCGTCCTCGGCGCGCCGCTCGGGCGGGTTCTCGGCTACGGGGCCGTGTACACGCCCGCCGGTCCGGCCGGCGAGGCGGTGCCGGCATGAGGGCGCTCCGCCGGCGGCTGTTCCTCGCCGCGCTCGTGCTCGCCCTGCTCGTGCTCGCCGGTGCCGGCGCCCTCGCCGGCACCGGCCGGCGCCTTCGTCCCGCAACCCACTGAACGGAAGGAGACAATGATGAACCTCGTGAAGCACCGGCCGCTCCTACTGCCGGCGGTCGCCGCCGTCGCGCTCTGGATCGCCGGCCTCGTCGTCACGAACGCGCTCAGCGACAAGATCCCGCACCACCCGACGGACGCGCAGCTGCTCGCCTGGGTGCAGGGGAACCAGAACTCGATCCTCATGGGCGGCTGGTTGTTCATGCTCGGCTGCCTGTCACTCGTCTGGTTCGCCGCCGTCCTGCGGGCACGGCTCGCAGAGGCCGAGGGCGGCCAGCACACCTACGCGACGCTTGCCTTCGGGGGCGTCTCGATCGCCGCGGTCTTCGGCCTTCTGATCCCGGCGGGCGACATCGCGTCGGCGATCAACCACGACAGCATCAGCGCCGCCACGGCGGGGATGCTGCACAACAGCAGCGACATGTTCTTCGTCGCCGCCGAGCTGGCGCTGATCCTCTTCTTCGTCGGCACGGCCGTCGTCGCGCTCCGCACAGGCGTCCTGCCGAAGTGGTGGGCGCTCTTCGGCGTCCTGATCGCGGTCGTGCTCGTGATCGGTCCGATCGGCTGGGCGGCGCTGATCTTCGGCACGCCGGTCTGGCTCCTCGGCACCGGCCTGATCGTCGGCGCGACGCCGCGAACGCGCAGCCGCGCGGTCGCCGCAGCCGCCGTCTGACCACACGCACCTCGCGCGGGCGGCGGCGGCCGCCCGCGCGGGGCGCGATACGGTGCGGGATGCCCTGGGCCCGGCTGAGGCGCTTCGGTGTCGAGCGGCAGCTCGCCGTCGATCTCGGCACCGCGAACACGGTCGTCTACCAGCCCGGGAAGGGCGTGATCGCGTTCGAGCCGTCGGTGGTGGCGGTCGACGAGCGCTCGGGCGAGGTCTACGCGGTCGGCGCGGAGGCGCGCCGGATGATCGGCCGGACGCCCGCGCACATCACGGCGACGCGCCCGCTGCGGCACGGCGTGATCGGCGACTTCGAGATGGCCGAGCAGATGCTCCGCTACTTCATCCGCTCGGCGGCGCGGCGGATCGGTGCGGGCGCGGAGGTGATGGTGTGCGTCCCGAGCGGCCTCACGCAGGTCGAGCGGTCGGCGGTCGAGGAGGCGACGATCGCCGCCGGCGCGGCGCGCGCGTACCTGATCGAGGAGCCACTCGCAGCGGCGATCGGCGCCGGCCTCCCGGTCGCCGAGTCGGTCGGCTCGCTCGTCCTCGACGTCGGCGGCGGCACGTCGGAGATGGCGGTGACGGCGCTCGGAGGCATGGTCGTCTCGCACTCGGTTCGCGTCGGCGGCTACGACCTCGACGAGGCGATCGTCAAGCTCCTGCAGGACGCGCACCGCCTGCTGATCGGGCAGGAGCAGGCCGAGACGGTGAAGCTCGAGATCGGCGCCGCCCGCACCGGCGCGCTCGACGCCACCGCGGACGTGGCGGGCCGCGACCTCTCGACGGGGCTCCTGCGCCGGACGACGGTCGACGCAGAGGCGGTCGCCGGGGCGCTGCAGCGGCCGCTCGACCTGATCATCGAGGGGCTCGAGCTCGTGCTCGAGCGGACACCGCCGGAGCTCGCCGCCGACATCGCGGACCGCGGGCTGATGCTCGTCGGCGGCGGCGCGCTGCTGCGCGAGTTCGACGCGCTGATCCGTTCGCGCACCGGGCTCGCCGTGACGAGGAGCGACGACCCGTTGACGACGGTCGCGCTCGGCGCGGGGCTCGCGCTCGAGAACGCCGACGCGCTCGCGGTCGCGCGCACGCACCGCCGCGGCCGCCGGCGCCGGCGCGCGTAGAGTCGCCGGCATGAACCGCGCGCTTCCGCTCCTCTCGAGCCACGACCTCCGCGCCACGCTCGCCTTCTACGAGCGGCTCGGCTTCAAGAACAGAGGCGCGCCGCCGGAGGAGTGGGACTACCTGATCATCGAGTGTGAGGGCGGCGAGCTCCACTTCACCGGCACGGCCCTCGGCGAGCATCCGCCGGGACTGTGCTTCATCTACACCGACGACATCGACGCGCTCTACGAGCGCTGGCGGGAGGGCGCCGGTGACGCGGCGCGCTTCACGCCGCTGCGGCACACGGACTTCGGCATGCGCGTCTTCTGGATGTACGACCCAGACGGGAACGAGATCCGGGTCGGCTGGCCGCCCAGGTAGAGGACGAGGCGGCCCGGTCTCGAGCCGCCTCGTCGCGTGTCGAGCATCTCGTCTCCCCGTTAGAGGAGCCAGACCAGGAGGAGGATGATGATGACGAGCAGGACAACGCCTCCGCCGATGTACATGCGTCACCTCCTTCTTCGGTAGGAACAACGCTTCTAACGGCCGAAGGGTCGAAAAGGTCACGCTGCCCTTGACCGGCGACGGTTGTTCCCCATAACTGGAAGGCGGTCGACAAGACGATTGCGGCCGGCCTCGAAGCGGTTGCTCTCGTTCCTCGAGACGCTTGTCGCCGAACCGAGCGCCCTCGGGAACGAAGCCGGCGCGCAGCGCGTCGTGGGCTGAGGTGGGTGCGTGGGGGAGGCGCGGGCCGCCCCCACGACCTCACGCGGAGACGCCGAAGACGGAGTCGTAGAACCGCAACCAGTTGACCGCGATTCCGCGCCGCGCGGCGGCGAGGCTCATCCGGCCCGTGCAGACGAGGGTGTGCAGCCGATCCTCGAGCCGATCCTTGACGTGGTAGCTCGCAACGCCCGACCCGCGCTCGGGAAACAGGTTGCTGACGGCGTTGCTCCCGCCGAGCTCGAGCGGCACGACGTGGTCGAGCTCGATCGTCCGCCCGTAGAGACGAGGCTGCATCCCGTACGCGGCCTCGACCGCGAACTTCTCCGCCGGCGGCACGTTCCGGATCGAGCTCGTGTGGAAGCCGGGCGCGCAGATCAGCCGCTTCGTCACCTTCGCGTAGTAGGCGCCCGGCGTGCAGCGGCGGTCGGGCAGCGCTCCGCGACGACATCCGCGCGACCGCGTCCGCACACCGAGGACGACCGAACGCCCGGTCGCGGTCGTCGCCACGCCGGACGGCCCGGCGAGCCACCGTGCGACGCCGCCGTGGTGAGAGCACGTACCGGAACGGTGATGCGAGTAGCTATAGGTGCCGTCGCGGCAGACCGCGGTCGCGCCGTGCGGGGGCGCCGAAGCGGCCGCCGTCGAGACGGCGACCACGACGAGGAGGGCAACGCCGGCCGCAGCGCGCAGTGGGCCCACGTCCTCACGATCGTCGCCTTCGGACCTGTTTGCAAGGGCGAGATCGCTAGCGTTCGACCGTGGACTACGTGAACCTCGGCGGGACCGGGCTGCGCGTCTCGCGGCTCTGCCTCGGGATGATGAGCTACGGCGCGCACGAGTCGCGCCCGTGGGCGCTCGACGAAGCGGCCGCCGAGCCGATCGTGCGGCGAGCGGTCGAGGGCGGCGTCATCTTCTTCGACACCGCCGACGTCTACAACGGCGGGGAGAGCGAGGTCGTCACCGGCCGGCTGCTCTCGCGCTTCTTCGGGACGCGCGAGGAGTACGTCGTCGCGACGAAGGTGCACGGCCGCACGATGCCCGGCGAGAACGGCGCCGGCCTCTCGCGCAAGCACATCCTCGCGTCCATCGACGCGTCGCTCTCGCGGCTCGGGCTCGACTACGTCGACCTCTACCAGACCCACCGCTGGGACCCGCACACGCCGATCGAGGAGACGATGCAGGCGCTGCACGACGTCGTGCGCGCGGGCAAGGCGCGCTACATCGGGGCGAGCTCGATGTACGCGTGGCAGTTCGCGAAGGCGCAGTCGGTCGCCCCGACGCCGTTCGCGTCGATGCAGAACCACTACAACCTCGTCTACCGCGAGGAGGAGCGGGAGATGATCCCGCAGTGCATCGACCAGGGCGTAGCGGTGCTGCCGTGGAGCCCGCTCGCGCGCGGCCTGCTCGCAGGCAACCGCACGCGCGAGGGGGAACGGCTCACGACGCGTGCGCAGACCGACTCGTTCGGCGACTCGCTCTACGTGCCGGAGCTCGACTTCGCCGTCGTCGACCGCGCGGCCGAGGTGGCCGCCGGACGTGGCGTGCCGACGGCCCAGGTCGCGCTCGCGTGGCTCCTCCAGAAGCCGGGCGTGACGGCGCCGATCGTCGGCGCGACGAAGCTCGGCCACCTCGAGGACGCGCTCGCGGCTGAGGGGCTTACGCTCTCCGACGAGGAGGTCGCGCGGCTCGAGGAGCCGTACGTCCCCCATGCCGTCTCGGGGCACTAGCGAACGGCGTCCAGCCGCGAACGCACCTGCGCGGCCATGGCGAGGTTCTGCTTTCGCTGGTAGCGAGCGAGCGCCTCCTCGAGTGCGCCGATCGCGCCGCTCGAGTCGCCGCCCGCGAGCAGCACCTCGCCGAGGTCCCGCCAGGCGTCGCCCTGCCAGGTGAGCATGTCCGTCTGCTCGATACGGGTGACGCCCCGGCGCGCCAGCTCCGCCGCCGCGTCGTGCTCTC
>JAICYG010000076.1 GCA_025934335.1 Thermoleophilia bacterium | reverse complement strand
GGACGTGCTCGTCTCGACGACGATTATCGAGTCGGGCCTCGACATCCCGCAGGCGAACACGCTGGTCGTCGAGCGTGCCGACCAGCTCGGCCTCAGTCAGCTCTACCAGATCCGCGGCCGCGTCGGCCGCAGCGACGTGCTCGCACACGCCTACCTCTTCTATCCGGACGCGCAGGAGCTGACTGCCGAGGCGCGCGCGCGACTCGCGACGCTCGCCGACCACACCGAGCTGGGCGCCGGCTTCGCGATCGCGATGCGCGACCTGGAGATCCGCGGCGCGGGCGACCTGCTCGGCTCGGAGCAGTCGGGTCATGTCGCGGCCCTCGGCTTCGAGCTGTACGTCGAGATGCTCCACGAGGCGGTCGCCGAGCTGCAGGGCCAGCGCCGTCTCGTCGCGCGGCCGATCCGCGTCGATGCGCGGGTCGATGCGTACGTCCCCGCGGCGTACATCGCCGCCGAGGCGCTCAAGATCGACCTGCATCGGCGGATCGCGCTTGCCGCCTCCGACGATGAGCTGCACGAGCTCCGGGTCGCGACGGAGGATCGCTACGGGCCGCTGCCGGAGCCGGTCGAGAGCCTGTTCGCGATCCAGGAGGCGAAGCTGAAGCTCGCCGTCCTCGGCGCCGACTACCTCGTCTTCCGCGGCGGCAAGGCGGCGGTCGGACCGGTCGTCCTCGGGTCGGGCGAGCTGCGGGAGCTGCGGGCGCAGGTGGAGACGGCTGTCTACTCGACAGGCAACCGCGAGGTGACGTTAAGGGGCAGTGAATTCAGCGGGGCGCTCGGATTGGTCGATGCTATGCTGGCCGCGCGCCAGGCGGCCTAGCCGGTGCTCTCTATGCGGAAGTCCCTTCTCGTTGTTCTCATCTGCGCGGCCGCGGCCCTGCTCGCCGGGTGCGGCGGCGGCGGCTCGGCGGCCAAGCTCGCGAGCGACGACGTCGCGGTCGTGGGCTCGAAGCACATCCCGAAGTCCGACTTCGACGCGCTGCTCTCGCAGGCGAAGCGAAGCTTCCAGCAGCAGGGGCGGAAGTTCCCGAAGCAGGGGACGAGCGATTACGAGACGCTGAAGGGCCAGGCTGTCGCGCTGCTCGTCCAGCAGGCGGAACGGCAGGAGAAGGCGCGGAAGATGGGCATCGAGATCTCCGACGAGCAGGTCGACAAGCGCCTCTCGCAGATCAAGCAGCAGTACTTCAAGGGCAGCGACAAGGCCTACAAGGAGCAGCTGACGAAGCAGCACTTGACCGACGCGCAGGTGCGCGAGGACGTGCGCGCACAGCTGATCTCCGAAGCGGTGTTCAACAAGGTGTCGGCGGACGTGAAGATCTCCGACAAGCAGGTGCACGACTACTACGTCGCGCACAAGTCCTCGCTGTACCAGCAGCCGCAAAGCCGCGACGTCCGCTACATCCTCGTCGGCCCGAAGAAGTCGGTCGCGGAGTCGGTCTACCGGCAGCTGAAGGCCGGCAACGACCAGACGTGGTGCAAGCTCTCGAAGAAGTACGCCAAGGACTCGAGCGGTCAGAACTGCGGCAAGGCGACGTTCTCGAAGGGGCAGACCGTGGCGGTCTTCGACAAGAAGGCGTTCAGCGCGCCCGCCAACAAGGTCGTGCCGCCCTTCTACGACCCGACGCAGTACAAGGCGTGGTTCGTGATCGAGCCGCTCGGGCCGGTGAAGCCGAAGTCGGTGACGCCGGAGAAGCAGGTCGCCGACTCGATCCGGCAGCAGCTGCTGCAGGAGCAGAAGAACAAGGCGATGACCGACTGGGTGTCGGGGCTCACGAAGGACTTCTGCGGCGACTCGAAGATCAAGTACCAGATCGGCTACTCGCCGAGCCCGGATCCCTGCGCGGCGACGACGACGAGCGCAATGACCACCGCCGGCTAGCGCGAGCATGAGCCTCGCCGACGCGCTCGTCGAGCTCCAGGAGCTGACGGAGCGGCTGCGCCGGGAATGCCCCTGGGATCGCGAGCAAACAGCCGAGACGATCGTGCCGCACACCGTCGAGGAGGCGTACGAGGTCGCGGACGCGGCGCTTGCCGGCGACGACGCCAAGCTGCTCGACGAGATCGGCGATCTCCTCTTCCAGGCCTACTTCCTCGCGCTGCTCCTGCAGGAGCGCGGGGCCGGCGATCTCGAGACGGCGGCGCGGCTCGTGCACGAGAAGCTCGTGCGCCGTCACCCGCACGTCTTCGGCACGGTCGAGGCCGAGACCGGCGAGCAGGTGCGGCGCAACTGGGAGAACATCAAGCGCGAGCAGGAGGGCCGCAAGGGCATCTTCCACGACGTCCCGGAGTCGCTCCCCGCGCTGCTCTATGCGCGCAAGGTCCAGCAGCGCGCGAAGAGCGTCGGCTTCGAGTACCCCGATCTCGACGGCGCCGTCGCCGACCTCGACGACGAGCTCCGCGAGCTGAAGGACGACTTCTCGGCGCACGAGCTCGGCGACGTGCTCTTCGCGGCCGTCAACGTCGCACGCAAGCTCGACGTCGACCCGGAGCTCGAGCTGCGCGCGGCGGCCAGGCGGTTCCGTGCGCGGGTCGACGCGGCCGAAGCGCTGGCCGCGGCGGAAGGGAAGGATTGGACGACGCTCCCGCTCGACGAGCAGGACGTGTACTACGACCAGGCAAAGGAGAGAGCGTGAGCAAGATCGCCGACGTGCGGGGCCGCCAGGTCCTCGACTCCCGTGGGAATCCGACCGTCGAGGTCGAGGTGCGGCTCGATGACGGTGCGGCCGCGCGCGCGATCGTTCCCTCCGGGGCGTCGACCGGCGTGCACGAGGCGGTCGAGTTGCGCGACGGGGGCGCCGAGTGGGGCGGCAAGGGCGCCACGAAGGCGGTCGCGAACGTGAACGGCGAGCTCGCCGATTGCGTCCGAGGGCGCGATGCGGCGGACCAGCAGGGCCTCGACCGCGCGATGATCGAGCTCGACGGCACGCCGAACAAGGGCCGGCTCGGCGCGAACGCGATCCTCGGCGTCTCGCTCGCCGCAGCTAGGGCGTCGGCCGCCGACGCGGGCGTCTCGCTCTACCGGTACCTCGGCGGCGAGACGGCGGCGACGTTGCCCGTGCCGATGATGAACGTGATCAACGGCGGCGCGCACGCGGCGAACTCGATCGACCTGCAGGAGTTCATGGTCGTACCCGTCGGCGCGGAGTCGTTCGCCGAGGGCCTGCGCGTCGGCGCGGAGGTCTACCACACGCTGAAGAAGGTGCTCTCGGAGCGCCGGCTTGCGACCGGCGTCGGCGACGAGGGCGGCTTCGCCCCCGATCTTGAGTCGAGCGAGGCGGCGATCGAGGCCATTCTCGAGGCGGCCGAGCGGGCGGGCCACCGCGAGCGCGTCGCGATCGCGCTCGACCCGGCGACGAGCGAGGTCTTCTCGGACGGCGTCTACCGCTTCGAGGGGCGCGAGAAGACGAGTGCGGAGATGCCGGCGTTCTGGGCCGGGATCGTCGACCGCTACCCGGTGGTGTCGATCGAGGACGGCGCGGCCGAGGACGACTGGGAGGCGTGGGCGGAGCTGACGCGGGCGCTCGGCGACCGGGTGCAGCTCGTCGGCGACGACCTGTTCGTGACGAATCCCGAACGGCTGCAGCAGGGGATCGACCGCGGCGTCGCCAACTCGATCCTCGTCAAGGTGAATCAGATCGGGACGCTGACGGAGACGATCGAGGCGGTGCGGCTCGCGCAGCGGAACGGCTACTCGGCGGTCATGTCGCACCGCTCCGGCGAGACCGAGGACGCGACGATCGCAGACCTCGCGGTCGCGCTCGGCACGGGCCAGATCAAGACGGGCGCGCCGGCGCGCTCCGACCGCGTCGCGAAGTACAACCAGCTTCTCCGTATCGAGGAGGAGCTCGGCGAGGGGGCCACGTATCCCGGCTGGGGCGCGTTCCCGCGGGCGAAGCGCTAGGCGGCGACCGCTGCCGGGAGCAGCTGCTCTTCGAGCGCGGCGAGCGTCTCGCGCGCTGTGCGGCGGAGGCCGACATGGCGGACGACGCCGCCGGGGTCGACGATCGCCGTGATCCGGCGCGACTCCTCGACCGCGGTGAGGATCGGGAAGCGGACGGGCTCGTCGGCGTAGCGCGACGCGACCTCGTGCCAGTCGTCCGGCGTGGTCGCGAGGACGACCGCACCGTCGGCGGCGAACGCCTCCTCGTACGCCGCGAGCTCGAGCACGTCGAGCGCACGCGTGCCGAAGGCGACGACGACCCAGCTGCCGCGGAAGTCGGCGAGCGACACCCTCCGTCGCTTCTCGCCGCGCACGAACGCGTCGGCTGCGAGCGGCGGGGCTGCGGTTCCGGTCGGGGTGATCATGCTGCTCACGTTACGGCTGCCGGGCCGGCGTGACGTCGTCGCGCCGGACGATCTCGCGTCGTCCTCCCGGACGACCTCCAGCTACTGTGGGAACGATGGCCACCGCCACCCGCCGGAGGACGAAGATCGTCGCGACGATCGGCCCTGCCTCGTCGAACGGTGACGTTCTCCGCCGGCTGGTGGAGGCCGGCGTCGACGCCGTCCGCCTCAACTTCTCCCACGGCACCCACGACGACCACGCTGCGACGACGCGCGCCGTCCGCGAGGTGCAGGACGAGCTCGGCAAGCCGCTCACGGTGATCGCCGACCTGCAGGGGCCGAAGCTCCGCGTGGGCGACCTGGCGGCGCCGCGCGTGCTCCTGAAGGGCGAGGAGATCCTCGTCGTAGGCGAGCAGGTGGCCGTCGACGGCGAGCTGCCCGTGGCGCCGGCCGTGATCGGCGAGGTGCTGCGCCCGGGCCACGACGTGCTGATCGACGACGGGCTCGTGCGCCTGACGGTGCAGGAGGTCGACCAGGGCCGCGCGCGCTGCCGCGTTGTCGTCGGCGGCGAAGTGAAGTCGCACAAGGGCGTCAATCTGCCGGGTGTCCCGATCCCGATCCCGTCGCTGACGAAGAAGGATCTCGACGACCTCTCGTTCGCGCTCTCGCTCGGCGCGGACTTCGTCGCGCTCTCGTTCGTCCGCGCCGCCGCCGACGTACGCGACCTGCAGGCGATCATCCGGCAGCACGGCTCGCCGGCCCGGGTGATCGCGAAGATCGAGAAGAGCGAGGCCGTCGAGTCGCTCGACGAGATCCTCCTGGAGACGGACGCCGTCATGGTCGCGCGCGGCGACCTCGGCGTGGAGATCGGCGCCGCGACGGTGCCGCTGCTCCAGAAGCGCATCATCCTGCGCTGCCTCGAGGCCGGGAAGCCGGTGATCACCGCGACGCAGATGCTCGAGTCGATGATCGAGCACGCCGAGCCGACGCGCGCCGAGGCGAGCGACGTCGCGAACGCCGTCCTCGACGGCACCTCCGCGATCATGCTCTCCGCCGAGACCGCCACCGGCAACTACCCGGTCGAGTCGGTGCGCACGATGGACTCGATCGCGCGCGCGGTCGAGCCGTCGATGGGCTACCGCCATCAGATGCCGGAGCCGGGGGAGAAGACGACGGTGGGCCGCGCGATGTCGAACGCCGCGTGCGACCTCGCAGAGACACTCGGGGCGAGCGCGATCCTCGTGCCGACCTTCACCGGCCGCACCGCCTCTGCCGTCGCCCGCCTCCGTCCGCGCCGGCCGGTGCTCGCGCTCTCGCACCACCAGACCTCGGTGCAGCAGATGGCGCTCGAGTGGGGCGTCATCCCCCTTCTGATCGCGCAGACCGAGAACGTCGAGGACCTGTGGTCGCGCTCGCTCGAGGCGGCGGTGAAGTCGGGGCTCGTCGAGACCGGAGACCGCGTGGTCACGACCGCGGGCACGGCGGTCAACCTGCCGGGCTCGACGAACGTGATCAAGGTCGACATCGCCTGACCGCGGGCGCGTACTCCATACCCGAGGTGCAGCGGCTCGTCGCGACGCTGGTCGCGTCCAAGCCCGGCGGCCGGATCGCGGAGATCGGCACGTCGTACGGCGACGGCGCGGCGGCGATCGCGGCAGCACTCGCGGACGGTGCGTCGTTCGTCACCGTCGAGGTCGACCCGCAGCGCGCTGCGGCGGCGCGCGAGCGGCTCGCCCGTACGCCGGCGGAGGTGCTCGCAGGAGACTGGCGCGACCTCCTGCCGCCGCGGGCGCCGTTCGATCTCGTCTTCGCCGACGGCGGCGTCGCCTACGACCGCGTCGCGGACTTGCTCGCGCCCGGCGGCATCCTCGTCAAGGACGATCTCGCTCCGGGGCGCCCGGTCGAAGGCGACGCGACGCGCGAGGCGCTCCTCCGCGACGCGCGTCTCGAGGCGACGGAGGTGCTCGTCACGCCCGCGATGTCGTGCATCGTCGCCGTCCGCAGGACGTAGCGCGCGGCCGACGAACGTGGTGGCGTGATCCGCCTGCGTCCCACGCGGCTGCTCGCGCTCGGCGCGCTCGTTCTCGTCGCCTTTCTCTACTGGAAGCCAATGCACTCGTACGCACGGGCGAAGCACGACCTCGGTGTGCGGCGCGCGCAGGTACAGGCGCTGGAGACGGAGAAGGCGCGGCTCGAGAAGAAGATCGCCGCGGCCGACAGCGACCCGGAGTTGATCCGCCAGGGGCGGAAGCTCGGGCTCGTGCGCCCGGGCGAGCGGCTGTTCATCGTGCGCGGCATCACCGACTGGCGCCACCGCAATCATTAGGACGTGACCGACGAGGAGATCGTCGAGCGGCAGCTCGGCCGCCGGCCGCGCGCGTTCCGGCGCGTCGCGGTCCGCTGCCCGTTCGGCCGTCCGGCGGTGACGGAGCAGGCGCCGTTCGACGAGGAGGGCCGCCCGTTCCCGACGCAGTTCTACGTCACCTGCCCGCACCTGGTGGCGGCCATCTCGCGGCTCGAGGCGGTGGGCGGTGTCGAGCGCTGGTCGGCGGCGGCCCGGGACGACGCCGCCCTCGCGGCGAGCCTGGCGGCCGCGCAGTCGGAGCAGCGGCGCCTGCGCCCCGAGCTCGACGCCGGCATCGGCGGCTCGACGCGCGAGGGCAGCCTCAAGTGCCTCCATGCGCACGCGGCGTTCGCGCTCGCGCGGCCGCGTTACGCGCTAGGCGACCGCGTCCTCGCCGAGCTGCCTGCCCTCTGGCCCGCCTCCTGCTGTACTCCCCTCGACTGATGGAGGTCGAGCTCGCGCGGCAGCAGTGGCAGGACGGCAACCGCCGTCTCGAGGACGCGCGCTCCGATGCGGGCCGTTACCGGCGGCTCGTCGGCGGCGCCGAGCTCGTCGTCGACGCGCTCCGTCAGCGGGTGGGGCAGACGTTCACGCTCGAGGAGCTCGCCGCGGCGTACGTCGGGGCCGACGACTGGGTGCGGGAGCTGCTCGAGGAGGCGGACCCCGAGGGCACGCCGCCGCACGAGCCGGGGACGGTTGCCGACGCCGCGTTCCACGCGTACGCACGCGGGGCGGTGGACTACCGGCCGTGACCCGTGTCGTGCTCGCGCTGGTCGCGGCCGCGATCGTCTTCTTCGTCGGGATCGCCGTCGGCGAGGCGCTGCACGACAACCCGAGGCCCGGCGGCACCCAGACCCTCGTCCGCACCCTCCGGCCGCTGCCGCTCGCACCGGCCGCGCGCGAGACGGTCACGGTCACCGTCTCGAGCCCCTGACCGGCGGAGATCGTGCGTGTTGACACGAGCAAGAGAGCATGTGAGAGTCGTCTGACACGCTCAACGTGCTGAGCCGCGACGCCGGCTACATCACGTTCCTGGACACGTTCGACGCGAACGGCACACCAATTTGCAGCAACTCTGCCGGGGCGGTTTAGGTAGGAGAAGCTTTGGCTACTTTTGGCTCGTGACGTTCCCGGGAAGGCGCGCACCGACGACAGAGCCCGACTGGCTCACGCTCGGGCAGGCGGCGAAGTTCCTCGGGGTGGCCCAGTCGACGATCCGCAAGTGGTCGGACCAGGGCCGCGTGCCCGCGTTTTACACGCCCGGCGGGCACCGCCGCTACCGCCGCCGCGACCTGGAGGCGTTCCTCGACCGCTCCGGTCCAGGCGGCCACACCTCGGGGCCGCTCGTGCTCGTCGTCGACGACGACGACCGTCTCCGGGAGTACATGCGCGTGAATCTCGAGATGGAGGGCTATACGGTTCGCGAGGCGGCGAGCGGCGACGAGGCGCTGCAGGTGATCGAGGACGGCGCCCCCGACCTCGTCCTCCTGGACGTCGTCATGCCGGGGATCGACGGCTGGCAGATGCTGCAGCGGATGCAGGAGCGTCACGGCTCGATCCCGGTGATCATGTTCAGCGGCCAGGTCGACGAGCGGTCGGCGAGCCAGGCGGAGGAGCGCGGCGCGCGCGGCTTCGTCGGGAAGCCGTTCGACCCGCAGCAGCTGATCGAGCGCGCCAAGCAGCTCGTCCCTGCTTAAGGCCGACCGCCATCTCGAGCACTGGCTTGTCGGGCTGCGCGTCGGCTCGCTCGACGGCTTCTTCGTCTGGGTATCGCGGATCGGCACGCTCGGCGCGGTGTGGCTCGCGATCGCGATCGTGCTCGCGCTCCTCTGGCGGCGCCCGTCGCTCCTCGTCGCGGTCCTCTTCGCGGTCGGAGCGGCGGACCTGCTGACCGCGCTGATCAAGGTGGTGGTGCCGCGCCACCGGCCGTTCGAGCATCAGCTCGGGCCGTCGGAGCGGAATCACTCGTTCCCGTCGGGGCACACCGCGACCGCGTTCGCCGGCGCGACCGTCCTCTCGGCATTCGCCCCGCGCTACCGGCTGGCGTTCTACGCGCTCGCGTGCCTGATCGGCTTCTCGCGTCTCTACAACGGCGTCCACTACCCGACGGACGTGCTCGCCGGGGCCGTGCTCGGGACGCTTACAGCTCTTCTGCTGCTCTCAGCAATCCGCCGGCGATCACGGCGAGCGCCGAGACGAGGCTGATCCAGATGCCGATGCCGCGGCCGTCCGCCGGCAGCACCGCGTCCGGGATCGAGATGACGCGGATCAGCACGAAGACGGCGGCGAGCACGCCGAGCCCGAGCAGCACGAGGCTCTCGGGAATGGTCGGCGGCAGCTCGAAACCGGTCTCGCGGAGCGCGACGATCGCGAGGACGGCCAGCCCGATGAAGAAGACGAGCTTGCCGAGAACGCCGCTGTGCCAGCCGATCACGGCGAGCTTCACTCCGACCCCGGAGCCCGCGTACCAGTCCATGAACGACGAGAGCGCGAGCACGAGCCCGGCCACCCAGGTGACGCGCTCGCCAGCGGCCCAGAGGCCCCCTTCGGCCCGGCGGGCGTACCCGGCCGGGGTCGGGGCGCCCGGCTCCGGCGGCTCCGCGTCGAAGAAGTCCGGCGTTTCCACGGCGCTAAGTATGGGGAAGAGATCGGTCGGAGGCATCAGGACCGGTCGACGAGGGGGTCATATGCTCGACGAGGCAAGGAAGCTCGACTCCACCGGAGGAGATTTCGTGGAGTTCGCGAGGACGGGAGCGCTCGCAGCCGGCGCTTTTCGCTGCTCGAGCTGCGGCTACGGCGTGACGGTGCAGGCGACGCTGCCGAAGTGCCCTATGTGCGGCGGGACGACCTGGGAGCGCGGTCCGCGCGGCGCGCCCGCGCCGCAGCGGCTCCAGTAGCTCAGACGCCGAAGAGCGTCTGTACCTCGTGCCACGCGGCGAGAACGACGAACGCCGTCAGGAACGCGAGCACGAGCAGCGTGATCCAGAAGCGGACGTCCGACCGCCGGGCGGCGCTCCGCCGCTGCACACGGGCGCGCCGGCGGGCACGCTCGCGGCGGTAGTTCCGCTCGATCACGAGCGGGTCGAGCGACGGTGCGTCGTCGGGCAGCGTCTCCGCTTGGCGGGCGGGCTCGGCCATCCCCCCAATTGTAAGGCAGTATCTCCGTGTCAATGGTCGTGAGAGCTGGACGGCTGCCCGTCGAGGCGCTCGCCGAGGCGGCCGAGCGCGTCGCGTCGACCGGCAATCTGCGCGAGGCGCTGGGCGCGGTCGCGGCCGCCGCCGCGGAGGCGCTCGACGCGGACCTGGTCGTGCTGCGCCTGCTCAACGAGCAGGGAGAGCTGGTCGCGCGCGCGGTCGCGCCGGAGAGCTCGGCGCTCGCCGCGGAGGCCGCGGGTACGCGCGCCGACTGCGACCTCATCGCCGCGGGCGTGGCGTCCGAGCCGGTGCGGCGCGCGGCGGCCGGCGCGCAGGCGTCGGCGACGATCGCGGTTGCGGCCCGCGCCGGCGGCAGGGTGGTCGGATCGCTCGAGGCCGTCCGTCACGAGCCGTTCGGCGCCGACGAGGCCTCGCTGGCCGCGCTCGCCGCCGCGCAGGTGGCGCTCGCGGTGCGGACGCTGGCGCCCGGGACGCATGCAGCTGCCGGCTTTCGCCGTGCCGCCTGGCTCGAGCTGGCCGGCGATGCGCTCGCGGCCGGCGGCGATCCGCGCCGCTCGGCGCAGCAGGCGCTTCGTGTGGCGGCCGATGCGAGCGGTGCGCGGGGCGGCGTCGTCTGGCGCGTCGCGCCGGACGGCGGCCTGACCTTCATGACGAGCCTCGGCGAGGTCGAGGCGGTGCTGCCCCGGTTGGCGACGCTCGCGGAGAGCTCGCTCGAGGCGTGGCGGCCGGCGAGCGTCGCGACACAGGCGGGGCTCCCGCCCGCGCTCGCCTGCGTGGCGATATTCCCGCTCGGGCAGCCGCCGTTCGGCGTCCTGCAGCTCCTCTACTCGCAGGAGGACGCGCCGGGCGAGGAGGAGCTTTCGGGCCTGGCCGCGTTCGCCGCCCGCGCGGCGCATGCGGTCCGCTCCGGCGAGCGCGCCCGGTCGACCGAGCAGGAGCTCGAGCGCACTCGCGCGCTCCTCGACGTCGTCTCCGAAGCGATCGCACGGCTCTCGCTCGCACACACGCTCGAGACGGCGGTCGAGCGCATCTCCGACCTCCTGCAGTTCGAGCGGGTCGGCGTCTTTCTCCGCGACCACGGCCGCCTGTACGGCGCCGCCGGGCGCGGGCTCGCGCCCGAGCACGATGCGGTCGCGCAGCGCCTCGCCGACGTCTTCCTCGGCCCGCTGCGCGCGCGGACGTCGGTGCACGCGCACGCCGACGGGCGCGAGACGGCGCTCGGCGCCGTCCGGACGGCACTCGCGGGTGTCGGCGAAGCCTCGGCGGTCGGCGTTCCGCTGCAGGTGCGCGAGGAGTCGATCGGGCTGCTCGTCGCGTTCCCCGACGAGCGAACCCTGTCGGAGAACGACCTCGCGCTCCTGACCGCGCTCGCCGCCCAGCTTGCGGTCGTCGTCCAGAACGCGAGGCTGCACGAGCGCGAGACGAAGCTCGGCGTTGCGCTCTCCGACTCGCTCGACGCAGAGCGTCAGGCGTCGCGGCAGGTGGCGGCGCTGTACGAGATCTCGCGGTCGTTCGCCCAGACGCTGTCGCTCGACCGCACGCTCGACGCGGTGATCGACACACTCGTGCAGCAGTTCGGGGTCGACGCGGCCGTGATCCGGGTGCCCGACGACCGCGGCGACCAGTTCGTGCCCGCGAGGATCCAGGTGTCGGACGACCGCCTCACCGCCCCGCTGCGGACGATCCTCGCGCGACCGCAGCCCCGGCCGCCGAGGATGCAGGAGGCGATGCTCCTCGACGGCCCGGCGGCGGCGCGCCTCGGCGGTGCCCACGCGCTGCTGCGTCCGTTCCTCGAAGCCGGCTCGACGGCCGCGCTCCTTCAGCTGGCGAGCCCCACGG
The DNA here is from genome assembly GCA_025934335.1 of Thermoleophilia bacterium. Classification (GTDB taxonomy): domain Bacteria; phylum Actinomycetota; class Thermoleophilia; order Gaiellales; family Gaiellaceae; genus PALSA-600. The sequence goes on along the minus strand of JAICYG010000076.1, from coordinate 175 downwards.
AGCTGCTCGCGGAGCTGACGATCGTCTCGCTCGACCCGGCCGAGCCGATCACCGAGGAGACGCTCGCGACCGCGCGGACGATCGCGCAGCAGGCGGCGCTCGCGGTCGACAACGCCCGCCTCTACCAGCAGCAGAAGGCGTTTGCGGAGACGATGCAGCGCTCGCTCCTGCCGCG
>JAICYG010000053.1 GCA_025934335.1 Thermoleophilia bacterium | reverse complement strand
GAACGCGATCGTCGTCGACTGCGACGAGCCGAGCTCGAGCAGCGTCTGCAGGTAGCGGAGCTGCAGCGCGATCGGGTGCTCCTCGATCACGTTCGCCGCATCCTTCAGTCGCTCCGACGCCTGGAACTCACCCTCCGCGTTGATCACCTTCGCGCGCCGCTCGCGCTCTGCCTCCGCCTGCCGGGCCATCGCGCGCTGCATCCCCTGCGGGATCTCGACGTCCTTCACCTCGACGATCGACACCTTGATGCCCCAGGGCGTCGTCGCCTCGTCGATGATCTCCTGCAGGATCGCGTTGATCTTCTCGCGCTCCGACAGCAGCTCGTCGAGCTGGTGCTGGCCGAGCACCGACCGCAGCGTCGTCTGCGCGATCTGCGAGGTGGCGACCATGAAGTTCTCGACCTGCACGATCGCGTCCTGCGGCTGCACGATCCGGAAGTACGCGACCGCGTTCACCCGCACCGGGACGTTGTCCTTCGTGATCACCTCCTGCGGCGGGATGTTGAGCGTGATCGTGCGCAGGTCGACGCGAACCATCCGGTCGACGATCGGAATCAGGAAGATCAGCCCGGGCCCCTTCGGCTGCGGGAACAGGCGGCCGAGGCGGAAGACGATGCCGCGCTCGTACTCGCGCAGCACCTTGATCGCCGCGATCGCGTAGAGCACAGCGAAGAAGAGGACGATCACGAAGATGACGATGGCGACGGTCACGAGGCGATCCTACGCACCTCGAGGGTCAAGCCGTCGAGTCGGTCGACCGTGACCCGATCGCCTCGATGCAAGGGCTCGGCAGACCGTGCGCGCCAGAGCTCGCCCCGCACGAGCACCTGGCCGCCACTCCGCATGATGCCCTCCATGCCGACGATCTGCTCGGGGCCGACCGTCACCGGCATCCGGCGGGCGGCGATCGACTTGCTCACGGCGATCGCCCAGAAGCCGCCGATCAGCGCGGTCACCGTCACCACTGCCCACACGTGCACGTGGTACGGCGCGGGTGCGCGATGGAAGAGCGTGACGAAGCCGACGGCCATCGCGACGAGCCCCGAGAGCGTGAGCGCGCCGTGCGAGGTCACATGCGCGTCGACGACGAGTAGTGCGGCGCCGAGGAGCACGAGGATCAGGCCGCCCCACGAGAGCGGCAGCACCGAGAAGCCGAAGAGCGCGCAGACCATGCAGATCGCGCCGAACGCGCCCGGAATGACGACACCGGGGTGGAACAGCTCGAACCCGAGGCCCGCGAGCCCGGCGAGGAAGAGCAGCGAGACGATGTTCGGGTCGATCAGCGTCGAGAGGAAGCGTGTGAAGAAGCCCGGGCTCACCTCGACGACGTCCGCGCCGGCCGTGTGGAGCGTCAGGTGGCGCGGCGTCGTCACGCGACCGTCGATCCTCTGCAGGAGCGCGGGCAGCGACGGCGAGATCAGGTCGATCACGTTCTTCTGCAGCGCTTCCTGCGCGGTCAGGTTCGACGCCTTGCGCACGGCCAGGTCGGCCCACGCCGCGTTCCGCCCGTGCGTCTTCGCGAGCCCGCGGAGCGACGCCGCCGCGTCGTTGATCTCCTTGCGCCGCAGGTCGGTGCCGATGTTCTGGCCGCTGCCCTGGATCGGCGTCGACGAACCGATGTTCGTCGATGGAGCCATCGCCAGGACGTCTGCAGCCTGCGAGATCCAGACGCCGGCCGAGGCGGCTCGCGCGCCCTCCGGCGACACGTACACCACCACGGGGATGCGGAGGGACAGCTCTTTCTGCACGATCTTGCGCATCGACTCCGAGAGCCCACCCGGCGTGTCGAGGACGATCACGGCGGCCGCGTACCCGTGCGACTGGGCGTGGCCGAGCTCACCGTTCAGCCAGTCCTGCGTCACCGGATTGACGTCCTGCGCGAAGTGGATCGCGAGGACGCGCGGCGCAGCGGCGGCGCCGGCAGGAACCGCGAGGGCAAGCAGGAACGCTGCCAGGAGCAGGCGTTTCATGCGCCTGCCAGTGTATTCCGCATGAAGTGGGTGACAGCTCTCGCCGCGGCCGCGACGCTCGCCGCCCCGGCAGTCGCGCGAGCCGGCGACGTGACGATGCGCATCGAGCGGCTGCCTCGGCCGGCGCGAGCGCTCGAGGCGGTGACGCCGGCGGCCCGCTTCAACATGCTCGCCTTCAAATGGACGGGGAACGGGACAGTCGACTTCCGCGTGCGCAGCCTGCGCGACCGCTGGAGCTCGTGGCAACGGGCCGACGACGACGTGATGTGGGTCGGGGGGGCCCGCGCGCTCCAGGTGAGACGCCGCGGCGAGGTCGGTCACCTGCGAGCGTACGAGCTCTGGTCTCGCGTCACCTCGGCGGCGCCACGCGCGCTCGCGGCTGCGGCGGAGCCGGCCATTGTCACCCGCGCTCAGTGGGGAGCGAACGAGGAGATCGTGCGCGCGAAGCCCGTCTACGCGAGCAGCCTGAAGCTCGCGGTCGTGCACCACACCGTGACGCCGAACACGTACACCCGCGCGCAGGCGGCCGCGATCGTCCGAGGCATCGAGTTCTTCCACGTCCGCGGGAACGGTTGGAACGACATCGGCTACAACTTCCTCGTCGATCGCTTCGGCACCGTCTACGAGGGCCGGGGAGGCGGGATCGAGCGCAACGTCGTCGGCGCGCATGCCGCCGGCTTCAACACGGCCACGGTCGGCGTGTCGATGCTCGGCACCTTCCAGACGGTCGCTCCGTCACGCGCGATGCAGAGCGCCCTCGTCAAGCTGCTTGCCTGGCGCCTCGACGTCGCGCACGTCGACCCGCTGTCGACCGTCGTCTACACGTCGGGCGGCAACCCGAAGTTCCGGCGCGGGAGGCTCGTCACGCTGCGCGTCGTCTCCGGGCACCGCGATACCGGCCCCACCGAGTGCCCCGGCACCGACGCCTACCGGCTGCTCCCGTCGCTCGCGCGCCGCATTGCCGCGACCGGGCTTCCGAAGCTGTACGGGCCCGTCGCAGCGGGCGCGCCCGGCGGCCCGGTCCGCTTCCAGGCGCGCCTCTCCTCGCCGCAGCCGTGGACGGTGACCGTCGCCGACGGCTCGGGCACGACGATCGCGACCGGCAGCGGCCGGTCGAAGCTCGTCGACTGGACGTGGCAGGCGCCGCCCGGACCCGGCGGCTATACGTGGACGATCGCCGCTCCCGGCGCCCGGCCCGCAACCGGCACGCTCGGGACCCTCGCCGTCCCGGCGCTCTCGCTCACGGACGTGGCGGTGGCGCCCTCCGTGGCCGCGCCTGCAGCCGACGGGACGATCGCGCCGCCGACGATCTCGTATGCGCTCGCGACTCCCGCGGCGGTGACGGTGCGCATCGCCGACGCGTCGGGCGTGACGGCGCGGTTCTTCTCGCTCGGCCTACGGCCCGCCGGCCGACGCACCGTCCGCTTCGACGCCGGCCTGCTCGCCGACGGCCGCTACCAGGTCGCGGTCACGGCGAGCGCCGGCGGGACGAGCGTCACGCGAGCAGCTCCGCTCGTCGTCGACCGCACCGTCGCCGGCCTCGCGCCGTCGCCGCGCGCGTTCTCGCCGAACGGCGACCTCGCGCTCGACTCGACGACCTTCTCCTTCCTGCTCGCCGCCCCGGCCTTCGTGCGGCTCGAGATCAGGAGCGGCGACACCATCGTCGCGGCGCCGTTCGCGGCGATGCTTCCCGCCGGCGCAGGTGCGATCCCCTGGGACGGAAGCGGCTTCGCCGGCCGGCTGCCGGACGGCACCTACCAGGCGGTGCTGACCGTCACGGATGCGCTCGGGGACGTACCGGTCTCGACCCCGGTGGTCGTCGACACGACGCCGCCGCAGCTCCAGCTCCTCGACCGGGCGACGCTCCTCTTCTCGCTCGACGAGCCCGCGACGGTGACGGTCGTCGTCAACGGCACGACGATCACGCGGCAGCAAGCGGCCGGCACGTTCGCCGTCGCCTTCCAGGGCACGGTAACGAGCGTGACGGCGCAAGCCGTTGACGCCGCCGGCAACGCGTCGGCCGCGATCAGCGGCTGAGCCACACGTCGTAGCCGCGCTCGAGGCGGTCGAGCACCTCGACGAGCAGGTCGAGCCGGTCGCGGTCGACCCAGCCCGCTCCCGGCCACGCGGTGCCGCCGACGTTGATGCCGACGCCGAGCACCACCCGGCTCGACGCCTCCGCCAGGATCCCCGCGGCCTTCCTCCCGTCGACGAGCACGTCGTTCGGGTGCTTGATCGTCGCCCGCCCGCCGATCGTGTCGGCGACGGCGTGCGCCGCGACCAGCGTCAGCTCGGGCCAGCGCGCCACCGGTTGCGGCGGGTACAGGGCCACCGAGAACATCAGCCCGGAGTCCGCCCACGACCGCCCGAGCCGGCCGCGCCCCTCCGTTTGCCGCTCGGCCAGCGCGACCGCGCCGTGCGTCGCGTCCGCGGGCAACAGCCGCTGCGTCGTCGGCGTCTCCTCGGCCCAGTGATACTCGCGCCCGTACGAGCCGCGCAGAGCGGGCGCCACGACGTCTGGTCTCAGCAGCACGGGCACTAAGGTACGCAGGGTGCAACCCGCGCCGCCGACCGGACGTCCAAGGGATACCCCGCTCGTCCACGAGCGGCTCTCCGATCCGATTCTCGTCCGACGTGCCAAAGACGGTGACAGGCTCGCACTGGCCGCGCTCTGCGACCGGCACGGCCCACGCGTCCGGCAGATCGCGCTCCACATGCTGGGCGACCCCGAGGACGCGCACGACGCCGCGCAGGAGGCGCTCGTGAAGCTCGTGCAGCGGATCGGTCAGTTCCGCGGGCAGTCCGCATTCGCGACCTGGCTGCACCGGCTCGTCGTCAACACCTGCAAGGACGTGGCGCAGGCGCGCTGGACTTCGGCACGCAGAACGGAACCGCTTCTCGAGGACGTGCGGGTCGCGACCGACGGCGACCCGGCCCGCGCCCTGCACGCGGCGGAGACGAGACGCGAGCTCGGCCGCTGCCTCGCCGACCTGCCGCAGGCGCAGGCGACCGTCGTCGCACTCAAGGATGCGTTCGACGTCTCGTTCGAGGAGATCTCGGAGGCGACGGGAATGCCGGTCGGGACGGCGAAGTGCTACGCCCATCGTGGGCGAAACGGACTACGGGCGCGCCTCTCGGCATGACCGACGTCGTCATGGACAAGTCCGCCATCGAGGCGGTGCTGCCGCATCGGGACCCGATGCTGCTGATCGACGAGGTGATCGAACTCGTCGAGGGCGAGCGGGTTGTGGCACGCAAGACGATCACCGAAGAGGATTGCGCGGGCCACTTCCCCGGCAACCCGATCATGCCCGGTGTGAAGATGGTCGAGGCGCTCGCGCAATGCGGTGCGGTCGCCGTGCTCTCACAGGAGGAGAATCGCGGCAAGCTCGCGCTCTTCGCGGGCATCGACGACGTGCGCTTCAAGCGGATCGTGCGTCCCGGTGACGTGCTCATGCTCGAATGCCAGGTGGAGACGGTGCGCGGCCCCGTCGGGCGCGGCAGGGTGAAGGCGACGGTCGACGGGCAGCTCGCCGTTCGCGGCACGCTGACCTTCGCCGTGGGAGCGGAACATTGATCGGGCAGACGAACGGCCGCCCCATCTCGATCACCGGCCTCGGGTGCCATGTGCCGGAGCGCGTGGTCACGAACGACGAGCTCGCGAACTACGTCGACACGAACGACGAATGGATCGTCGAGCGGACCGGCATCCACGAGCGCCGCATCGCGGCCGACGACGAGGCGCTCACCGACATCTGCCTGCCTGCGGCGCGCCGCGCGCTCGAGATGGCGGGCGCGGAGCCGGCGTCGATCGACCTGCTGATCGTCGCGACCGTGACGCCCGACATGGCATTCCCGTCGTCGAGCGCGCTGATGGCCGATGCGCTCGGTATGCCGGACGCCGCGGCGTACGACCTCTCTGCGGGGTGCACCGGGTTCGTCTACGCGATCGCGCAGGCGCACGGGATGCTCGCGTCCGGCCTCGCGCGGCGGGCGCTCGTGGTGGGCGGCGACGTCCTCTCGCGCATCCTCGACTGGACGGACCGCTCGACGCTCGTCCTCTTCGGCGACGGCGCAGGCGCCGTCGTGATGGAACCTGTGGAGCGCGGCGGCTTCCTCGGCTTCGAGCTCGGTGCCGACGGCGGCGGCGGCGCCAACCTGTGGCTCCCGGGCAGCGGCTCGCGCAAGTTCGAGGAGCCGGAGAAGTACGTGAAGATGAACGGACGCGAGGTGTTCAAGTTCGCCACGCGCGTGATGGTGAGCTCTGCCGAGGCGATACTGGGCGAGTGCCGGAAGTCGGTGGACGATCTCGACGTCTACGTTCCGCACCAGGCCAACGTCCGCATCATCGACCACGCTGCGAAGAAGCTCGGGATCCCCGCGGAGAAGATCGTGGTCAACGTCGACAAGTACGGCAACACGTCATCGGGCTCGATTCCGCTCGCGCTCGCGGACGCGGCCGACGACGGGCGGCTCGAGCCTGGCAAGCTGGTGCTCCTCACGGGTATGGGCGCGGGACTGACGTGGGGCTCGGCGCTGATCGATTGGACCCACACGACGACTGGAGCAGCAGCATGACCAAGATCGCGTTCATGTTCCCGGGCCAGGGCTCGATGGAGGCAGGCATGGGCCGTGAGGTCGCAGAGGCCGTCCCCGAGGCGATGGCCGTCTACGACGAAGCATCCGATGCCGCCGGCATGGACCTGAAGGAGCTCTGCTTCCACCATCCGGTCGAGGACCTCGTCGACACGGAGGTGCAGCAGCCGGCGCTCGTCACGACGTGCCTGTCGCTCGACGCGGCGCTGCGCACGCGCGGTGTCCGCCCAGACGCCGTCGTCGGCCATTCGGTCGGCGAGTTCGCCGCGCTCGGCGCCGCCGACAGCCTCTCGATCCGCGACGCGATCTCCCTCGTGCGCGAGCGGGGCATCGCGATGGCGGAGGCCGCGAAGGCTCATCCGGGCTCGATGGCGGCCATCCTCGGCCTCGCCGACGAGGCGGTCGAGGCGCTCTGCCACAAGATCCACAACGTGTGGCCCGCGAACTACAACTGCCCCGGCCAGCTCGTCATCTCGGGCGAGACGATCTCGGTCGACGAGGCGATCGATGAGGCAACGCGCGAGGGCGCCCGGCGCGCGATCAAGCTGCGCGTCTCCGGCGCGTTCCACTCACCGCTCGTCGCGCGCGCCGCGGAGCGCCTGCGGCCGGCGGTCGACCGCGTCCAGCTCTCGCAGGGCAAGGCGGCGTTCATGTCGACCGTGACCGCCAAGGTCGAGGATGCGCAGCGCTACCGCGAGGGCCTCGTCGAGCAGCTGACCGCGCCCGTCCGGTTCACGCAGGCCGCGCGCGAGCTGATCGCGGACGGCGTCACCACCTTCGTCGAGGTCGGCCCCGGCGGCGTCCTGGGCGGTTTACTGAAGAGGATCGACAAGTCGGTTCGCACGTTCTCCGTGAGTGACCTGAAGTCGCTCGACGAGGTCACGCAAGCCCTTGGGTAGCGACTTCGCGTCCCTCGAGGGAAAGCTCGCGCTCGTCACCGGCGCCTCGCGCGGGATCGGCCGCGCGGTCGCCGAGGAGCTGGCGCGTGCGGGCGCGTCGGTTGTCGTCGGCTACCGCTCCGGCAAGGCCGAGGCCGAGGGCCTCGCGGCGGCGATCGGCGGCCGTGCGGTGCAGGCCGACGTCTCCTCTCCCGACGACGCGAAGCGACTCGTCGAGGAAGCGGGTGACGTCGACGTGCTCGTCAACAACGCGGGGCTCACGCGCGACGGCCTGCTCGCGCGCATGCCGGACGACGACTGGCGGACCGTGATCGAGACGAACCTCAGCTCGGTCTTCTACACGTGTCGCGCCGTCACCCGGCCGATGATGAAGAAGCGCGGCGGCTCGATCGTCAACATCAGCTCGATCGTCGGCGTGCACGGCAACTGGGGCCAGACGAACTACGCAGCCTCGAAGGCCGGCATCATCGGGTTCACGAAGTCGATCGCCCGCGAGCTCGGGTCGCGCAACGTACGGGCGAACGTCGTCGCGCCGGGTTACGTGAAGACGGCGCTGACCGAGGTGCTCCCCGACGAGGCGACCGCGGCGATGGTGTCGCAGACTCCGCTCGGCCGAGTCGCGGAGCCGGAGGAGATCGCGGGCGCGGTACGCTTCCTCGCCTCCGACCAGGCGTCGTTCATCACGGGCGAGGTGCTCCTGGTCGACGGCGGACTGGGGATGTAGTGGCGGACAGGCGTGTGGTGATCACCGGGCTCGGAATGGTGAGCCCGCTCGGCAACGACGTTCAGACGTCGTGGTCGCGTCTGCTCGCGGGAGAGTCGGGCGCCGCCGAGATCACCTCCTTCGACCACGCCGACTACAACGTGCACTTCGCCTGCGAGCTGAAGGAGTTCGACCCGACGGACTGGATCGACCGGAAGGCGGCGCGGCGCATGGACCGCTTCGCGCAGATGATCCTGGCGGCGGCGCGGCAGGCCGAGCAGGACGCAGGGACGGACGTCGCGTCGGCGCCCGATCGGCACGGCGCCTCGATCGCAACCGGCATCGGCGGGCTGCACAGCTACCAGGAGTGCTACCACGTGCTCCTCACCAAGGGCCCTGATCGCGTCAGCCCGTTCTCGATCCCGTCGATCATCCCGAACATGGGGGCCGGGTGGGTGTCGATCGAGCTGGGCACGAAGGGGCCGCTAATGAGCGAGTGCACGGCGTGCGCCGCGTCGAACATGGCGATCGGCGATGCGATGGATGCGATTCGCGCCGGCCGCGCCGACGTGATGTTCGCGGGCGGCACGGAGGCGCCGATCACGGAGGTGGGGATCGCCGGCTTCGACGCGATGCGCGCCCTCTCGCGCCGCAACGACGATCCCGTGCGCGCATCGCGGCCGTTCGACGCAGGGCGAGACGGCCTCGTCATGGGCGAGGCCGCGGCGGTGCTCGTGCTCGAGGAGCTGGAGCACGCGCAGGCGCGCGGCGCGCAGATCTACGGGGAGCTCGTCGGCTACGGCATGTCGTCGGATGCCGCGCACATGACCGAGCCCGACCCGACCGGCGAGAGCCCTGCGCGCGCAATGACGATGGCGCTGCGCGACGCAGGGGTCGAGCCCGCGGACGTCGGCTACGTCAACGCGCACGCGACGTCGACGCCGCTCGGCGACACGGCCGAGACACGCGTGGTCAAGATCGCATTCGGCGAGCACGCGACGAACGGCCTCGCCGTCTCCTCGACGAAGGGTGCGACGGGTCACTGCTTCGGTGCGGCCGGCGCCGTCGAGGCGGTGTTCACGACGCTCGCGGTCGTCGACCGCAAAGCTCCTCCGACGATCAACTACGAGGAGCCGGACCCGACATGCGACCTCGACTACGTGCCGAACGAACCGCGTGAGCTACCGGACCTGAAGGTCGCGATGTCGAACTCCTTCGGCTTCGGCGGCCACAACGCGTCGATCGTCATTCGCGCGTTCGAGTAGGAGAACAGGTGTCCGTGCGCGAACGAATCGCGCATGGATGTTGCCGTGCTGGACATCGCGGGTAAGCCGATCGAGCTGCACATACGCAGATCGAATCGCGTGCGGGGTCATCGCATCGTCGTGCGGTACGGGTTGCCGCCCGAGCTCGTCGTGCGTCCGGGTGCCACGGTCGCCGCGATCAAGGAGGCGATCGACTTCCACAAGGGCTGGCTCGAGCGGCAGCTCGCGAAGGCGGTCGAGCCGCGGCTCGGCCTCGAGCGGCTGCGCCTGACGGAGGAGCAGGGGCGCCGTGAAGCGCGTGCGCGCATCTCGCTGATCGCGCAGTCGGAGGCGGCGGCGCTCGGCGTCGGGTACTCGCGCCTGACGGTGCGCGACCAGCGGAGCCGTTGGGGCTCGTGCTCGAGCAAGGGCGCCCTCAACTTCAACTGGCGGCTGGTGCTCGCTCCGCACGACGTCCTCGACTACGTCGTCGTGCACGAGATCTGCCACCTCGTCGAGCTGAACCACGGCCCACGCTTCTGGCGCCTCGTCGAGCGGCGCCGGCCGGGCTACCGCGACTCGAAGCGCTGGCTCGACGACCACGGCTGGGAGATCCTCGCCTACCGGCCTCCGGTCACCGCCGCCGCGGCGGCGTGACACTTCTGTTGCGCTTCCGTCGCCGTCTCTGGGTGAGCCGGCTCCGAGGTTCCTCAGGCGCCGCCGTGCGTAGACTCGCGCCGTGGAGCGCTGGGCCAGCTTCGACTGCTACGGCACGCTGATCGACTGGGACGGCGGCGTGCGTGCCGAGCTCGCGAGCGTTTTCGGCGACGACCGTGCGGACGGGTTGCTCGCGCGCTACCACGAGGTCGAGCCGGAGCTGCAGCGGTCGGGCGAGCTGACCTATCGCGAGGTTCTCACCGAGGCGATGCGGCAGCTCGGTGCGCCGGCGGGCGAAGAGCACGGTCTCGCCGAGTCGCTCCCCGGCTGGCGCGCGTTCCCGGAGGTACACGCCTCGCTCGAGGAGCTGCGACGGCGCGGGTGGAAGCTCGCGATCCTCTCCAACACCGACGACGACTTCATCGCCGCGTCGCAGGTGCAGATCGGCGTCCCGTTCGACGAGGTGGTCGTCGCGCAGGAGATCGGCTCGTACAAGCCTGCGCACCGTCACTGGGAGGAGTTCTTCCACCGCACGCGGGCACCGCGGGAGGGGCACGTGCACGTTGCGGCGTCGCTCTTTCACGACATCGCCCCGGCGAACGAGCTCCGCCTGCGCAGCGTCTGGATCAACCGTCTCGGCGGGCAGGCTACGCCGGAACCGACCCGCGAGCTGCCCGACCTGCTCGCGCTGCCGGAAACGCTCGATGAGCTCGTCCCGGCCCGCTCGTAGCGGCTGTTCTGCAACCGGCGACGGGGCACGCGCGGTCTAAGCTCTGCGAGATGTCCGCGGACCGCATCGACGTCCAGGTCGAGCACCGGCACACGCCCCCGCCGGCCGACAAGAAGCACCCGAACACGTGTCCGAAGTGCGGGTCCCACTACCGCGACGACGAGCTCGCCGCCACCCTGTGGGTGTGCGGCCACTGCGGCCACCACTTCCCGATGCGGGCGCGCGACCGGATCGCCTGGTACGCCGACCCGGGCAGCTTCCAGGAGGAGGCGGCGGACGTCCGCTCCGAGGACCCGCTCGATTTCTTCGATCTGCGCCCGTACTCGGAGCGGCTCGCCGAGGCGGAGCTGAACACCGGACAGGGCGAGGCGATCGTGACCGGCCAGGCGACGCTCGACGGCCGCCCGGTCGAGCTCGCGGTCATGGACTTCGCCTTCATGGGCGGCTCGATGGGCAGCGCCGTCGGCGAGAAGTTCTCGCGCGCCTGCGATGCCGCGGCCGCGCGCGGGACGCCGCTGATCGCCGTGCCGAGCTCGGGCGGCGCGCGGATGCAGGAGGGGATCCTCTCGCTGATGCAGCTCCCGAAGACCGTCTGCGCGGTGGAGGACCTGCACGACGCGCGGGTGCCGATGGTCACCGTCATGTCGCACCCGACCACCGCGGGCGTGCTCGCGTCATTCGCGTCGCTGGGCGACGTGACGATCGCCGAGCCCGGCGCGCTGATCGCGTTCACCGGCCCCCGCGTGGTGCAGCAGACGACACGCGAGAAGCTGCCCGACGACTTCGGCCTCGCCGAGCAGAACCTTCGCTTCGGCCACCTCGACGCGATCGTGCCGCGCCCCGAGCAGCGCGAGTACCTTGCGCGCGTGCTGAGGCTCTTCCCGTGAGTGAGCGCGACCAGGAGGTCAACCTGCGGCAGCGCCTGTCCGGGCTCTCGCGGCTGCCGCTCCTGCGCGGCGCCCGGGTCGACGGGGAAGCGAAGCGGCTCGAGGAGCAGCTCGAGCGCCTGACGGCCGACTCGAGCGACGAGGCGATCTGGCACTCCGTCGAGCTCGCCCGCCATCCCGACCGGCCCTACACGCTCGACTACGTCGCGCGCATGGTCGACGACTGGGTCGAGCTGCACGGCGACCGCGGTCGCGCCGACGACGGCGCGCTCGTCACCGGGCTCGGCAAGCTCGACGGCCGCACGATCGCCCTCGTCGGCCACCAGAAGGGCCGCGACGTGAAGGAACGCCTCGACCGGCAGTTCGGCATGGCCTACCCCGAGGGCTACCACAAGGCGATGCGGATCATGGAGATCGCCGAGCGGTTCGGGTTCCCGCTCGTCTCGCTCGTCGACACGCCGGGGGCCTATCCCGGCGTCGCCGCCGAGCAGCACGGCCAGGGCGGCGCGATCGCCCGCTCGCAGGCCGAGATGGCGCGGCTGACCGTGCCGACCGTCGCCTGCATCATCGGCGAGGGCGGCTCCGGCGGCGCCGTCGCGATCGCCGTCTCCGACCGGGTGCTGATGCAGGAGAACGCGATCTACTCGGTGATCACGCCCGAGGGCTGCGCCGCGATCCTCTGGCGCGACGCCGGCGAGGCGAAGAAGGCGGCGGCCGCCTTCAAGCCCGACGCCCTTCACTGCCTCGACCTGGGCGTGGTCGACGGGATCGTCGGCGAGCCGCCCGAGGGGGCCCAGACCGACGTCGACGAGGCGGCGCGGCTCCTGAAGAGCGCCCTCGTGGAGGCCCTCGACGAGCTGGACGAGACCCCGGGCGAGGATCTGCGCCGCCGGCGCCGCGCCAAGTTCCGCGGCATGGGCGTTTTCGCCTGAGATCCCTCGTTCGCGGGAGCTCTTTCCACAACATCCACAGGGTTTTCAACCGGTAACAATCTCCTCACAAACGCGTCGAGGCCCGCGGATGCGGGCCCCGAGCGCCTAACCCCCCGTCAGGTGGAGAAGACTCCCGGCGGTTGTCTCCGGGCCGCTGCGACCTAAACCTTCGATACCCGTTTGCCGTGGTCGCGGCTGTGGAAAACGGCCACAATGGCGCGTCCCATCTGGTCCGGAACCATCTCCTTCGGTCTCGTCTCGGTGCCGGTGCGCATGTTCACGGCCACCTCGTCGCAGGAGCTCCGCTTCCACTTCCTCGACCGCCGGGACATGGCCCCGATCGGTTACGACAAGGTCAACAAGGAGACGGGGGAGCCCGTTCCGGCCGACGAGATCGTCCGCGGCTTCGAGTTCGAGAAGGGCCGGTTCGTCGAGGTGACCGAGGAGGACATCGACCGCCTCGACGTCGAGCTGACCCACGCGATCGACATCTGCGACTTCGTCTCGATCGACGAGATCGATCCGCTCTACTTCCGCAAGGGCTACTACCTGCTCCCCCAGGAGGGCGCCGAGAAGCCGTACCGCCTGCTCGTGAAGGCGCTCGACGAGACGGGCCGCGTCGCGATCGCCAAGGTCGTGATCCGGAACAAGCAGCACCTCGCCTGCCTGCGGCCGGTCGGGAACGCGCTCGTCCTCGAGACCATGTACTACGCCGACGAGGTGCGGCAGCCCGAGGCGGCGCCGTCGCCGAAGGTGCGCGAGGCCGAAGTCGACATGGCGAAGACGCTGATCGAGAACCTCGCCGCCAAGTGGGATCCCGAGCGCTACCACGACAACTACCGCAGCGAGCTCCTCGACCTGCTCCAGAAGAAGGCCGAGGGCGCGCCGCTCCCGGAGCGCGAGGAGGAGCGCGAGGGCGAGGTCGTCGACCTGATGGAGGCTCTGCGCCAGTCGGTCGAGGCCACGAAGCGCAAGCGCAAGAAGGCTCCCGCGCGTAAAGCTTCGTAGGTGAGCCTCTCCGAGTACCGCCGCAAGCGCGATCCGAAGAAGACCCCCGAGCCTTTCGCCGGCGCGGAGCGAAGCTCGGTGCGGCCGATATTCGTCATCCAGCGCCACGACGCCCGGCGTCTCCACTACGACTTCCGCCTCGAGCGGAAGGGGGCGCTCGCCTCCTGGGCGGTGCCGAAGGGGGTGCCGCTCGAGCCGGGCGCCCGCGCGCTCGCCGTCCACGTCGAGGACCACCCGCTCGAGTACGCGAGCTTCCACGGCGAGATCCCGCAGGGCCAGTACGGCGCCGGCACCGTCGAGATCTGGGACAACGGCACGTACGAGCTGCTCGAGGAGAAGCGGAACGGGCAGCTCACCTTCGAGCTCCACGGCACGCGGCTCCGCGGCCGCTGGACGCTCGTCCCCGCGCGCCTCGACGGAAAGGAGGAGAACTGGCTCCTGATCAAGGGCCACGACGAAGACGGGGACGGGGCCGTGCAGGGGACATACCGGCCGATGCTCGCCTCGGTCGACACCCACGTCCCGCACGGGGAGGGCTGGACGTTCGAGGTGAAGTTCGACGGCTACCGGGCGCTGGCGTACATCCGCGGCGGCGAGTGCAGGCTCGTCTCGCGGAACGAGAACGACCTGACGGGCCGCTTCCCCGACATCGCGAAGGCGCTCGTCAAGGCGGTGAAGAGCCCGAACGCGGTCGTCGACGGCGAGGTGTGCCGCATCGACCCGACCGGCCGCACGAGCTTCTCGGAGCTGCAGCAGGGAACGGGGCCGCTCGTCTACTACGCGTTCGACCTGCTCGAGCTCGACGGCGACCCGCTCGTCGAGCTGCCGCTGCACGAGCGCAAGGCGCGGCTCGCGGAGCTCCTCGACGGCCGGGTCAGGAGTGTCGCCGTCTCGGAGGGCTTCGACGACGGCGACGCGCTCTTCCAGGTCGCGCAGGAGCAGCACCTCGAGGGCGTGATTGCAAAGCGCGTCGACTCGACGTACAGGGTCGGCCGGCGCACCCGCGACTGGCTGAAGATCAAGACGGAGAACGTCGACGAGTTCGTCGTCGCCGGCTACACACGGGGGTCGGGCCGCCGCGCCGGCACGTTCGGCGCGCTCGTCCTCGCGGTCAACGAGGGGAAGGAGCTGCGCTACGTCGGCAACGTCGGCACCGGCTTCGACGACGCGGAGATCCGCAAGCTGCTCGGGCTCCTGAAGCCGCTCCACCGCGACACCTCGCCGTTCGCGGTCGTGCCGAAGATGCCGCGCGTGCGCAAGGGCGACGTCCAGTGGGTCGAGCCGAGCCTCGTCGCCCAGGTGCGCTACGGCGAGTGGACGCATGACGGCCACCTGCGGCACCCCGCCTACCAGGGGATCCGCGAGGACAAGGAGGCCGGCGAGGTGACGGCGCCGCAGCCGATCGAGGATGTGATCCATGCCGGGAAGCGCGAGCTGCGGCTCTCGAACCTCGACAAGCCGTTCTGGCCGGAGGAGGGGATCACGAAGGGCGACCTGCTCCGCTACTACCGCGCGGTCTCGCCGGTGCTCGTGCCGCACCTGAAGGACAGGCCGTTCACGATGCGCCGCTACCCGCACGGCGCCTACGGCGAGGCGTTCTTCCAGAAGGACGCCCCGAAGCACATGCCCGAGTGGATCCCGACGTTCCACGCGCTCGTCTCGGCACGGGACAGCGCGCGCACGAAGAAGTGGATCGACTTCCCGCTCGTCAACGACGAGCTCGCGCTCCTCTGGATGGTGAACATGG
>JAICYG010000136.1 GCA_025934335.1 Thermoleophilia bacterium | reverse complement strand
GTGCGCGCGCGCGACGAGCTCGACGATGCCCTCGCCGCGGCGCGACGCGAGGCGCAGGCGGCGTTCGGCGACGACCGCGTGTACCTCGAGCGCTACCTCGAGCGGCCGCGCCACGTCGAGATCCAGCTGCTCGCCGACGCGCACGGCACCGTGCTCGCGCTCGGCGAGCGCGACTGCTCGGTCCAGCGCCGCCACCAGAAGGTGCTCGAGGAGTCGCCCTCCCCCGCGCTCGACCCCGACCTGCGCGCGGAGATGAGCGCGGCCGCCGTCCGCTTCGCGCAGGCGATCGGCTACCGCTCGGCGGGCACGGCCGAGTTCGTGCTCGAGGGGCGCGAGTTCTTCTTCCTGGAGCTGAACGGGCGCATCCAGGTCGAGCACCCGGTGACGGAGGCCGTGACCGGGCTCGACCTCGTCCAGTGGCAGCTCCGCATCGCGCGCGGCGAGGAGCTCGACGTCGTTCCGGCGCTGCACGGCCACGCCGTCGAGGTGCGGCTCTACGCCGAGGACCCGCGCACGTTCCTGCCGCAGGCGGGCCGCATCGAGCGCCTGCGGCTGCCGGCATCGGTGCGGGTCGAGACGGGCGTGGCCGAGGGAGACGAGGTCGGAACCGGTTACGACCCGATGATCGCGAAGCTGATCGCGAGCGGCGAGACGCGCGACGAGGCACTCGACCGGCTCGCCGCCGCGCTCGCCGAGACGGAGGTCGGCGGCGTCACCACGAACCTGCCCTTCCTGCGCTGGCTCGTCGCGCATCCGGTACTGCGGGCCGGCGAGGCGACGACCGCGTTCCTCGTCGAGCATCCCCCGCTCTCCGCCCCGCCGGCGCGCCTGCCCGACGAGGTCTGGCGCGGCGGGTTCCGGCTCAACCTGCCGGCGGCGGCTCCGGCTCCGCCGCCCGACGTCGACGAGGCGGCGCACGAGCAGGGCTCCGTCGCCGCGGGCGGCACGGTGCTCGCGCCGATGCCGGGGACGGTGATCAGGGTGAACGTCGCCGCCGGCGACCAGGTCGGCGCGCGGCAGCCGCTCGTCGTGCTCGAGGCGATGAAGATGGAGACGCCGCTGCTTGCGCCCCACGAGGGCACCGTGACCGCCGTGCACGTGGCGGAAGGCGACAGGGTCGCCGGCGGGGCGCCGCTCGTCGAGGTGTCAGACACCTAAAGGTGTCAGACACCATTGGTGTCTGACACCTTTTCGGAGCGCAGTGCCACCACGCAGTGGTGTCAGACACCTTTAGGTGTCTGACACCTTCTGATCCCGCCGTCGAGGCGGCGATCAGAACAGCTTCTGCAGCTTCATGGCGGCGCCGAGGTCGCCCTTGATCTTCAGCTTGCCGGTCATGTAGGCCGTGGTCGGGTTCTGCTCGCCGGCGACGATCTTGTCGAACGTCTCCGCGGACGTCGTGATCGTCGCGTCGGCGTCGCCGCCCCCCTCCGCCACGTTCAGCTTTCCGTCGGCGACCGTGACGAGCCACTGCCCCTCGCCCTCGATGTCGAAGAGGTACGAGTTGCTCATACCCGCGAGCTTCCCCGCGTCGGCGCGCGATTCCAGGTTGTCGAAGAACTCCTTGGCTGGCACGGCCGGAACCGTACCTGGCGGGCGCCCTACGTGGGCATGGCAGGCGGCTGGCTCGCGTCGTAGGACGTGTCCGCTGACGCCTCCGCGGCGCCTCCGTCGGAGCCGGCCTTCGCCTGCGCCGAGCGCACGCGCTCAACGGCAGCCTCGAGGCCGGGATGCGACAGCTCGCCGCTCTCGGCCAGCTCGAACGCCGCCTTGCCGAGCTCGTTGTAGGCCTGCGAGAGGTCGCGCTTCGCCTGGACGTCCTCCACGCCCTCCCGCGCCTTCGCCGCCGCCTGCTCGGCCGCCTGCTTCGCCTTGTCCAGAAGTCCCATCACCACGCTCCTATTCGAGGATTGACCCGAGGAGGCCGCCGCTCTCGCCCTTGCCGCCGCCCGCCGCCGCGAGCACGCGCCGCGCGGTGCGCGAGAACGGCAGCGTCTGCAGGGTCACACGGCCCGGCCCCGTCATGTGCACCAGGAAGAGCCCCTCGCCTCCGAAGAGGCTCTTCGTGACGCCGCCCTGCAGCTTCACGTCGTACTTGACCGTCGGCTCGATCATGACCATGCACCCGGTGTCGACGATCAGCCTCTGCCCGGCGGCGAGGTCGAAGTCGAGGAAGTCGCCGCCGCCGTGGAGCCACACCGTCCCGTTCCCTCGCAGCCGCTGCAGGAAGAAGCCCTCACCGCCGCCTCCGATCCCCATGCCGAGCCGCTGCGCGAACGCGCTCTCGATCTCGACGTCGCCGAAATGGGCGAGGTAGGCGTGCTTCTCGCAGATGATCTCGCCGTCGAGCTCGTGCTGCCGGATCGAGCCCGGGAACGGCCCCGTGATCCCGACCGCGCCGGCCCCGTTCGCCCGGTAGCGGGTCAGGAAGAGGCTCTCGCCGGCGAGAAGCTTCCGCTTCAGCCCGCCGGCGAGGCCGCCGGGCATCTCGACGTCCATGGCGATGTCCCCGGAGACGAACATCATCGCGCCCGCCTCCGAGGTCAGCTGCTCGCCCGCCTGCAGCGCGACGACGACCGCCGGCGCCTGCCCATCGCGAACGGTCGCCTCCATGCGCCGATGCTATGCCCCGGACGCCCCCGGGCCAAGCTGGCTAGAGTCGCCACCGGTGCGGGTGGAGACCAGGAAGGCCGCGGACGGCGACGTCCGGGCGCGACTCGACCCCGGCCTCGGCGCCGCCGAGGTGCGCCGCGACGGCGCCGAGCTCCGCGTCGGCGCGCCGGAACTGCCCGGCCACGACGGCCTCCGCGCCGCGGCCGCGCACGCCGCCCGCTCCCTCAGACGCGACGGCGGCGCGATCGCCTGGAGCGCGACGACCGCCGACGAGGTGCGCGCGATCGTCGAGGGCACGGCGTACGGCGCCTACGACGCCGGGCTCTACAAGGAGCGCTACGACGCCCGCGCCGAGCTGACGCTGGCGCTCGACGCTCCCGCCGAGCTGCAGGAGCTCGCGGCACGTCAGGAGGTGGTCGTGCGCCACCTCGACGCGACCCGCAACCTCGCGAACCGCCCGCCGAACGACCTGACCGCGGAGGCGCTCGCGGAGCACGCGCGCGGCCTCGCGGGCGGCCACCTGACGGTCGAGGCGCACGGCCGCGACTGGATTCACGAACGCGGCATGGGCGGCCTCGCGGCCGTCGCGGCCGGTAGCGGCCGGGAGCCGCAGCTGATCGTCATGCGCCACGAGCCGCCCGGCGCGCGCGGCGACGTGATGCTCGGCCTCGTCGGAAAGGCGGTCACGTTCGACTCCGGGGGAATCTCCCTGAAGAAGGCGCTCCGTATGCAGGACATGAAGGGAGACATGTCCGGCGGCGCGGCGGTGATCGAGGCGACGGCGGCGATCGCCGAGCTCGGCCTGCCGCTCCGCGTCCTCACCGTGGTCGCCGCGACCGAGAACGTGCAGGGCGACGCCGCCTACAGGCCGGGGGACATCCTCCGCATCTCGAACGGCAAGACGATCGAGATCATCAACACCGACGCCGAAGGACGGCTGATCCTCGCCGATGCACTGCACTACGCGCGGTCGAACGGCGCGACGCACATCGCCGACTTCGCGACCCTCACCGGCGCGATGGTGCGCGCACTCGGCGACCTCTACGCCGGCTGGTTCTGCAACGACGAGACGTTTGCCGGCGCGGTCGACCGCGCGTCGGAACGGAGCGGCGACCTCGCGTGGCGCTTCCCGCTCCACCCGCGCTACCGCCGCTACATCGACTCCGACTTCGCCGACATGAAGAACGCCTCCGACCTCGGCGAGGGAAGCGCGATCCTGGCCGCCGAGCTGCTGCGCGAATTCGCGGGTGACGGGCCCTGGGCGCACTTCGACGTCGCGCCCGCCTACATCGAGCGGCGCCGGCCGGACTACGCGCTCGACCAGGGCGGCACCGGCTACGGCGTGCGGCTGATCGTCGAGCTCGCGGAGGAGCTCCTGTGAACTTCGACCTGTCGGAGGAGCACGAGCTCGTGCGCGACACGGTGCGGCAGTTCGCGGTCGAGAAGGTGGCGCCGGTCGCGGAGGAGCTCGACCGCGAGAAGCGCTTCCCGTACGAGCTCGTCGCCGAGCTCGCCGGGCTGGGGCTGATGGGGATGACGATCCCCGAGGAGTACGGCGGCGGCGGCACCGACACGCTCGCGTACGCGCTCGCGATCGAGGAGCTGACGCGCATCGACTCGTCGGTCGCGATCACCGTCGCCGCGCACCACTCGCTCGGCACGCTGCCGATCTGGTACTTCGGTAGCGAGGAGCAGAAGCGGCAGTGGCTCCCCGACCTCGCCTCCGGAAAGAAGCTCGCGGCGTTCGGGCTGACCGAGCCGAACGCGGGCTCCGACGCGGGCGCGACGCGCACGACCGCCCGACTCGAGGACGGCGAGTGGGTTGTCGACGGCGCGAAGATGTTCATCACGAACGCGGGCACCGACATCACCGCCTGCGTCACGATCACCGCTCTCACCGGCGAGGGCGAGATCTCGAACATCGTCGTCCCGAACGGCACGCCCGGCTACGTCATCTCGCCGCCGATGCAGAAGCTCGGCTGGCGTGCGTCCGACACGCGCGAGCTCTCGTTCCAGGGCGCGCGCGTCGCCGAGGGCAACCTGCTCGGCGAGCGCGGCGCGGGCTTCCACCAGTTCCTGCAGATCCTCGACGGCGGCCGCATCTCGGTCGCAGCGATGGGCGTCGGCCTCGCGCAGGGCTGCTACGACCTCGCCTACGCGTACGCGAAGGAGCGCGAGCAGTTCGGCAAGCCGATCGCCGCGTTCCAGTCGGTGCAGGAGAAGCTCGTCGACATGGCGACCGAGATAGAGGCGGCGCGCGGGCTCGTCTGGAAGGCGGCGTGGGAGAAGGACCAGGGCCGCGACTTCCGCCGCTCGGCGGCGATGGCGAAGCTCTTCTCGGGCGAGCTCTCGCATCGCGCCGCGAACTGGGCGCTGCAGATCCACGGCGGCTACGGCTTCATGGACGAGTACGCCGTCTCCCGCCTGTATCGCGACCAGAAGATCCTCGAGATCGGCGAGGGCACGAACGAGGTGCAGCGCATGGTGATCGCCCGCCACCTCGGTCTGTAGCGAGGCCGCCGCTGCACCGGTTACGCTTGGACGCCGTGCTGCTCTTCCGGCAGTTCGTGGACGACGATCTCGGCTGCGCCTCGTACCTCGTCGGCGACCGGGAGACGGGCTCCGCGGTGGTGGTCGACCCCGCCTTCGCGATCGAGCAGTACTTCGAGGCGGCCGCCGAGGAGGGCGTGCGCATCGAGCGAATTCTCGAGACGCACACGCATGCCGACCACCTCTCGGGACACGGCCGCTTCGCGCTCGAGCACGGACTGCCGGTCGCGATCAGCCCGATCGCCGAGCCCGAGTATCCATTCGAGCCGCTCCTCGACGGGGACGTCGTCGAGACCGGCTCGGTCCGCATCTGCGCGCTGCAC
The DNA here is from genome assembly GCA_025934335.1 of Thermoleophilia bacterium. Classification (GTDB taxonomy): domain Bacteria; phylum Actinomycetota; class Thermoleophilia; order Gaiellales; family Gaiellaceae; genus PALSA-600. The sequence goes on along the minus strand of JAICYG010000136.1, from coordinate 1,899 downwards.
ACTCCCGGGCACCGCCCCGAGCACACCGCGTATGTCGTCGACGACCAGCTCGTGCTGACGGGCGACTCGCTCTTCGTCGGCGACGCGGCGCGGCCCGACCTCGCGGTCGCAGCGCGCGAGGGCGCCGAGGACCTCTTTCACTCACTCGCGAAGATCGCCGCGCTCGGCGACGGCGTCGACGTCTACCCCGGCCACGTCGCCGGCTCGTTGTGCGGAGGCAACATGAGCGGCGAACGCTCGACGACGGTCGGCCGGGAGCGCGAGACGAACGAGGCGCTCTCGTTCCGCGACGTGCAGCAGTTCGTGCTCGTGAGCGCGTCGGTCTCGACGCCGCGGCCGCCGACGACGGAGCGGGTCGTCGCGCTCAACCGTGGGCCGTGGGTCGCGTTGCCGGACGAGCCGGAGGAGCTCGTCGCCGCGGGCGACGCGACGGTGCTCGACGTGCGGCCGTTCGAGGACTACGCGGCCGGGCACGTGCCGGGGGCGATCAGCGTCCCGCTAACAGCCTCGTCGTTCGCGACGAAGGCGGCCTTCGTGCTCGCGCCCGGCGAGCGCGTGGTGCTGCACGCACGCGACCGCGACGAGGCCCTCGCGGCGGCGCGCTCGCTCTGGAAGGTCGGCATCTTCGGCATCGACGGCTACGTGCTCGCGCCCGCCGCCGCCGAGACGCTCGGCATGATCGACGTGTGGCAGCTGAAGGAGCTCCTCGCCGACCCGGGCGTGCAGGTCGTCGACGTGCGCGAGGCCTCGGAGCGCGACGACGGGTACATCCCGGGCTCGCGCAACATCCCGTACCGGCTTCTGCGCAAGCTCGGCTGCGGCGCGCTCGAGCGGTCGAAGCCGGTGGTGACCGTCTGCGAGAGCGGCCCGCGCGCGGCGATCGCCGCGTCGCTGCTCGCGCGCGAGGGCTTCGACGTGCGCGCCGTCTCGCCCGGCGGCATCGCCACCTTCGACGGCGACGTCGTCAGCTTCCGCCGCTGCGGCGCCTGACCGCGTCGAGCGGGTAGCCGCGCGCCTCGAGCGCGGCGACGAGGTCGCTGCAGTGCTCGTCGTCGCGCGTGATCACCGTCAGCTCCACCCCGGTCTCCGCGACGCCGATACCGACGCCCTCGCGGCGGTGGTGGATCTCGAGCACGTTGCCGCGCTCCGCGGCGACCAGCTCGAGCAGTTTGACGAGCTCGCCCGGGCGGTCCGGCACACGCGTCTGCAGCACGAGGTAGCGACCCGCGCGCGTGAGCCCGTGACGCACCACCGAGACGAGCAGCGTCGGGTCGATGTTCCCGCCCGAGAGCAGCGCGCAGACGTCCTCCCCACCCGCGCCGCCGTGCAGGAGCGCGGCGACCGAGGCCGCACCGGCACCCTCGACGACGAGCTTCGAGCGCTCGAGCAGCAGCGTGATCGCCTCCGCGATCGCGTCGTCCTCGACGTGCACGCGGTCGTCGAGCAGGTCGTCGAGGATCGACATCGTCAGCTCGCCCGGATGCTTCACCGCGATCCCGTCGGCGATCGTGCCGCGGCCCGTCTTGCCCGCCTGCACGCCGACGAGGCGCACGCCCGGCCGCAGCTCGCGCAGCGCGGTCGCGATCCCGGCGGCGAGCCCGCCGCCGCCGATCGGGAGCAGGAACGTCTTCGCGTCGGGCAGCTGCTCCGCCAGCTCGAGCCCGATGGTGCCCTGGCCCGCGATCACGTTCGGGTCCTCGAAGGCGTGCACGAACGTCGCACCGGTCTCGGCCGCGTGCGCCTCGGCGGCGGCGAGCGCGTCGTCGAACATCGCGCCGGTGAGCACGGTGTCGGCGCCGTAGTTGCGCGTCGCCTCGACCTTCGCCATCGGCGCGTCCTGGGGCATGAACACGGTCGCCGAGATCCCGAGCTCCCGCGCCGCCCACGCGACCGCCTGGC
>JAICYG010000027.1 GCA_025934335.1 Thermoleophilia bacterium | reverse complement strand
TGGAGGATGTGGAACGACTCCTCCCAGCAGATCTTCTTCATGATCCGCGCGTACGGCGCGTACGAGCACTTGAGGAGCGCCTTCTGGCTGATGATCGCCGCGGCGTCGACGAGCCACGCGATCACGCCGACGTCGCCCCACGTGTGGGTCGGGTAATGGAAGACGTTGTGGAACTTGCTCTTGCCGGAGACGAGGTCGGCGAGCATCCGCTCGCGCGGCTTCCCGAGGTCCTCGGCGACGCGGTAGATGAGCTGCGCGTGGCCGACCTCGTCCTGCACCTTCGCGGTCAGCGCCAGCTTGCGCTGGAGCGTCGGTGCGCGCAGGATCCACTCCCGCTCCGGGAGCACGCCCATCAGCTCGGAGTTGCCGTGCATCTCGATGAACTTGACGAGCTTCTGCCGGTACTCGTCGGGGAGCCAGTCGGTCGACTCGACCTGGCCGCCGCCCTGCACGTATGCGACGAACTCCTCGGTGCGCTGATCCACTTCGACCTCCCTACCGACCGATCGTTAGGGTCCAGTCTAGAGATGTCCGCGAGACGGGAGGAGCTAACGCGTATCGCTGCCCGGCTCTTCGCCGAGCGCGGCTACCAGGGCACCTCGCTCGCCGACCTCGCCGAGGCGCTCGGCGTTCAGAAGCCCTCGCTCTACCACCACATCGCCTCGAAGGAGGACCTCCTCTGGGAGGTCGCCCGGGAGGGAGCCGAGACGTTTCACGCGGCCCTCGACGCCGTGCCGCAGACCGCGGCCACGACGGAGCGGATCCGGCTCGCGCTTCGTGCGCACCTCGCGGTCGTGTCCGCGCAGCTCGACGTCGCCACCGTGTTCGTGCGCGAATGGCGCTACCTCGGCGGTGAGCGCCGTGATCTCTTCCTCGCGGAGCGCCGCCGGTACGAGGAGCGGATCCGCGACCTCTTTCGCGACGGCGTCGAGCGGAGCGAGCTGCGCACCGACCTGGACGTCTCGACCGCGGCCCTGCTGTTCCTCTCCGCTGCGAACTGGGCGTACGCCTGGCTGCGACCGGGGGCGGGCACCGACGAGCTCGCCGACCGCCTGTACGGCGTGCTGCTCGACGGGATGCGCGGCTACGCGACGCCCTGAGCGAGCGGGAACGCACACCGCGTCGTCCAGGCGTGCGGCTGCTCCTCGATCAGCCACACCTCCTCTGCGCGCGTCTCGACCGGGACCGGCGTGTCGGCACGCGTCACGGTCAGGTGCGGGATCACGTCGTCGTGCGCGCCCTCGTACGGCGGGTGCTCCGGCCAGCGCTGCCAGACCGCGCGCGTCAGCAGGCGGAACGGCTCCGAGGGCTCGGGCCGCAGCCAGCGCACCCCGCCTTCGAACCGCTCCCGGCTCGCGAGCGTGAACGAGAACGCATCGAACGGCGCGAGCACCTCCGCGACGGCCTTCTCGTCGACCGCGGCAGCGTCGACGAACGGGAACAGGACGGTGATGTGCGCCGGCACGCCGGGCGCGCCCTCGTAGTAGGCGTCGAGCGCCCGGACGGGGACGATCAGCGCCGTGCGTGGCATGCTCGCCAGCGTGAAGCGCGCTCTCCTGATCGTCAACCCGTACTCGACGCAGGTGACGGGACGCCGTATCACGGACGTCGAGCGGGCACTCCGCGAGCACGTCGAGATCGAGCGGCAGTTCACGCAGCATCCGGGGCACGCGACCGAGCTGGCGGCCGCGGCGGCGGCGGACGCCGTCGACGCGATCGTCGTCTTCTCCGGCGACGGGACGTACAACGAGGCGCTGAACGGAGCCGACGGCCGGCTCCCGTTCGGGTTCCTGCCGGGCGGGGCGACGAGCGTCCTGCCTCGCGCGCTCGGCCTGCCGCGCGACCCGGGAGCAGCGGCACTCGCCGTCGGGGCGGCACTCGCCGAGGGGCGCCTGCGGCGGATCACGCTCGGTGCGGTCAACGGGCGCCGCTTCAGCTTCTCCGCCGGGCTCGGCTTCGACGCGGAGGCGGTGCGACGGCTGAACGAGCTCGGGCGCGGCCCCGGGGGCGCCCGGCCCGGCGACGCCGCGTTCGCGAGGACCGTGGTGAAGATGCTGCTCGAGCGGCGCGGGCGCTGGGACCCGGTGCTCGAAATCGAGGGTGTCGGCCGCGCCGCGTTCCTGCTCGTTGCGAACGGCGACCCCTACTCGTACGCCGGCTCGATCCCGCTGCGCGTGACGCCCGGCGCGCGCTTCGAGGACGGCCTCGCCTTTGCCGCCCCGCAGCGCGTGCGCGCCCGCGACGTGCCCCGGCTGCTCGCGGCGACGAAGCGGGGCAGCGGCTACGGGCCGGAGGTCCTCTTCGGGCTCGACCTCGACCGGATCGAGGTGCACTGCGACCGGCCGCTCCCGCTCCAGGCCGACGGCGAGGATCTCGGCGACGTCGACCACGCCCTGTTCGAGGCGCGGCGCAATGCCGTGGCGGTGCTCGTCTGAAGGCCGGTAGCCTCCGCGGCGCATGGCGACGGACGCGTTGACCGACGCTCGATTTCACGGGCTCGCCGAAGCCGACCTCCTCGAGCTGTACCGCCGCATGGTGCTCCTCCGCACCTACGACGAGCGTTCGGTGGTCTACCACCGCCAGGGCCGCATCGGCACGTACGCGATCTTCTGGAACCACGAGGCGATCCAGGCCGGCGCGACCTTCGCGTTGTCGGACGACGACTGGATCTTCCCCTCGTACCGCGAGTCCGCGATCGGCCTCGTCCGCGGCATGCCCGCAGCCACGATTCTGCAGTGGTGGCGCGGCCATCCCTCCGGCTGGTGGAGCCCGGCCGACTGGAACGTCGCGTCGATCGCGGTCCCGATCGCGAGCCACGTGCCTCACGCGGCCGGGCTCGCCTGGGGCAAGAAGCTGAAGGGCGAGGACGGCGTCGCGATGGCGTTCTTCGGTGACGGTGCGACGAGCGAGGGCGAGTTCCACGAGGGCGTCAACCTCGCCGCCGTCATGAACGCGCCCGCCGTGTTCGTGTGCAACAACAACCAGTGGGCGATCTCGACGCCGCTCTCCGCGCAGACGCGCGCCGCCTCGCTCGCCGACAAGGCGCAGGGCTACGGCATCCCCGGGGTCACCGTCGACGGCCTCGACGTGCTCGCCGTCTACGAAGCGGCACGTCAGGCGGTCGAGCGTGCGCGCTCGGGCGGCGGGCCGACGCTCGTCGAGTGCGTGCACTACCGCGCCGCGCCGCACGCGACCGCCGACGATCCGAGCGCGTACATCGACGCAGAGCGTGTCGAGGAGGAGCGCGCCAACGAGTGTGTCGGCCGCTTCGAGCGGCTCCTGCTCGCAGCCGGCGTGCTGAGCGAGGAGCGCGCCGACACCGTGCGCAAGGAGGCGGAGGACCTGATGCGCGCCGGCATCGCTGCGGCGGAGGCGGAGCCTCCCGCCGACCCGGAGCTGCTCTTCGCGAACGCCTACGCCGACCCGCCGGGGAACATGCGGCGTGGGTGAGCTGACGCTGACGCTCGTCGAGGCGGTGAACGACGCGCTGCATGTGGAGCTCGAGCGCGATGCGAACGTGCTCGTGCTCGGCGAGGACGTCGGGCGGGCCGGCGGTGTGTTTCGCGCGACGGCGGGGCTGCGAGAGCGCTTCGGCGCCGACCGCTGCATCGACACGCCGCTCTCCGAGGCCGGGATTCTCGGCGGCGCGATCGGGCTGTGTCTCGCCGGCTGGCGCCCGGTGGTCGAGATGCAGTACGACGCCTTCTCGTACCCGTCGCTCAACCAGCTGATCACGCATGTCGGCCGCTACCGCTGGCGGAGCGGCGGCCGGATGGAGTTCCCGCTGACGATCCGCATGCCGTACGGCGGCGGCGTCCGCGCGCCCGAGCTGCACGACGACTCGCCGGAGACCTATTACGTGCACACGCCCGGCATCAAGGTCGCGATCCCGGCGACGCCGGCCGACGCGAAGGGCCTCCTCGCGGCGGCGATCCGCGATCCCGACCCGGTGGTGGTGCTCGAGCCGAAGCTCGTCTACCGCACCGCGCGCGGCGAGGTGCCCGAGGGCGAGCACGTCGTCCCGCTGGGGAAGGCGCGCGTTGCCCGAGAGGGCGGCGACGTCACGCTGATCGCCTACGGAGCAATGGTCGCCGTGTGCGAGCGCGCGGCGGACGAGCTCGACGTGTCGTGCGAGATCGTCGACGTCCGCTCGCTGCGGCCGCTGGCCGAGGACGCGATCCTCGCCTCGGTGGCGAAGACGGGGCGGGCCGTGATCGTGCACGAGGCGCCGCGTACCGTCGGCTTCGGGGCCGAGCTCGCTGCGCTGATCGCGGAGCGCGCGATCTTCGACCTGCAAGGCCCGGTGCTGCGCGTCACCGGCTACGACGTGCCGTACCCGTACTGGACGATCGAGGACGCATACATGCCGTCGGTCGAGCGGGTCACGGCCGCCGTACGATCTCTCTTCGCGGCGTAGGCTTGACGGAGCCGCGCAAGCCGGTGCCGGGAGCGGCCCTCTGAGCGAGCGCCTCCGTCTCTGGCTCGAGCGCGACCGGCGAGGCGCGGGTTTCAACCTTCGCGACGCCGCGACCGGGGAGCGCGTGCGCTGGGACGACCCGCGCCTTCGCGTGGTCGCGGTCGCCGGTGTCTCGTTCCGCCCCGGGGCGGTCGCAGATGCGTCCTTCGATCCCGGCGTGCGGCTCGCGCTCGTTCCCGAGCCGCACAACGAGCACGACGCGAATGCGATCGGCGTCTGGAACGAGGAGCGGACGCTGCAGGCCGGGTACGTGCCACGGGAGATTGCCGCGGAGCTCTCGGGCAGCGAGCTCGCCGTCTCGCTCTGGCGCTTCGGCGCGGAGGGGCTGCGGGTGCTGCTCGTGCCACCCGGCTCGTGGGTCGGGCGACCGCGCAGGTAGCTTCCCCCGTCGTGGCGTACGAGTTCAAGCTGCCGGACCTCGGCGAGGGGCTGACCGAGGGTGAGATCGCGCGCTGGCTCGTCGCGGAGGGGGACGAGATCGCAGAGGACGCACCGCTCGTCGAGATCGCGACCGACAAGACGACGGTCGAGATACCGTCTCCCGCCGCCGGCCGCGTCGCGAGGATTCTCGTCTCGGAGGGCGAGGTCGTCCCCGTCGGAACCGTGCTGGTCGTGATCGGCGGCGACGGCGCCGAGTCGGCCGAGGCTCCGGCGCGGCGCATTCAGGCGACACCGCTCGTCCGGAAGCTCGCGCGGGAGCTCGGCGTCGAGCTCGCGTCCGTCGCTCCCACCGGCTCCGGCGGGCGCATCACCGAGGAGGACGTGCGCGGTGCGGCCTCGCCGCGCGAAGGTCGCCGCGAGCAGGTGCGCGGCGTGCGTCGGCAGATCGCGGAGCACCTGACGCGCGCGCACCGCGAAGTGCCCGCGGTCACCTACGTCGAGGAATGCGACTTCTCGAACGTCAGCCTGGAGCTGCTGCTGCCGACGGTGCTGCGCGTTACCGCCGAGACGCTGAAGGAGTTCCCGGAGCTGAACGCGCGGCTGGAGGGCGGTGAGATCGTCTACCTCGACCGGTACGACCTCGGCATCGCCGTGCAGACCGACGCGGGCCTCGTCGTCCCGGTCGTGCGCGCCTGCGACCGTCGCGGCGTCGACGAGCTCCGCGTCGACGTCGACGCGCTCGCCGGGAAGGCGCGGGCCGGGACGCTCGCGCCGGAGGAGCTGCGCGGCTCGACGTTCACGGTGACGAGTGCCGGCAAGCTCGCGGGGCTGTTCGTGACACCGCTCGTCAACCATCCCGAGGTCGCGATCCTCGGCGTGCACCGGATCGCCCCTCGGCCCGTCGTTCGCGACGGCGAGATCGCCGTTCGCAGCATGGGCAACCTGAGCCTCACCTTCGACCACCGGGTCGTCGACGGCGCGCGCGCCGCGCAGTTCACGCTCGCGCTGATCGCGCGCCTGCAGCGCGACTGAGGCTACGCCGTTACGCCGAGGTGCTGCTCGAGCATCGCCTCGATCTTCGGCGCGCTGACGCGGCCCGCGAGACGCGCGACCGCCTTCCGCTCGACGACGAGGACGAGCGTCGGCACCGACTCGACCGACAGCTTCTCCGCGAGAGCGGGCGATACGTCGACGTCCACCTGGATCACGCGCAGGCGGCCACGCTCCTTGCGCGCGATGTGCGCGAGCAGGCTCTCCATCCGCCGTGCCGGGCCGGAGCGGGTCGAGGTGAAGAAGACGAGCAGGGGGCGCGGGTCGCCGGTCATGACGCTCTCCAGACGTGGGACGACGGGGGTTTGTCGAACTCCTGCCCAACTTTCGGCCGTGTGTAACCTCGCGGCGTGGGCGACTGGTACACGATCGGCATCCTCGTCGGCCTCGGCGCGGCGATCGGCGTCGCCGCGACGGGAGCGCTCCGGCGCGCGCTCGCCGGCCTCGTCGTCGCGGCGTTCGTCTCGATCGTGATCGGCTTCGCCTTCGGCCAGTGGGACGAGGCGGCCGGCGGCGCGGTGGGCGCCGTCTGCGGAGCCGTCGGCTCGGCGCCGCTCGTCGGCGGCGCACTCCGCCGCGGCGGCACCCGCGGCGGGACGGCGACGCTGCTCGCGCTCGCCTCGCTCGTCGGCGCCGCACTCGCGTTCGTGCCGGTCCTCGGCTATCTCGAGGCGGCCGCCGTCCCGCTGCTCGGCCTGCGGCTGCGCCGGCGCGCGCCGGAGCGGCATGCCGGCCTGCGCTCCCTTGCGAAGGACTGACACGGGCGCCGCGAAGCCGGTCGTCCTGATCGTCATCGACGGGCTGACGCCGTCGATGTTCGAGGCGGCCGAGACGCCGGCGCTGCGTTTCCTCGCCGAGCACGGCGACTACCGGCGCGCCGCGTCCACGTTCCCGTCGCTGACGCCGGTGTGCCTCAGCTCGATCGCGACCGGGACGCATCCCGACGGCCACCACATCCCACACCTCGTCTGGTGGCACCGCGAGGAGCGCCGCATCGTCGAGTACGGCTCCTCGTTCGGTGCGATCCGGGCGGCGGGGCTCGCCCGCTCGCTGCGCGACACGATCGTCGACCTGAACGCACGTCACCTCTCGAAGGACGTCTCCACCGTCTACGAGACACTCGAGGATGCGGGCCTCACGACCGCGGCGATCAACATCACCTGCTACCGCGGCCGCACACGCCATCTGCCGACGATCCCCGGCGCGCCCGCGGTGAACGGCCCCAAGCGGTTCTACTTCTACTCGCTGTACTCGAGCGATCGCACCGGCGCGCCGATCGCCGTCCGCAACCGCGCCCTCGGCTCGATCGACGCCTACGCGGCGTGGGTCGGGCGTTGGCTCGTCACGCGCGACGGCTTCGACCTGCTCGTCTACTACCTCCCCGACTACGACTACGCCTCGCACGCCGCGGGTCCCGACAGCGCCCACGACGCACTCGCCCGCAGCGACGACGCCGTCGCCGCCCTGATGGACGCCGCGGGCGGCCCGGACGAGTTCCTCGACCGCTATGCCGTGCTCGTCTGCTCCGATCACGGGCAGTCGAAGGTCGAGCACGTCGCGCGGCTCGATGTCGAAGGCGACCTGGTGATGGCGTCGAACCGCGCCGCGATGGTCTACACGAGCGAGGCGCGGCGCGTCGCGGAGAGCCTGGACGGCGAGCCGTCGGCCGGGATCGTCCTCTTCCGCGAGGGCGACCGGGTCGTCGCGCGGCGCGACGGCGACGAGGACGCGTCGCTGCTCGACACGGTCCCCGACGGTCGCATCCGCGCGGCCGCCGCGCTCGCAAACCCGAACGCCGGCGAGGTGCTCGTCTCCGCCGCCGCGGGCTGGGAGTTCCTCGATTTGGCGGGCCGCCACCACCTCGGCGGCGGCAGCCACGGTTCGCTCGACACCGCCGACTCGGAGGTGCCGATGCTGAGCGTCGGCCTCGGTGCCCCGCCCGCCTCGATCACGCGCGTCAAGGACGCGATCGGGCGGCACTTCGCGGTTTCACCTCACGGACGCGCGGAAACGACGGCGACGCCATGAGGCCCCTCAGCGACGTCCTCGCGCTGCCGGTGCGCCTGAACGGCATCCAGCTCGGCCGGCCGACCGACGTCCTCGTCGACGCGACCGTCGACCGCGTGCTCGGCTTCGAGGTGATGTGCGGCGACGAGACGGAGCGATTTCTGCCGTTCGCGGTCGCGAGGATCGGGCCTGACGAGATCGCGCTCGAGTCCGCCCTGACGCTGATCGACGAGGGCGACCTCGACTTCTACCGGCGCCGGTCGCGCCGCCTCTCCGAGCTCGGGTACGCCGACCCGTGGCTCGACGACGGGGGCGCGCTCCGCGCCGCGTAGTACCTTCCCGCCCGTGTCCGCTCTCGGCGCCCGCACCGCGCAAGCCCTGCGGAGCCCCCACAACTGGATCCAGCTCGCGAAGTTCGGCATCGTCGGCGCGAGCGGCTACGTCATCAACCTCGCCGTCTTCGCAGCGCTGCTCGGCTGGGGCGCGCACGTCGCCGCGGCCATCTCGTTCGTCGTCTCCGCGGCGAGCAACTATTTCTGGAACCGGCACTGGACGTTCCGACGCGACCGGAGCCACATCGGCGTGCAGGGTGCGCGCTTCTTCGTCGTCTCGCTCGCGGCCTTCGGCGTCAACCAGCTGTGGCTGCTGCTCTTCATCGACGTTCTCGACTGGCGCAAGGTCATGTCGCAGGCGATCGCGATCATCCTCGTGACGCCGCTGAACTTCCTCGGGAACAAGCTCTGGTCGTTCAGGCGCTGAGGCTCGCCGCCGTCGTCGCGGCGCTGGCGCTCGTGCCGGTGGCGCACGCGGACACCACCACCACGACCCCGCTGACGACCCCGCCGACTCTCGGCACGACGGGGGCGCAGCTGAAGCGGCAGGAGGCGATCGACCGCTTCCTCGCCGACCCGAAGGTGCACGACTGGCTCGAGCACTACCCGCCGGCACCGCAGACCGACGCGTCGTTCGAGAACGGGTCGTGGACCGTGCACGTCTGGTCGGGCAAGGCGGGCGAGGTCGCGACCGGCAACGTCGACGACGCGACCGGAGCGGTGACGGAGGCGTGGACAGGCCCGCAGGTCGCGTGGCGCATGGCGCGCGGCTACAAGGGCGCGTTCGGCGGCGACCGGATCAACGAGCCGGCGCTCTGGCTGGCGGCGTGCGCCATCTTCCTGATCGGCCTCGTCGACTGGCGCCGTCTCCGCTCGGTTCGCAACGTCGACCTGCTCGTGCTCGTCTCGCTCTCGGTCTCGCTGTGGTTCTTCAACCACGGGAACGTCTTCGCGGCGATGCCGCTCGCGTATCCGCCGCTCCTCTGGCTGCTTCTCCGCTGCGTCTGGGTCGCGCGCGGCGACCGGCCGCCGAGCAGCGCTCCGGTCTGGCCGGTCTGGGCGCTCGCTGCGGCCACCGTCTTCCTGGCCGGGTTCCGCGTCGGCCTCAACATCCGCGCGTCGAACGTGATCGACGTCGGCTACTCGGGTGTGATCGGCGCCGACCGCATCTGGCACGGCCAGAGCCCGTACGGGAACTTCCCGCAGGAGGACGACCTGAAGGAGTGCGGCCCGGCCGACAGCGCCGGCGAGGTGCGCGACCGGATCCAGACGAACGGCCGCTGCGAGACCGCGAACCCGCTCGGCGACACCTACGGCCCCGTCGCGTACCTCGCGTACATCCCGGGCTACCTGATCTTCGGCTGGAGCCACAAGTGGGACTCGCTTCCGTCCGTCCACTTCACGTCGATCCTCTTCGACCTGCTCGCGCTGCTCGGGCTCGCGGTCGTGGGACGCCGGCTCGGCGGCCCACGAGTGGGCGCGGCCGCCGCCTTCGCCTGGGCCGCGTGGCCGTTCACGCAGTACGCGTCGAGCTCGAACACGAACGACTCGATCGGCCCGGCGCTGCTCGTCTGGGGGCTCGTCGCCGTCACGAGCGACCTCGGTCGCGGCGCCGCCGTCGCGCTCTCCGGCTGGACGAAATTCGCGTCGCTGCTCGTCCTGCCGCTCTGGACGGGCTACCCGCGGGCGCGCCGCCCGCGCTCGGTGGCGCTGACGGTCCTCGGCTTCCTGCTCGCGACAGTCGTCGTCTTCTTCGTGCTCTTCCTCGAGCCGTCCCCGCTCCACGCCGCGCGCGTGTTCTACGACCGGACGGTGAGCTTCCAGGTCGGCCGCGACTCGCCGTTCTCGATCTGGGACTGGGGCCAGTACCACGCGAAGGGCCTGCCCGACCTGCACGTCGTCCAGCGGGTGCTGCAGGGCGTGCTCGTCGTCGGCGCGCTCGCGCTCGGTGTGTTCCCGCGCCGACGTTCACCGCTCCGGCTCGCTGCGCTCACCGCCGTCGTCCTGATCGGGTTTGAGCTGGTGCTCACGCACTGGTTCTATCTGTACCTGCCGTGGTTCTTCCCCTTCGTCGTGCTCGCGCTCGTCGCGCCGCTGCCGGGAACCGCGCGTGAGCCGGCGCAGCCCGCCGTGGGCTGACGCGGTCGCGGCGGCGGGGATCTTCCTCGCCTGCTTCGGCGTCGTACACACGTGGTTCTGGGCGCACGGCGCCCTCGTCGACTGGCCGACCTACCACGACTACGGAACGGCGATCGTCGACCACGGCCAAGTCCCGTACCGCGACTTCCGGGTCGAGTACCCGCCGGGCGCGCTGCCGGTCTTCGTCGCGCCCGTGCCCTTCGGCGACTACGCCGGTGCGTTCGCATGGCTGATGGCGGTGTGCGGCGTCACGCTCGTCGCGGTGCTCGCCTTCGTCCGGCGGTCGGCGGCGTACTACGCGGCGCTCGCTCCCGTGCTCGTGGGCTCGCTCATCCTCTCTCGCTTCGACCTCTGGCCGTCGCTCCTCCTCGTCGGGGCGCTCGCGGCGCTCCGCTCGGAGCGTCACGCGCTCGGCTGGGCGCTCCTCGGCGCGGCGGTTGACGCGAAGCTGTGGCCCCTCGTCGTCGTGCCGCTCGCACTCGTCTGGACGGTACGGCGCGGCCGTGCCGCAAGCGTGCTCGCGGGAGCGGTGGTGGTCGCCGCGGCGTTCGTGCCCTTCGCGGTCGTCGCGCCGCACGGGCTCTGGGAGAGCCTCCACGGTCAGGCGTCGCGGCCGCTTCAGGTCGAGAGCCTCGGCGCCGCGATCCTGACGGCGTTCGGGCACCCGCAGGTCGTCACGTCGCACGGCTCGCAGAACCTCGTCGGGCACGACGCCGTCGGCCGGGCGCTCACCGCGCTCGCCGCCGCGTCGCTCGTCGCGCTGTGGGTCGCGTTCGGGCGCGGCGCGGCGAGCCCCGAGCGCCTCGTCCGGTACGCGGCCGCCGCGGTCTGCGCATTCGTCGCGTTCGACAGGGTTCTCTCGCCGCAGTACCTGCTCTGGCTGATCCCGCTCGTCCCGCTCGTCCGCGGCGCGCGCGGCGCGCTCGCCACCGTGCTACTGACGGCCGCCTGCGTGCTCACGCAGGTCTGGTTCCCGCGTCGCTACTTCGAGTACGTGGACACCTTCCACCTCGCCGGCGTCGTCCTCGCGCGCGACCTCGTGCTCGTCGCGCTGCTCGTCGTTCTCTCGCTTACCCCTCCACGGCAACGCGCACGGGCTCGCAGCTCGTAGCGCGCCCGTCCGGGTCGCAGTCGACGAGCGCGCCCTCGATGCGAACGTCGCCGCTCGCGGGCTCGAGCCTCGTCGGCATCCCCGAGACGAACCGGGCGATCGCGGTCCGTTCGTCGCTCCCGATCACGGAGTCGTGCGGCCCCGTCATGCCTGCGTCCGTGATCGCGGCGGTACCGCCCGCGAGCACGCGCGCGTCGTTCGTCTGCACGTGCGTGTGCGTGCCGAGGACCGCGGTGACGCGGCCGTCGAGGTAGCGCGCGAGCGCCACCTTCTCGCTCGTCGCCTCGGCGTGGAAGTCGACGACGATCACCGGCGTCTCGCGCCGTGCCTCCTCGACGAGTCGGTCGGCGGCGATGAACGGGCTCTCGAACGGGCTGAGCGAGAAGACGCCGAGCAGGCTGATCACCGCGACGCCGTCGTGGACGGCGACTCCGTGGCCCGGCGAGCGGGGCGACAGGTTCGCGGGGCGCAGCACCCGGTCCGTCCCCGACAGGTACGGCGCGAAGCCGCGCTGCCCCCACGTCCAGTTCCCGAGCGTGACCACGTCGGCGCCGCTCGCGAGGAGGCGGTCGGCGAGCCTCGCCGTGATCCCGCGCCCGTCGGCCGCGTTCTCGCCGTTGACGATGCAGAAGTCGGCTGCGAGCTCCTGCCGCAGCGACGGCAGCCGCGCCTCGACCGCGCGCCGCCCGGGTGCGCCGAACACGTCGGCGACGAACAGAATGCGGACTGTCGTTCCTTCCTAGTCGAGGCCGAGCGTCGCCGATGCGTGCACTTCGACGGCGACGTGGTTCCCCGAGTCGTTCGTGTAGCGCGCGAGCGCCTGGTGCTCCACATGCGAGTAGTCGACGACCGAACCGAGCTTCGTCGCCGCTGCGGAGAGCGGCGAGCCGACGACGAGCGCCGGATCGACGTTCACGTGCGAGACAGAGACGATCAGGGACGGGGAGCCGACCGGCTGGATCTCGATGCGCGAGCCGACCGTCCGCCCGCCGAGGACGACGTCGTCGATCGCGAGCACCGAGCCGTCGACCGGCGAGTAGACGTCGGTCCCCGCCGGGGCGCCGACGTCGAGCGACGACTGGCCGCCGGCGAGCTGGTACCAGCGCGGGCCGGCGGTCGAGCCGCCGAAGACCGCATGCACGATGCGCTTGAGCACGCCCTCGTTCGACTGCGTCCCGAGCGGCGTCAGCGCGAGCGCGCCGTCGCTCCCCGCCTGATAGCCGATCGCGCTCACGCGCGACTGGCTGATGGGGAGCTGCAGGTGCAGCGAGCCGAGGCGCGCCACGACGCTCGGCGCCGGCGGCCCGGCCGGCAGCAGGCGGGCCGCGCTCGCGGGGACCGGCGCCGTGACGGCCGCGTCGGGGCCGCCGAAGGCGGAGAGGAGGAGGACGACGAGCGCGACGACCGCGACCGCGATCAGGACGGCGAGCCGGCGCAGGCGTCGCTCGCGCTCGAGGTGCCGGCGGTGCCTCGCGACGGGTCGCCCGGCGACGGCACGGTGGACGACGGCACGCTCGCGCCGCCGGGGGGCCGGGACCGACATGGCGGGCACCGTAGCGAACGGCTCCGTCACGTTCAACCGGGGCGCGAGCGCGAGGGCGCCGTCGGAGGGCCACTCCCAGTCCCAGTCGGGCGGCCGGATGGGCACGACGAGGCCGACCGTGCGTCTAGCATCGCCCCTGTGAGCGCCCTCACGCGCCCGCCCCGGATCCGGATCCCACGCTGGGTCCAGCTGGTCGGCCTGCCGCTGCTCCTGCTCGCCGCGTGGGCGTTCGCGACGGCGGTGATTCACGTCGTGTTCCTGTTCGTGGTCGCCGCGCTCGTCGCGCTGCTGCTCGACCCGCTCACGCGGGCGCTGCAACGGGCCCACCTGCCCCGCGGCCTCTCGGTCGCGCTCGTGTATCTGGCGTTTGCGGCGATGCTCGCGTTGATCATCTTCGCCGTCGCCACCGCCGTCGTCTCGCAGACGAAGACCGCGGCGAACCGGTTCAACGACTACTTCACGCATCCTCACGCCGTCTCCGGACGGACGTCCGCGTACCTCGACGTCGACCGCCTCCAGCGCTGGCTCGACACGCACCACCTGAAGTCGGTACGCATCGAGAAGCGCGGCCACCGGCTCGTGCGCCAGATCCAGCAGCGCGATGTCGGCAAGTACACGCACCGCATCGTCACCTTCGTGGAGGGCGCGGCGATCTCGATCGGCAAGACGCTCTTCAGCGCCGTGCTGCTCGTCGTCGTGTCGATCTACATGCTGCTCGACATGCAGCGGCTCGGACGGGCGGTCGACAGGAGATTCCCGCCTCGACCGGGGGAGCAGCCGCTCCTGCGCTCGCTGGAGCACGCGCTCGCCTCGTACGTGCGCGGGCAGGCCGCGCTCAGCCTGATCATCGGGACGAGCGCAGGCATCGGCCTCTGGGCGCTCGCGATGGTCGGTCTCTTGCCGCATGCGCAGCAGTACGCGCTCCTCTTCGGCGGCTGGGTCGCGGTCACGGAGATCATCCCGTACCTCGGGCCGTGGCTCGGCGCGATCCCGCCGCTTCTGTACGCGCTCGTCGTGCACCCGCTGTCGGCTCTCTGGGTCGTGCTCCTCTTCCTCGGCATCCACCAGATCGAGGGGCACGTGGTCGTGCCGAACGTGATGGGAAACGCGCTGCGACTGCACCCGCTGCTCGTCATCTTCGGGCTCGGTGCCGGTGCGGAGCTGTACGGGCTGCCGGGCGCCCTCGTGGCGCTGCCGGTGCTCGCGGTCTCGCGCGCGCTGTGGGAGTTCTTCTCCCAGCGCCTCACGCTCGAGCCCTGGGCGCACGCGACCCCCGAGGAGCCGGTGCCGGTCGAGCCGCTCCACGAGCCCGCGGCCGTCGAGTGACGCTGCTCTCCGCGCGCGGCGTCGCGCGCCGGTTCGGCTCGCGCACCGCGCTGCTGCCGACGGACGTGACGCTCGCGGAGGGCGAGGTCGTCGCCCTCGTCGGCCCCAACGGGGCCGGCAAGTCGACGTTGCTCTCGATCCTCGCCGGCGCGCTCGACCCGAGCGAGGGCGCCGTCGAACGGCCGGAGCGCGTCGGCTGGGTGCCGCAGCGCGCGGCGCACTACGGCCGTCTCACCGCGCTCGAGAACCTGCGGCTGTTCGCATCGCTCGAAGGAGTGTCGCGTGGTCGGGCGGACGAGCTGGCCGTCGAGTTCGACCTCCCGGCGGAGACCCGCGCCGCGTCGCTCTCCGTCGGGAACCGCCAGCGGCTCGACGTTGCGCTCGCGCTCCTCGCCTCGCCGCAGGTGCTTCTCCTCGACGAGCCGACCGCGTCGCTCGACCCGGCCCAGCGCGAGCGCGTGTGGCAGATCGCGCGCTCGGTCGCAGACGGCGGCGGAGCGGTGCTCGTCGCGACGCACCACTGGGAGGAGCTCGCCGGGCTCGCCGACCGCACGCTCGAGCTTGCCGACGGGCACCTCGTATGAAGGCGGTGGTGCTGCTGCTGCGCAAGGACGTCCGTACGCTCGTGCGGACGCCGGTGCTGCTCGTCGTCCTGCTCGCCTATCCGGTTCTGATCGCCGCGCTGCTCGGGCTCGTCGCCGGGTACGCGAGCTCGAAGCCGCGCGTCGCGTTCGTCGACGAGGACGGGCTGCCCGCGCGGATCGTCGTCGGCACGCATCGGTTCGACGTGAACGCGACGATCGACGCGGTCGCCCGGAACGTCCGTCTCGTCCACCTCGACGAGGACGAGGCGGCCCGCCAGCTCGCC
The DNA here is from genome assembly GCA_025934335.1 of Thermoleophilia bacterium. GTDB lineage: Bacteria > Actinomycetota > Thermoleophilia > Gaiellales > Gaiellaceae > PALSA-600. The sequence continues at coordinate 5,802 of JAICYG010000027.1, read as the reverse complement.
GACGGAAAGGTGGTCGCGGTCGTGACGGTCCCGCCGGGATTCGTCGCAACGCTGCAGCAGATGGTCGAGAGCCCGACGCTCGAGCTCGCAGTGACGCGCGGCGGGACGGCTCCGCGCGTGCGCCAGCAGGTGCAGGCGCTCGTGTACTCGCTGAACCGGAAGCTGCAGCGCGCGTACATCGACGCGAACCTCGAGTACGTGCAGCTGATCCTGCACGGGGGCGACGGCAGGTTCCTCGGGCAGAGCTTCGACGTGCTCGGCCTCGACGGCACCGAGCAGGAGCTGCGCGCGCTGCCTCAGAGCGAGCGCGTGAAGCGGATCGAGCGGTTCGTGCACGACGCGCGGCGCGCTCTCGCACGGACCGGCGACGCGCTTCGCGCCACGGCCGCCCCGATCGAGCTGAAGGAACTGCCGGACCGTGGGCGGACGGCAACCCTCTCGGCGCAGGTGCAGGCCTACGCGCTCGGGCTGACGATCACCTTCGTCGCGCTCGTGCTCGCCGCCGGCGCCCTCGCGGGCGAGCGCGACGAGAACGTGCTCGGTCGGCTCGCACGCGGCCTCGTCTCGCCGGGCCGCCTTGTCGCGGCGAAGGTCGCGCTCGCCGCGCTCGTCGCGGCCGTGCTCGGGCTGGGCGTCGCGTTCGCGTTCGCCGTGGTGATCGAGGCCGGCAATGCGCCGGGCGGCGAGCCGTGGTCACGGCTTCCCCTCCTCGCCGCCGGGCTCGCGCTGACCGGTGCGGCGCTCGGCGGGCTCGGAGCGCTCGTCGGGGCGCTCGCGCGCGAGGCGCGGACGGCGTCGCTCGTCGCCGTGCTGCTCGTGCTGCCGATCGTCTTCCTGGGCCTGATCCCGTCGGAGGTGTTCGCCGCCGCCGGCTGGGCGAGCGACGCGCTGCCGTTCGCGCACGGCGTGCGGCTCTTCTCGGCGACGCTCTACGACCTGCACCCGTGGGCGTCGATCGGGCGGGAGGCGGCATGGCTCGCCGGGCTCGCCCTCGTCTTCTCGCTGCTCGCCCGCGCCGCTGTGCGACCATTTCGGCCATGAGCGTAGGCTCGACGGAGCTCAGCAGGGAGCGGAGGCACGGGCTTCGCCCGCGCCGGAGCGGGAGATGAGCGCTTTTCCCGTCACACGCCTCCGCCGCCTGCGGCGGACCGGCGCGCTGCGCGACCTCGTCCGCGAGACCACCGTCTCCGTCGACGACCTGGTCATGCCGCTCTTCGTCGCGCCGGAGGCGCTGCCGAACGCGCGGCTGCCCGGGCTCGCGCGGCACACGGTCGAGTCCGTCGTCCGCGAGGTCGAGGAGCTCGTGCGCCTCGGCGTCCCCGCGGTGCTCCTCTTCGGCATCCCGGAGGAGAAGGACGAGGACGGCTCCGGCGCGTGGGTCGACGACGGGATCGTGCAGCAGGCGCTGCGGGCGCTGCGGCCGCGGTTCTCCGAGCTCGTGCTGATGACCGACGTGTGCCTGTGCGAGTACACGTCACACGGCCATTGCGGTGTGGTCGCCGCCGACGGCCAGGTCGACAACGATGCGTCGCTCGACCTGATCACGCGCGCCGCCGTCTCGCACGCCGAGGCGGGGGCCGACGTCGTCTGCCCGAGCGACATGATGGACGGCCGCGTCGGCGCGATCCGCGAGGCGCTGCCGCAGCTGCCGATCGTCTCGTACGCGGTGAAGTACGCCTCCGCGTTCTACGGGCCGTTCCGCGACGTCGCCGACTCGGCGCCCGCGTTCGGCGACCGCCGCGGGTACCAGATGGATCCGGGCAACGTGCGCGAGGCGCTGCGTGAGTGCGAGCAGGACGTCGCCGAGGGCGCGGACGTGCTGATGGTGAAGCCTGCGCTCCCGTACCTCGACGTGCTGCGTGCGGTTCGCGACCGCTTCGACCTGCCGCTCGCCGCGTACAACGTGTCGGGCGAGTACGCGATGCTGAAGGCGGCCGCGGCAGCCGGCGATCTCGACGAGCGCGCCGCCGCGACCGAGGCGCTTACCTCGATCCGCCGCGCCGGTGCGGATCTGATCTTCACCTACTGGGCGAAGGAATTCGCCAGTTGGCCCTAGTTCGTTCGAAGAACTGGAGCAAGGCGCTCCGGCTGATCCCGGGCGGCGTCAACTCGCCCGTGCGCGCGATGCGCGGCGTCGGCCTCGACGAGCCGTTCTTCGTCGTCCGGGGCGACGGCGCCTACGTCGAGACGGCCGACGGGCGCCGCCTCGTCGACTGGGTGCAGTCGTGGGGCCCGCTCGTGTTCGGCCATGCCGATGAGGAGACGCTCGAGGCCGTGCGCGAGGCCGCGCTCGCCGGCACGAGCTTCGGCGCACCCACCGAGGGCGAGCTCGCGCTCGCGGAGGAGATCGTCGACGCGGTGCCGTCCGTCGAGCGCGTCCGGCTCGTCTCGTCCGGGACGGAGGCCGCCATGTCGACGCTGCGGCTCGCGCGCGGGTTCACGCGGCGCGACCGCGTGATCAAGTTCGCCGGCTGCTATCACGGGCACGCTGACCCGTTCCTCGCGAATGCAGGCTCCGGCCTCGCGACACTCGGCATCGCCGCCTCGCCCGGTGTGCCGACGGGCGTTGTCGCCGACACGGTCGTGTGCGAGTACAACGACGTCGACGGAACTGCCGCCGCGGTCGAGCGCTACGGCGAGGGGCTCGCCGCGATCTTCGTCGAGCCGGTCGCCGGCAACATGGGCTGCGTCCCGCCCGCGCCCGGATTCCTCGAGGCGCTGCGCATGCTCTGCGACGCCTCCGGAGCGCTGCTCGTGTTCGACGAGGTGATCACCGGCTTTCGCGTCGCGCGCGGCGGCGCGCAGGAGCGCTTCGGCGTCACGCCCGACCTGACCGTGCTCGGGAAGATCGTCGGCGGCGGCCTGCCGCTCGCAGCCTTCGGCGGCCGTGCGGAGGTGATGGAGCAGCTCGCGCCGTCCGGCAGCGTCTACCAGGCGGGGACGCTGAGCGGGAACCCGCTCGCGACCGCCGCGGGCGTGTCGGTGCTGCGGCGGCTGCGCGACCCCGCGGTGTACGAGGAGCTCGAGCGGCGGTCGGCGCAGCTCGCCGAGGGGCTCTCGGCCTTCGGCCGGGTGCAGCGCGTCGGCGCGATGCTCACTCTCTTCGCAGGGCGGAGCGAGCCGGTGGAGCGGTTCGCGCAGCTCGACGCCGACGCGTACGCGGCCCTCTTCCGCGACCTGCTCGCGGCCGACGTGTATGTCGCTCCGAGCCAGTACGAGTGCCTCTTCCCTTCGCTCGCGCACTCGGGTGACGAGATCGAGAGGACGGTCGATGCTGTTCGAGAGCATTTCGAGCGGCGCTGAGGCCGAGAGCCCGGTCTGGGCAGCGTCGCTGCTCGCCGTGCCCGACCTCGAGCCCGTCTTCTCGGCGCTCGTCCCCGAGCCGCTGCGGCTCGGGCTCGAGACGATCTACGAGGCATACCTCGTCCACTACGGTCGGCCGCGGCTCTTCGAGCCGCCCGACGCGGACGAGGCGGTCCTGCTCGGCGACTACCTGTACGCGCACGGGCTCGTTCGCATCGCCGACGCGGGTGGGGTACCCGCCGTCGCGGCGATGGCGCGGCTGATCGCCCGCTGCGCCGCCGAGCGCGCGGACGGTGTCGGCGACGGCGGCGCCGCCTGGGTCGACGCCGCGCACGAGCTCGGCGGCACGCCCGACGACGGTGCGGTTGCGCGTGCTCTGGCAGCGCACTCCGCTAGAGTCGCGTCGTGATCTTCGACGCCGCGAGCGAGGGGACCCACGTCATCCTCGGGATGCTGATCGTGGGCCTGATCTTCCTCAGCGTGATCGTGCTCGGCGAGCTCTCGAACTGGGCGGGCCACCGCCGCGCCGAGCGCCGCCGCGCGCGCCGTCAGCTCTACTAACAACTTGAGGCTCGTCCTCGTGCACGGCAGCGTCCGGAACGGCGCCGCCTCGTGGAGCGCCCAACGACCGCTCGCGGACGAGCTCGAGCTGGTCGTCGTCGACCGGCCCGGTTTCCCGCCGGGGCCGCTTACCGAACGCGTCGACTTCGAGGAGCATGCCGCGTGGCTCGCCGCGCGCCTCGAGCCGGGCGACCACCTCTGCGGCCACTCCTACGGCGGTGTCGTGTCGCTCTTCGCCGCAGCGCAGTCGGAGGAGCTCGCGTCGCTGTCGGTGGTCGAGCCGCCGGCGTTCGGCATCGCTGCGGGGCGACCGGCCGCCGACGCGTTCGCCGCGCGCCTGCGGGCGCTCTGGTCGGATGGGCCGCGCGAGCCGCGCGCGTTCCTGGCCGCGTTCTACGGCGAGGTTGCAGGGCGTGACGTGCAGCTCCCCGACCCGCTGCCCGCCGAGCTCGAACAGGGGGCGCGCGTCCTGATGGTCGAGCGCGGCCCTTGGGAGGCGCGGCCGCCGCTCGACGAGCTCGCGGCGGCGCCGTTTCCGAAGCTCGTCGTCTCGGGCGGCTGGAGCCCCGCTTTCGACGCGGTCTGCGACGTGCTCGAGGAACGGCTCGCCGCGCAGCGTCGCGTTCTGCCGGGGGCCGGGCACAACCCGCAGCTCCTCGGGGCGCCGTTCAACGACGTCCTGCGCGCATTCGTCCTCGGCACCCGGGTCTAGACTCGCCCGCGATGGCGGTCGCGCACGACCTTCGCGAGTGGGTCGCGCTCCTCGAGCGGGAGGGCGAGCTCGTCCGCGTCACGGCGCAGGTCGACCCGCGGCTCGAGGTGACGGAGATCGTCGACCGCGTCGTCAAGGCGGGCGGGCCTGCTCTGCTCTTCGAGCGCCCGCAGGGGAGCGACCTGCCGCTCCTCGTCAACCAGTTCGGCACCGAGCGGCGTATGTGCCTGGCGTTCGGCGTCGCGTCGCTCGATGAGATCGCGGAGCGCGTCGGCGAGATCCTCGAGATGCAGCCGCCCGAGGGGCTCGCGGCCAAGGTGCGCGGCCTCCGGACGCTCAAGTCGATCGCCGACTCGCGGCCCCGCACCGTGCGCCGCGGTGCCTGCCAGGAGATCGTGCTCCGCGGCGACGAGGTCGACCTCGGCCGGCTGCCCGTGCAGACGGCGTGGCCCGGCGACGGGGGGCCGTTCATCACGCTGCCCGCGGTGATCACGCACGATCCGAGGAACGGGCAGCGGAACGTCGGCATGTACCGCCTGCAGGTGCTGGGCCCGCGCTCGACCGCGATGCACTGGCAGCTGCACAAGGACGGCCGCGCCGACTACCTCTTCAGCGAGGGGCGCATGGAGGTCGCGGTCGCGCTCGGCCTCGACCCGATCAGCGCCTACTCGGCGAGTGCGCCGCTCCCGAAGCACATCGACGAGCTCATGGTCGCCGGGTTCCTGCGCGGCGAGCCGGTGGAGATGGTGAAGGGCGTCACCGTCGACGTCGAGGTGCCGGCGCACGCGGAGATCATCCTCGAGGGCTACGTCGACAGGGGCGACCTCGCGGACGAAGGCCCGTTCGGCGACCACACCGGCTTCTACACCCCGGTCGAGCCGTTTCCGGTCTTCAACGTCACCGCGATCACGATGCGGCGCGACGCCCTCTACCCGTCGATCGTCGTCGGCAAGCCGCCTCAGGAGGACGCCTGGCTCGGGAAGGCGACCGAGCGGATCTTCCTGCCCGCCGTCCGGATGACCGTCCCCGAGATCGTCGACTACGACCTGCCGGTCGCGGGCGCGTTCCACAACCTCTGCATCGTCTCGATCCGCAAGGCCTTCCCCGGTCACGCGCGCAAGGTGATGAACGCGATCTGGGGGCTCGGCATGCTCAGCCTGACGAAGGGCATCGTCGTCGTCGACGAGCACGTGAACGTGCACGACTACGCCGAGGTGATGTTCTAC